>CAZFWM010000198.1:0-13565 GCA_964522545.1 uncultured Thermodesulfobacteriota bacterium
AACCCCCTTTGCCCGCACTAACCCCCATCGCTCTCACTGTTTCTCTGGTACAAGAGGCGAAGTCCCTCCAAAGTGAGCCGCTCATCCACCTCTTGGATCGTCCGGGCCTCAGAGGCGATGAACTCCGCCAGACCCCCGGTTGCGATCACTCGGACCTCATCGACCATTTCTTGCTGGATACGCCGCACAATGCCATCTACCAGGCCTGCATATCCGTAGATGATTCCGGACTGGATTGCACTTATCGTGTCCCTTCCTATAACACTCTTGGGCTTTGTCACTTCTACCCGGGGCAGCTTTGACGTGCGCTGGAAAAGTGCCTCGATCGATATCTGGATGCCCGGAGCGATCGTACCGCCAAGGAATTCCCCTTTGCTGGAAATCACGTCGAAGGTGGTCGCCGTGCCGAAATCGACAACGATGCACGGCCCCCGTACTTTTTCATAAGCAGCGACGGCGTTCACGATCCTGTCCGCACCTACCTCCTTTGGATTTTCACATCGGATCGGTACTCCCGTCTTGATTCCAGGACCTACTGCGATGGCCTTGCAGTTCAGGTACTTGAGGGAGAGCTCATCGATGATGGGGGCCAGAGGCGGTACTACGCAGGAGAAGATGATCCCGGAGATATTCTCCGGGGAAAGATCACCGGCCAGCAGGAGGTTCAGCATTACAATGCCTAACTCATCTGCAGTGCGCCCTTTTTTCGTCTCGATCCTCCAGTACCTGGCCCAGTCGCGTCCATCGTGGACGCCTATGACTGTGTTTGTATTGCCTACATCTATGACCATTAGCATGAATCTCAATCCTATTCTTCAAGAAAACCTTTAAGTTATTTAAGAATCTGACCGGAATCAGGATCGTCAGGCGTATAAAAGCTGAAAGTCCTAATCGGCAGTAACTATGGGTGCGGCCGGATTCGCATCGAGATATCGACTGATCGGGCCGAATGAGTGATCTGTCCGACCGAGATGAGATCAACTCCCGTGGCGGCCACCCGTGCGACCCGCTCGAGATCGACGCGGCCGGAAGCCTCTTTGACCGCACGGTCTCTGACGATATCCACGGCTTCGCGCATTTCTTGCTCGCTCATGTTGTCGAACATGATCACATCCGCTCCTGCCTCCAGTGCATCCCGCACCTCGGCCAGGGTTTTCGTCTCTACTTCCACGCACAGGAGATGAGGAGCCGTCCTTCTCGCCCGCTCGATCGCTTTGGAGATCCCGCCACAAGCGGCTATGTGGTTGTCTTTTATTAGAATCCCATCGTAAAGGCCGAAGCGATGGTTGGCTCCCCCGCCGACACGGACGGCGTATTTCTCGAGGATTCGCCAGCCGGGTGTGGTCTTGCGTGTATCGATTATCCGCGCCTTGCTTCCTTTTATGCACTCTACATACTTCCGGGTGAGGGTCGCAATGCCCGATAATCGCTGGAGAAAGTTCAATGCGGTCCTCTCTCCTGTGAGCAGCGTCCGCATAGGGCCGGAGACTCTGAAGATCACGCCCCCCTCACGTACTTCATCGCCGTCATGCCTCTCCTCCTCGAAGACGCAGGAGTCGGAAAGGGTGTTGAATACACGTCGGGCAACCTCGATTCCCGCCAGAACAAATGGCTCCCGGGCTATCGCCTCGCCGATCCCCCTCTCCCCCTCAGAAATGAGTGTGTCGGTTGTCCAGTCACCAGGGCCGATATCCTCTTTGAGGGCCCGGCTGATCATATCACCTACAGAGTTCATCCGTACTACCTCAGAATCAGTTAGAACTCACTCGCATTCCCAGCATGAAAGTCGGCGTCGTCACTCCCGAAGAAGTAATTGCATTTCTTCCCGCATTCATCCTTCTTTGTGCAGGAGGTCCATCTCAAAACGTGCCTGAAAGACTCCTGTGGCGGGCGCCCCTGATAGAACACCTCCAGATGGGCTGTCAGGACGACCACCCCTTTCACGGCCGCACAGGGCCGCTTCGTCTTGCGGATCTCTTTGCGTGTGCTCATCTTTCTCCCCGTCTAATCGATTTCACGTCTCTTGACATCCTCTAGGTAAAAAAAATATATTTTAAAGGACGGTTTATTGCAATCCATCTTTGCGCCGAAGTGGCGGAATTGGTAGACGCGCTAGGTTCAGGGTCTAGTGCCCAATGGGGTGTGGGGGTTCGAATCCCCCCTTCGGCACCATTTTCAATCCCACGGTTCAGGACGAACAATACCAGACTTCTTGAATAATTTGAAGTACTTTTCCTTTCAGGCCCCTCGTGCCCCCGAATCCCCGTCAATTTGACACATTTCACCTTTTCCATTACTAAATGGTTTCCACTGAATTATGGCCTGATCCCATGCCGATATTGCATGGGATCAGGCCCCTTTACGGTCTCGACCGCAAGTCTCGATGATCTGGCAGCAGGACAAAAACAATGGCTGGTTCCCACTCACAAGGTACAGATTCATTGCGCACCGCAGCTCTCCTGGCCATATTGATCGCAATAGCGTCCACCCTGTTCTTCTACAGGCTCGGCGAGCGTGATTTATGGGACGCAGCCGAGACACGGGCCGCCCAGATCGCCCGGGAGATGATCGAGACCGGGGACTACGTCGTACCTCACCTAAACGGCGAAGTGATCGCAACAAAGCCGCCCATATTCCACTATTTGATTCTTCTCTCCTACCGCCTCTTTGGAGTGAGCGAGTTCTCAGCCCGATTTCCCTCTGCGCTGGCCGGAGTGGCGCTGGCGGCTATCACCTTCAGTATCGGAGTGACGATCCTCGGCTTGAGGGGCGCATTCATATCCGGCCTCGTCCTGATCCTCACGAGCAAACTCTGGTGGCATGCCAGGAGCGCCCAGATGGACATCACGTTCACGGCGCTCATAGCCGGCGCTCAACTCTGTGCTTATCGGATACTCAACGGCGCACCCAGGCCAGCTCCTTACCAGGCCGCCATGTTCGCCCTAATGGGCATTGCCACTGTGACCAAGGGCCTCCTCGGCCTTGCCGTCCCCATGGCGTCATGCCTGGTCTATCTGGCCTGGGATCGTCGACTGCATGACATCCGACTCCTAAGGCCGGGACGTGGCCTGCTCATCTTCCTCGCCTTTGCATCCCCCTGGTTTGTCCTCTTCTATATCCAGGCCGGCTCGGAAAGTGCGAATGAAATGCTCTTCAGACAGCAGTTCACACGTTTTTTCATTGCCTTCGACCGAAAGCAGCCTTTTTATTATTACTTCGGTGAGGTCTTCGCGGTGCTCACTCCGTGGAGCCTATTCATCCCGGCCGCGGCCATGCTCTTCGCACCCGGCTCAGATGAGACCCGACGCAGGTCGCTACGTTTTCCGGCTGTCTGGTTCGGCGTCACATTCACACTGCTGAGCCTCTCTCAGGCCAAGCGGGGCGCCTACCTCCTCCCCCTCTTCCCGGCCGCGGCTCTCATCATCGGGGCACTCTGGGAGTTCGCCATTGCAGGTCCGCGCGGCGGATCCCCGGCCTACGAAAAAGAATCCTCCGTCCGTCGCGGTCTATTACGGGCGATCGTCGCTCGAAAGCTGGAGATTTGCATCTGGCTCTTGGCCATCGCTCTCGCCGCAGGTGCAGTGGGCTTCCCACTCTATGTCGCCCTGTCAGGTGAGCCTCGGGAATCTTTTCCCAACTTCGAGATCCTGTGTGTTGCAGCGGGCGCCACGGCACTGGCCCTTGCCGTGGCTCTACGCAGACGCGCATTCCGGACCGCCTTTGCTCTGACCTGCGCCATCACAGTCATCTTTCTATTTTTCTACACGGTTGCGATCCTGCCGGCCCGCACCTGGAAGAGATCAGTGAAACCGGCCGCTAAGAACCTTGTGCTTCTGGCAGGATCGGAGGGAAGGGCGGCATCGTACCGGATAGACAAGCCAGGGCTTTACTTCTATTCCGATCGACGCATTGCCCTCTTCGAGGAGCCGGAGGACCTTGCCGGGGCCCTTGGTGGATCGGTTCACCTGGTCTGTCTGATTCTCGAGAAGGACTATGGGAAGTTAAAAGAGGGACTGCCAGCACACTGTGTAATTTCGGAGGATGAGAACATACGAAAGAAAAAGGCGCTGATCATCTCGAATCGCTGTGCCCCCAAGCCGGGAACAGGCACTCGTTGACTCTGGCCAACCCTGCAAGGTCGTAGATGTCTTCTGCGAAAAACGGTACCTCGACAGCCCATTCCCCCGGTGTGAGCTCCTTGTAGAGGGATCTCAATGCCTTCCGATCGTGTCCGGCGATCTCTTGGTGTAGCGCCAAGTTCGTGATGAGCCGCTGTACCGGATCTTGATCCGATCTTACTTCGTGCTCCGTCGCGGCCCGCCCCGCCTCCCCCTCTTCGCCTTCACTGCGGCGGGCGAGAGACCGCTGCAGCCGGGAGTCCGCCCAGTCGCCCTCCGGGAGGGTATCGAGAAAATCGCGGTGCACGCGGTTCACGACAAACCCTCCGAAAGGGGCGCACTGCTCTCGCAGGTTCCGCCTGAAGAAGAGCGCCTCGTCGATCGAGAGAGCTTCCGGGCACGTTACGACGACGAACTCCGTGCCGGGATCTTTCAGGAGGAGACCCACCCGTAAGGCCCTCTCCTTGAATCCTGCGAACATCCCTTCAAAGGCGTTTAGGAAATCGATACCCGCCTTGATAAAATCCGAACCCGTGATTTTTTCTATTGCCCGGAGAACGGCCGCCGTGCCGAACCGAAACATGCGAAGCCCGACACGTCCGGCCGACATGCTGGGCTTGAGAAGTATCCTTAGGAGGAGGTTGTCCTCGAGGAAATTCACCATGCGGGCCGGGGCGGAGAGAAAATCGAGGGCATGTCGGGTCGGCGGAGTATCGAGGACGATAAGGTCGTATCGGCTTGTGTGGTTTAATTCATAAAGTTTTTCCATGGCCAGGTACTCAGGGGACCCGATCAATGTCTCTGCACCGTGTGCGTACACCGGATTGGAAAATATCACTTCCTTCATGTTCTCATTGACCGCATAGGTTTCGACCAGCTCGTCCAGGACCCGCTTCGCATCAAGCATCATCGCATCCAGAGACCCCGAGCTTTCAATCCCGATTTCGGCAAGTCGCTCTCGGGGAACGGGGGCCGGGTCGTTGGTCAGGCCGCGGAGCCCAATGGAGTCGGCGAGCCTGCGGGCGGGATCGATTGTGAGGACAAGGACGCGCCGGCCCATGGCTGCAGCGTGCAGCGCCGAAGCGGCCGCAATGGTGGTTTTCCCCACGCCTCCGCTGCCGCAGAAGATCAGCGTCCGCTTTTCTGCCACGGCCCGGGCGAGCATATCGCCCCCCGGGCTGTTCACAGGACTCCTTTGTCGAGATGTGCCTCGAGCAGGGCTGATGCGGCCTCGGCAACTTCCGTGTTGACCAGGCCCGGGGGCATGAGGGGGATCTCGATAAAACGCCACGGATTGCGTTTGAGCCTGGCCAGGTGTGCCGCGGTTACACGACGTCTCCTGATAGCCGTGACGGCGGCCTGCACGAGGACGCTCGTTTCCTCAGGGCTGAACGAGCGTTCCAGCTCAGCCGAGATGGCCTTATTCCCACCGGGACTCAGCAGACGCTGCTCATCGACATCGCTGAGGGGGAATATGGGAATTTTATTGATGAATATCCCCCCCAGCTTCACCTGCAATTTCTCACTTACATCGGATGCAAGCTCGATCGTCTCGTTGACGGGCATCTCCTCTGGAAGCGTTACGATGTGAAGCAGGCATCGGTTCGGATCTTCCAGGAGCCTCTTGACCCTCTGCGCATCCTTGATGAGAGGGCCGATGCGGAATATATCGATCACCTTCTGAGGTAGCCGGAGAAAAAAGAGACCGTGCCCGGTTGGAGGCGCATCGAAGATGATCGATCCATAGCGCTTTCCAGCTCCCTGTCGATCACGGCTCTCCTCGAACAGGCATATCGTGTAAAGGATCATGAGCTCCTTGATCCCCGGGACAAAGTCAAAGCTCTTCTGGAATGCCGCGGATCGTGCCAAGGTGTGATAAACAGCGCCCAGGCGGGTTTTGTCCACAACATAAGCTCGCAAAGCCAGGTCGGCATCCATGGAGAGAAGGTCGACTCCCGGCGCTACAGGGAGTATCCGATTGCGAGCTTCGGGGACTTGGAAGAACCGGGCCAGGGTTCCGGTGGTTCGACGTTTGGTATCGGCCTCGACGAGCAAAACCCGCCCTTTTCGGCGTGCGGCGGCCTGCGCCAAAGCTACACTCACCGTGGATTTTCCCACTCCCCCCTTGCCAGTGATAATATGAAGTCGCCTGTCTATGATCATCGAATCATCGACAGCTGCCCGGCCATGTCCAAAGCCGGGCATGCTCGGAGAATGTCGATCATCATGATTCCTAGATTCTATCATGCATCAACCTATGACTGATCGCTCCATCATCCTCCCCGCAGGTCATAGTCGATCAGCAAAAAAAAAAGAGGGATTTGATACGATCATGAGACCGAACAAATCCCCATTTTAGAATGTTGTCATTGAAACTCTATTCAAGAAGTGTGGATTCAGCTGTATTTTTCCTGGAGCTCTTTCCTCGTCTCTTCGCGGTCCGGATCGGGGACACAGGCCTCAACAGGACATATCTCGGCACACTGCGGTTCGTCGTTATCTCCAATGCACTCGGTGCAAATATCCGGATCGATAATAAAGCGCTCTTCCCCTTCGCTGATTGCGTCATTCGGGCACATTGGCTCGCAGGATCCACAGTTGATGCACTCATTATTGACCATTAGTGCCATCACATTACCTCCTCAAAAAACCTTTCAAAACTTCGAATCGCGGGAAGAATAGGCAAGGCCTTATTTTTTGTCAAGCACATCATTCGTCTCTTTCGAAGAAGTTGCCCCCACGAAAGCTCCGAGCCAGAATGTACTGTTCGGAAGATCCCTGGCGTGAAGCCGCCGGCACGATCGTGATTACCTTTTCGAACTCACCTTTTAAGGTGGATATGAGCTTCTTCATCTCCTCCCCGGCAAGAATCTTGAGAAGAATGTGCCCGCCTCGCCTCAACAACAACCGACCCACTTCCAAAACGTCAAGCGCAAGTTCATAGGAAAGATGGCGGTCTCGAAAGCCAATGCCCGTTGTATCCGGGGCCATGTCGCTAAGTATCAGATCCACTTTATCTCCCACCTCTACTCCGAGGCGCTCTCGGTCCGAGGCGTCCGTCAAATCCGCTGAGATGTAGACAAGGCCTTTGGGAAGATTGTGAGCCCTCGGAAGTCGATCCACACCGAAAACGCGGCCGCCAGGACCCACTTTGCCGATGATAATCTGGGACCATCCTCCTGGACAGCAGCCCAGTTCAACAACCCTTGCACCTGGAAAAAGAAACTGGTATTTCCGATCTAGGTCAATGAGCTTGTAGGCGGCTCTCGAAGCATAGCCCTCTTTTTTTGCCCTGCGATAATAATGATCTTTTCGTCTGTATGCCATTTCAATGTCTCCTGAACCTTTCGAAATCTCAGCATGCTTCTCTTGGTCAACATTCAAAAAGGGAACCTGATAATTCATTGATGAGAATTATTCGGGTATATTTTTTTCACTTATTGACTTCTATGAGGCTGAAAGCTATATTGTCTAATTCTACTCATTTCTTTGAGAAAGAAAAAGTACCCGTTCTTCCTGCAAGCCGATTTAAAACACGAAAGTAGAAAGAGAATAGAAAATGATACCAGGATTAATAGGAAAAAAAATAGGAATGACTCAAATCTTCGACGATCACGGCATCGTCACTCCCGTAACAGTCATCAAGGCCGGCCCCTGCTATGTCACTCAGGTAAAGACACCAGAGAAAGACCGTTACTCGGCAGTTCAGATTGGTTTCGAGACGGTCAAGGAGAGCCGGAAAAACAAGCCCGAACTCGGACATTTGAAAAAGGCCGGAGAACAAATCCTCCGCATTCTTAGCGAATTTCGTATCGATCCGGAAGAAGCGTCATCATTTGAGCTGGGGCAGCCAGTCGATGTAGATATTTTCAATCCAGGAGATTTCGTTGATATCGTGGGAACTTCGAAGGGCCGAGGATTCACCGGAGTAATCAAGCGCCACCATTTCAGCCGATCTCCCATGACCCACGGAACTCATGAATGTTTCCGTCACGGAGGGTCCATCGGGGGCCGCTATCCCCAGCATACCATGAAGGGCACTCGCATGGCCGGGCAACACGGCAACCGCCAGGTGACGATGCAGAACCTTAGTATCGTAGGGGTCCAAAAAGACCAGAGTCTCCTGCTGGTTAAAGGGGCCGTTCCCGGACATAGAAACGCATACCTCATAGTCCGAAGGGCAAAAAAGAAGAAGACAGAGCCAATAAATAATTGATCGATTAATGCCCTTCTCACGAGAAGAGTCATTCCTAATTGCCGCATCAACGCTCCACCTTTCGCCCTCCCGTCTCGATGCGCTCGAAAGGCTCATGCGGAGTTCGCTGCGCTGGGATCAGCTTGTTCAAGAGGCCGATTTTCACGGCATAGCACCTCTTATTTACCACCACCTCTGTAAAGAGCGCCCGGACAGGGAAATTCCGCTCAAACCGCGCCGTGTCCTGGAAGACATATATGAGCGCACACTCGCCGTAAACATCTACCTTCTGAACGAATTCGACCGTATAGCCGCTACATTCGCCTCCAGGGGAGTTCCCCTAATCGCTCTAAAGGGCATCTATTTTGCTGATCACATCTACCCCTCAATCGCCTTAAGGCCGATGACAGACATCGATCTTCTCGTCCAGTTCCATGATCTTGATCTTGCGCACGAATTGCTGGTAGGCCTTGGGTTCAGGCCTCGATTTGCCGACCGCCTGGAGACATACCGCCGTCTTCATTTTCACTTACCATACCTAAAAGAACAGTCCTTCAATCTCATTGTGGAGGTTCACTGGGACCTCGCTCAGGAATCGCATATTAAGTTCAATATGGATTCTGCGTGGGAAGAATCTGCCAGCGCAAAAACGTCCCGTGACATTCCTTATCTCACGCTCTCTCCTATCGACACATTCTGTTACAGCGCAGTGCACAGTGCCCATAATTTCTATAATCAGCGTCTCATCTGGATGGTAGACCTAGCCGCTCTTCTGACCATTCATAAAGCGTCAATCAAGCAAGAGCTTCTCCGTGCCAAATTATGCGAACAAAAGATCGGAGGGATGGTCTATTTCTCTTTAAAAACGCTCGAGCTAATCCAGCCGGAGGCACTTGAATCCCTTTTTCCCTTATCTGTCAGGATAGGAAAAATACAGAAATATCTAATCGCTGCATTTCTCAACCTGTCCGATCCATTTAACAGGACATTGACTGTAAAACCTCTGATTCGGGGGGTTATAAGCGGGCTATTCATAGAGGGCAAAAAGGAGCGTTACGCTTATTTCATAGAAAAAGTGTATCGCTTATTCAAAATCCGGCCTAAGAAGTTAATATTTTAAATAGATTAGAAACTTTCGATTCTACTTGACACGGAGCCTTCTTTTAAATAGAATATAATATGTAAAGGAATAGATTCTCTGATCGAAATGTAACCTATTGAAAAAATTGAGAAAAGTTTTCTAAAATCCATATTCAAAGGAATCGCATTGGAAAAGACCTTTTCTCCGGTTCAAAATCCAGATATCGCCTGGCGTGAGATCGATGGCGAAGCGGTCCTTGTGATAAGCGAATCTAGTGACATAAAAGTCTTGAACAGGATCGGCACCCAGATTTGGAAACAATGCGACGGTCACAATGAAGCAGCCTTGATTGCCCAGGAGATCGCCCTTCAATATGATGTTCAGATTGAGGAGGCTATAACCGATGTCCTGGGATTCCTTGCAGAGCTAAGATCGAAAGGCCTGATTAGTTGAGGCTCTGTCCACTTTGGTTTGATTAGCTATGAAAGCAGCTACCCTATCAATCAATGGTGTAGGGCTTACGCTTCGGTTCAGTGAAGCCAAAATGGCTGCTATGATAGTTAGACGGTTCGGTCCTTTCTTGACCGATCCCCCAGCAAAACGAGAGCTTTTTATACGTCCTTCGGACTCGCTGGTTGCCAAGGAGGATAGATTCGATATCCGGTCTTATTTCGATGGTGACACACTCAACCTCCGTGCTTCTTCTACCCGGTGCTTTTACAATCCCCATGAAGGACGGGGAGAGCTTGAAATAGCCTCTTGCACCTTCGGCGCCGAAGAGATAATCGAAAATGCGCTCCGTTATGTTTTTCAACTCCTCAGCATCAATCATCACTGCATGATGGTGCATGCTTCGGCGGTAATTGAAAAAAAGCGGAATCGAGCGTTTCTGTTCATGGGCCCTGAAGGGGCTGGCAAAACCACAATAGCGAGGCTCTCGAAGCGCGCCGGACACCAAGTCCTCAATGACGACATGATCTTACTTATGCCCGAACAATCATCGCTCATGGCAAAGAGCGTCCCTTTCTATGGAGATTCTTCCGTAGCTGATATAATAGAAAAAAGAGACAGCGAGGTGGGAGGTATTTTCCATATTGTAAAATCGAATCAAACCCGAGCGAGGAAGGTCTCGTCAGCTGAGGGGCTGGCAGATCTACTCTCAAATGTTCCCTATATCGAGAGCTATTCAAAGGAGCTCTACCAGAGTATTCTAGGCTGTACAAATGACATTCTGAAGGATTACCCCGTCTACCAGCTCGAATTCGAAAAAAACGGATCTGTCTGGGACGAGATCGGTAGATTGCAGGCGGCTTCCTCATGATGCAAAACGACAAATGTACCGAGCACTCAGATGATTATTTTTCACTGATCGAAAAAAAAACGGCCGATAAGTCAATCCCGCTCCGCTCGCTCATCGAGTTGACATACAGGTGCAATTTTGATTGTATTCATTGTTATATTGTCCGATTGAAAGATAAGGAGGAGCTGAACACTCATTCTGTAAAACAGGCGATTGATCAACTCGCCGAAGCAGGATGCCTGACACTTACATTCAGCGGGGGCGAGCCCCTTGTGCGGCGAGATTTTCTTGAGCTGGCCCGCTATGCACGTAAACAACGATTTGCAGTGCGCATTTTCACGAACGGATCGCTGATCGATGAGAGCATGGCCGATGAAATCAAAAGCCTCCACCCCCTCTCTATCGACATTAGTCTGTATGGGGCCAGTGAAAAGACATATCGAGAGATCACGGGAAGTGAGAAGAATTTCAGGGCCGTTCTGCGTGGAATTGAGAACGCTAGAAGGCACAATCTGAAGATCGTATTAAAATTTCCGTTGATGAGGGAAAATGCCTCGGAACTCCAAGAGATGAAATTGATCGCCCGTGAGTGGAATCTTCCTTACAGAATCGACCCTCATCTCACACCGAAAGATGATGGCAATTTACAGCCTCTTGAACACTTGATAGACGAATCAGTTATGTGCAGATACATCAAAGAGGATCTGGAATATCCGCCTGTGGTGAGAAGAGAACCGGATGATATTGTTTGTACGATCGGGCGGAATAATATTGCGATCTCCCCATACGGCGACGTCTATCCTTGTGTTCAATTGAAAAAGCGGCTGGGAAATATCCTCGATGAATCCCTCATCTCACTCTGGAAGAGCGCGCCACTGCTACGTCAATTGAGGGAGCTGCGTTATCGTGACTTTACCGCCTGCAATGAATGCGCTCACTCTGCCCACTGCCTGATTTGCCCTGGAGTCGCCTTCCTTGAGAAGAATGATTTAACCGCATCATACACTTACGGGTGCAAGTTCGCTCCGCTCGTCACCCAATCGCTCCAAAAAGATATTGTGGAACAATAAATGCACGGAGAACTTGATGAAGAACCGAAGCGAAGACCATAAAAAAAAGAAATACCAGAGGCCATGTATCAAATATGAGAAGAGGATCGAGGCATTTGCTGCAGTTTGCACCCATGCCGGCATATACAAGAACCAACCCGGCGTTCCGAATGAGTGGATCGGGTGTCAATGGTGCTCTTATCTTTTTACATAAACGCTGTACAAAAAATGGGGGGGGAGGTTGCCATAAAAAAGGGAGGGCAGCGAAACAGTCATTTGCCTTGTCTGACCATTTCAAGGGCAAATGGCAATTGGACCACGCAAGGAGGTGTTGAATGATGCCCACGAGAAAAAATAAATTCAATGGTTTAGGGCTCCTTTTCATCACTATAGCTGTGGCCGCTGTCTTTCTCCTCTTGCCCGGTGAACAAGGCGCATGGGCTGGCTATCGCTACATCCTCTTTGATTTTGACAATACATACCAGCCCGACAATTATTTCAGTACCGGAAAAGAGAGCGGATCCGGTTTCGACTGGTCCGTGGGCGTTCCCACTTCCACCTATTGCAGCACCGGCGCAACCGGATTTGATCCAAACTGCCAATGGGATGCAGGAGAAGGCGCATGGGTGGACTGCAATGTGTACGGTACAAATCCCACCGGCGACATCTCAGACGAACAGTGTTCATGGATACAGACTCCGCCCATCGGACTTGGCGGCGGCCAGGATGTGGAGCTCATTATGAGGCATTGCTTCCAGTTAGAGGACGCTACGGACGCCGCCAACATATGGATCTCTTGTATCACGACAATGGCAGAACAGGTCACACCGTCCGATTTCTTTCAAGGATCGAATAAACATCAACTTTACTTTGATGATTATACAACCGTCGCCCCATCAAACCCCTGTCCCTGGCTAAATGGCCACCCCAGTTGGGGCTACCCAAACCAGGGATTCACGAATAGCTCTCCAGGCCATGGAGGCAATGCTTATACCAACGACGCTGTCATGCTGACTTCTGCAAGCAACCCCTATGGAAGCGCCTGGTCGAACGAAAATATGGTTTGCATCTATCGGTTCGTTTACGGACAGCATGACAAGACCACCAAGCGCCAGGGCGCGGCGGGTTGGTACTTCCTCGAGGAACAGGTCGATCGGGGATCGCCGACAGCCGTAGTGCTGCTATATTTTGAGGCCACCGGCCTGAATGGGCGGGTGGTGATCGACTGGGAGACGGCCAGCGAGCTCCACACGATCGGGTTCAACCTTTACCGGAGCTTAGATGAATCCGGGCCCTTCACACAAAAGATTAATGAACGCATCATTCCGGCAGTCGGGTCGAGCATGTTCGGCGCGAGCTACAGCTTCACGGATCAAGATGTGATTAACGGTGTTGCCTATTTCTACATGCTCGAAGAAGTAGACTACCAGGGTTATACAACTCGATACGGCCCGGTGGCCGCCACCCCCGAGGTGGAGAGCCCCACACTCCTTTCTCCCGCCGACGGCGCGGTGCTCACCGTGGAAATCCCCGGTACTTTCGAATGGAACGGGGCCTTCTTCTCTCAGTTCAAGCTCCAGCTGGCAGCCGACCCGGACTTCCCGGTCGGCGGACGCGTCTCCGTGCCTGACAATGGATCGTGGACTTCAGAGGAAATTCTCGCCCTTTCCGATGAAACATGGGATGAGGTACTCCTGATGGCGGTGACAAGCGGGTCGGACAGGATATTTTGGCGGGTAGCCGCCAAGGACGATCTCGATGAAATTTTCTTCAGCGAGACCTGGAGCTTCACCCTGGGAATGATGGAGAGTATGTCGGACGA
>CAZFWM010000199.1:0-13494 GCA_964522545.1 uncultured Thermodesulfobacteriota bacterium
GCTCTCTGTGTCCTCTGTGGTGAATTTATATAACGTAAGGTTTGAATTGTCAGAGATCAAAAGTCCGCCCGAAGGGCGATAAGTGCTCTACTCCGCATCCTCAATCCAGCCCGCGATCATCGGGTAGACCTCTTCCGGGGCATGGTCGCCGAAGAGGATGTCCACATGCCCGTAGTCGGCCCGGCCGCCGGATGACTTCCCCATGGTAACGATCCGCTTGGTCGGCGATCCCACCTGCTCAAAGCCCCACTCAACGTCGCCTTGCGGCACGATCCTGTCCGCCTCGCCCCGGATGACGAGGACCGGCTCCCGGACCCGGCCGGAGAGGGCGCTGTAGTCGGTGCCCCCGTCGGCGGAGACGAACCTGCGGGCCCGGATGCACCGGGCCGCATGGAAGACCATGCCCCGGGAGACGTCGCTGGAGCCTACTTGGTAGACCCGGCCGATCCTCTCGGAGGTCATGTTCTCCACGTTTTCCCATTCAGGCCATCCCACGGCCCTCTTCAGCGGGACCCCCACCGCGTAGAGCAGCGGCGAGAGGATGCGGTTGGCCGTGCTCACCGGTACCACGGAGACCAGTCGTGCAAGGAAGCCGAGGTCGCGCACCATCCTCCAGATCAGGCCCTCGTCGAGGTGCGCAAATGAGGGGGACGAGAGCAGCACGGCAGAGCGCACCCGGCCCGGGTTCTCCGCCATGTAGGGAAGGATGATGGTACCCCCCAGGCTGTGTCCCACCCAGGACACGGCGTCTGCCCCGGTGGCGCCTGTGACGTGGGCGATGGCTGCGGGGATGTCGTGCCGGACGAAGTCGTCCAGGTTCCAGTCCCATCCCCCGTTGCCGGCGGGTCCGTGCCGGGAGCTCCAGCCGGCGCCGCGCAGATCAATCACCCAGCAGTCGAAGCCCCTCTCGGCGAGATACCGGGTGAGGCTGAAGCCCGGGAAGTCGAAGGTGAACCGGTTTCCCGCCAGGCCGTGGCACAGGATCACGGGCCTCGGCCGGGACGCCCCGGTGCCCGGCCTGTAGCGGTGCAGGCGATCCTCCAGCCGTCCGCGGTCGAGGCGAAGTGAACCTCGTCGGGCCTCGTTTGAACGACCAGCACCCGGTCGAACAGGCGCGAGCCCGCCGCAAAGGCGAGTATCGCCAGGACCGCTGTCAATAAAAACCACAGCCACATGATCGATCGTCCCTGAGGGTCATTTTCTTGAGTAGGGGCGCCGCTTGCTGCGCCCTCTCCTGGCAACGTAGGGGCGCGATTCATCGCGCCCGGGCCCCGGGTTTGATGAATCAAACCCCTACATTGGAAAAGGAGCCATTATGGCAGAACCCCCGGTCAATGCAAGATCGACCCTCTCTTCGCAGCATGGCTTTCGCCATCGGGCTGCCAATCCGTACCGTCGGCCTCGGATTGGGACGAGGCGGCCCGATCCGCTCCCTGTAGGCCCGAATCGATGGATCGACCGTTAAAAGAAGTTAATCTTCATTTATGGATGTCATTCCGAACGCAGTGAGGAATCTTGTTTTTGCCCTCTATTGGCAACTCCAGATTCCTCGGCTATCGCCTCGGAATGACATTTTTTCCGGACAGGAAAAAATGGAGCGAAACAATGAATAATATCTGGCAAGAGCGGCTCTCCCTTTTCCTGCGGGGTTGGGTCGGCAGCATCGTGATCGCCGTGTTGATAGCCACGTCGTTCAAATCGGCCGTGGCCGACTGGAATGTGGTTCCCACGGGATCCATGAAGCCGACCATTGTGGAAGGGGACCGGATCTTCGTGAACAAGCTGGCCTACGACCTGAAGGTCCCGTACACCACCCGGCATATGGCTGCCTGGGGCGATCCCGAAGGGGGAGACATCGTGGTCTTCTATTCCCCTGCGGACGGCAAGCGCCTGGTGAAGCGGGTCGTGGGGCTTCCGGGCGATTCCATCTTCATGCGGGATAATCGTCTGTTCATCAACGGGACAGAGATAGAGCACGAGCCTATCGGCCGAGAAGACGCCGGCGAGATCACCCCTGAGCCGGCTCTCCACAAGAGGTTCTTCATGGAGAATCTCGATGGAAGGAAGTATCCGGTGTCGATGACCGGGAATAGCCCATCGCTCCGCTCCTTCGGCCCGGTCACCGTTCCGGAGGGGAGCTATTTCATGATGGGTGACAACCGGGACAACAGCGCCGACTCGCGATACTTCGGCTTTGTCGAGCGCCACCGGATCGTGGGCCGCGCCACTCACGTCGTGGCCTCACTGGACCGGACCGATCACTATCGACCGCGCTGGGAGCGTTTCTTTACCCGATTGCCGTAAAGTATTTTTGGCCTGACGCGGCAAGGACGGTGTGGCCGGCGGCCGAGAGGGCGCAGGCCACGGCCTCGAGGAGGGTGTCGGACGGGTGGGGTAGACGGAGCTCGACAGGCCTCTCAGGAACACTTCTCGTCACATTCCACGCCATCACACCGGCTATGAATGCGGGCGCCTCGCAGATTCGGCCGGGTGGGGAGGCCGGCATGACAAGGACCTCGGGGGCACGATCACCGCTTTCCGACGGCGCTGTGGATGATATTTTCCGTCGTTCTCCTTCCATTGTGAAGATCAACCTGCCTCGATGGTTGGAGCCGGATGATCCAGAAGATGATCGAAGAAAGGACTCTAAGGCAGGAGGAGTAGCGAAGATGGCTATGAGGCCGGCGAAGACCAGGGCCCCGAGAGAGGCACGTATCGTCAGGCGAACAAGCTCATCCGATCCGGCCCTGTCCCGGAGCCCTGTGTGGAGCTCGTACATACCTCTCAGGATCGATTGCGGGACGAATCCGGCATGATCCAAACGGTCTGCCGTCTCCCTGCCGAGGATGGCAGGGAGCCAATGAGCCACGGGGCCCAGGCTATCATACTGATCGGCCACGGCGATGCCCGGAGCCCTTGCCCACCCTGATAGGGCGGCTGTTCCTGTGAGGACGCGGCGGGCGTACAGTCCGGGCCCTGGGTGATCGGTCCCGGGCGGTCTTTTATGACCTCTTTGCGACTGCGGCCGGACCTGGGGGTATGAGGACCGCTGTCGCAGAGATTCCAGTTCCGCCGGATCTGCATAGATCAGAGCCTGGGCCGGGCATGAAGCAACGCAGGCGGGCCCTTCACGACCCGGGCATCCCGAGCATTTGAGCACGCCACCTTCTGCTGCCGGCGAGATCGCCCCGGAAGGGCAGGTCATCACGCACATCCAGCACGACACGCACCGGTCCGGATCGTGAGAGACCAGGCCTGTGCCGGGGTCACGCCTCAACGCACCGGCGATGCACGCTTCCAGGCATGGGGCCTGCTCGCAGTGGCGGCAGATCAGGGGCGAGGGAGTGGGGCCGAAGAAGCGCAGGTCGATGCCGGGCCGTACCGCCCCGGAAGAGGTTACGTCTCGATCTTCGAGGCCCTGCCGGCACGCCCACTCGCACAGTCCGCACCCCAGACAGCGCTCGGGCAGGACCAGGATCTCCCTGGAGTCATGACAAGAACTCATATGAATCCTAAATGATTGATTGCTACGAAAAAAAATAACCACAGAGGACACAGAGGTCACAGAGAAAGGAAAGGATTGACAGGAGTACAATTAAATATTTTTTTCTCTCTGTGTCCTCTGTGTCCTCTGTGGTGAATCTTTATTGCTTAAACTGGATCACCCGCCGCCGACCAGGGTGGCGAAGGTCAGACGGTCGCCGTTGCCGAGCTCGCAATCGTCCGGGCTGACGGCGCCGTTCACGGAGACCACGGTCATGTCACGGTCCAGCAGGGTTGCGAAGGGACGCCCGTACTTGCGGACGAGCCTGGCCTTGAGCGCATCGAGGGTCTCTCCCGAACGGATCGTGAGGCGCTCGGATCGGCACCGCGTGTGGGCCGAGAAGCTCGCCAGGTACTCCACGTGGACCGAGGGCATGGGGGCTCCAGACGGCTCAGTCCTTGCGGGTGTGCGATTGGAGCACGCCGCGGCGCACGGGCGGGGAGGCTTCCGGGAGGCCTGCGCACCGATGGCAGATCTGGCGGCTCTCCACGTAGTGGTCGCGGCAGAAGGTCCTGCCGCAGAGCCGGCAGCGGTAGACGAGCACGCCCGTCTTGGAAACATCGATCCGGGTTCTGCAGATTCGGCAGCTCGGCATGGCTCCACCTCCTTTTTCCCTCGCACCGTCATCCCCGCGGAAGCGGGGATCCAGAAAATGAGCGCACCCATGGGTTCCCGCTTGCGCGGGAACGACGGGGAGTTGACAGTGACAAAGTCTCCCTTAAAGCCAGGATAAGTTCACCATTCGAAGCCGACAGGAGATCGTCACCCCTCTAAACCACCAGCCCGTCGGCCTCGAGGGCGGCCCGCACGTCTTCGAGGTCCATCTCCCTGAGCTTTTCCGCCCGGAACAGCCCCTCCTCCGGCTCCCAGCCCCGGGTCTCGTAGTACTCATCGAGCATCTCTTCGAAGCGCGTCCGGTCGTAAACCTCCCCCTTGGCCGGTCCCTTGGGCACGGGATCGCGGAAGAAACGCTCGGGCAGGGTGTCGTCCTTGCGGCGCACGCCCCGGCGCAGGTTGATGGCACGCTCCACGGCCACGACCCGGGCCCCGGCGGCGATCAGGCCCTCGTAGTCTAGATCGATCCCTGTGGCCGCGCTGAACCAGTCGTGGTACTTGATCGAATGCACGGGCCCCTTGCGCAGCCCCTGCTCTTCGAGGAGCTCGGGCACGGGGTGCTGTGCGTAGTAGGAGGCGTGCATGAACCGGCACGATCCGAGCGAGTCCGTGACGGCGCCCAGGTCCTCGTGCCACCGGACCATCTGCACCTTGCCCCCGTAGGCGGTGAGCTTGACCGCATCGCCGTCGCCGAACAGGGCCTCGCCCACCGCGGGCGGGAGGTTGATCATCTCGAATACCGGGTGGGCCCGGAGGTGGTCCGAGCCGCGGCTCGCCACGGCGTAGGCGAAGCCGAAGCCCTTGGACACTCGCGGGTCGGCCGCGATGGTGTCCATCCCCTTGATGCACGTGGTGAAGTCGGCCGCCCCGGGGTCGATCTTCTGCACGGCCAGGCCGGCGCCCTCGGCACCCAGCTCGCCCAGGCGCCCCTTGCGGGTTGCGATGCGGTGGACCGCCTCGACCATTGCGTCGGCGTCGCCGAAGCGCAGGTCGAGTTCGCCCTTGATCTCCTCGGGCAGCCGTCCCTCCTCGTTGAGCTCCATGAAGGTGGCGATGAGGTTGCCGCAGGAGATGCAGTCCACGCCGTAGTCATTGGCAAGCATGAAGGCGTGGAACACGGCGGCCAGGTCGTCCACGCCGCACTTGGACCCGAAGGCGGCGATCCCCTCGTACTCGATGTTTCCGCGGGTGCCGGCGTACTTGCCCGAGGTGATCTCGCCGAAGCGCTTGCACCGGTTCGGGCAGGACATGCAGGCCCGGCCGCCCGGAATGGGGGCCTCGCGCACGGAGTAGAGGTCGCGGAAGGCCTCGCCGCCGATCTTGTCGGCCCCTTCGAACCAGGACTCCCGGAAGTTGCGGGTCGGCAGGATCCCGATGGCATTGCCCCAGGAGAGGACCACGGCCGTGCCGAGGGCCGAGTGCTCCTGGGAGCGGAAGCCCGGGTCATCGAGGATGGCCTGCCACCCGTCCCGGGCCACCTCCATGTAACGCTCGGGCCGGGCGACCTCGAGGCCCCGGGTGCCGCGGACCGCCACGGCCTTGAGGTTCTTCCCGGCCATGACCGAGCCGAGGCCGGCCCGGCCGGCCGCGTCCCAGAGGTCGAAGATGACAGAGCCGAACCGCACGCCCCGCTCGGCGGCCGGCCCTGCGCAGGCGACCTTGAAGTCCTCGCCGCAGGTGTCGAGGAGCCACTGGGTAGTGTCGAAGATCCCCTTGCCGGCGATGGGGGCCGCGTCGCGCAGCTCCACCGTGTCGTTGTTGATGTAGAGGTAGACCGGCGAGCTCGCCCGGCCCGTGGCGACGATGCGGTCGTACCCGGCGTACTTGAGCTCGGGCCCCCAGTTCGTGCCCGCGTTGGAGTTGCCGTAGATGCCGGTCAGGGGGCTCAGGCTCGCGACGTTGACGCGGCCGGTGGTGGGGCCGAGCAGGCCCGTGAGGGCTCCGGTGGAGAGGCAGAGCCGGTTGTCGGCGTCGTCGGCGCCGAGGGAGGCGGGGCACTCGTCGAAGAGGGTCTTGGCGTCCATGCCGCGGCCGCCCATGAAGCGGCGGCAGTCATCGGCGTCGAGGGGCACGCGCTCGATCCGGCCGTTCGAGAGATCCACGCGAAGGGTCGCTCCGGCATAGCCTTTGGGGGTATCGTTCATCAGTTTCTCCTCAGCTCAAAAACTAAGTTCATTGCTTAGTAAACTCGTCTTTTTTTAACATGGACTTATCGCCCACCGGGCGGACTTTTTACTCTGACATTTCAAACGTTACATTATATAGATACACCACAGAAGACACAGAGAGCACAGAGAAAGGAAAAACTTGATTGCATTCATTCTCTCTCTGTGTCCTCTGTGATCTCTGTGGTTGAAAAAATCTTTTTTCATAAGCTCCACGGATTTCCCTTTCTGCGACTCTGCGTTAAAAATCCATTGTGTGAAGCCGTACATCGAGGCTCTCAGCTCGGAATGAGCTTTCGCGTCTCGGAGGCGGCCCGGGCCATGCGGACCGCGTGCCTGCGCCTTTTGCGCGCCGAGTAGTCGTCCTCCTCGGTAGCGATCTTCAGGGCCTCCGTAAAGCACCACTTCACGCACTCCGGGTCCCCGTGGCACAGATCGCACTTGTAGAGGATCCGTCGCTCCGAATCGAAAGAGATCGCGCCGAAGGGGCAGGCCACCATGCACTGCTTGCACCCGATGCAGATCGTGGTGTCCAGGGTCATGGCCCCGGTGAAGGCGTCCCGGGATATCGCCCGTACAGGGCAGACCGCCCTGCAGGGCGCATCCTCGCAGTGCTCGCAGCCCACCGGGATGTCGACGCCGTCGCAGTCGATCCGGACGATCCGGATCCGGGACCGGGCCGGTGAAAAGATCCCCTCGCAGGTAAAGCTGCAGGCGAGCTCGCAGGCCCGGCAGCCGGTGCAGAGATCGGGGGAGAAGAAGAGCTTGGACATTGTTTATTCCTCGCTATTTGATCTTGAGGTATGTTCTGTTCGGCCGTCCTATCTTAATGATAAAGGCACAAAGGGGCAAAGGCACAGAGTATATATATCGAGGTGTCCTCTTGTCATCTCCCGGAACCTTACCACAGATCCGTGGGCTCGCGCATGTAGGCCTCGCGCCGGGCCTGCACTCCCTTCCAGTAGGACTCCGGCGGGCCCGGGGGCTCGTCCAGGAGGCGGTCGGCGTGCCCGGAGAGATCTTCTTTTGCCAGGGCGGCGGTCATGTACTCCCCGGCCCTGGCCACGTCGCCGGCCATGATCATTCCCACGAGCCTCCCTTCAGACAGTACAACCTTGCGATAGAATCCATCGCTCTCCGGCCCTCGCGCCAGGACCTCGTACCTGGGATCCGGCGCCTCCGCCAGGCCGAAGGAGATGATCGGCCAGGCGCCGACCTGGATGGAGTTGGACGCCGTGGAGCCGGCATACCGCTGGGGGTCGCCCGCCATGTTGGCTCCAGCCACGGCCCCCTGCCGGGCCGCGTTGGGCCAGAGGGGGTTGACCTTCCGGTCCCCGGTGAGCCGGTCCGTGGTCAGGGCCGCGTCGCCTGCGGCGAAGATCGAAGTATCGCTCGTGCGCATCCCGTCGTCAGTCACAATTCCCCCATCCACGTCCAGGCCGGCTTCGTCGGCGAGCTCGGTCCTCGGTCTCACGCCGGCGGCCATGACGACCAGCCGGCTTTCGATCATTCTTCCATCGTCCAGCTCCACGCCCACAGCCGCGCCCCGGGAGGTTTGGACCCCGGCAAGTCTCTGGCCGGTGATCACCTCGATCCCCTCGGCGCGCATGCGCTCAGCGGCCATCTCCGAGGCGGTCCTGTCGGCCATCCCGGCCAGGAGCACGTCGAGCATCTCGACCAGGGTGACCCGGATGCCGCGCTTGGCCAGGGCCGTGGCGGCCTTCACGCCGATGAATCCGCCCCCGACCACCACGGCTCGCTCGATCCGTGAGCAGCGCTTTCGGATTCGGTCCAGGTTTTGGAGGGTCCGGAAGTGGGTGATCCCCCGGGCCCGGGCCCCGTCCACGGGCAAGTGGATCCCTTCGCTCCCGGTCGCGAGGAGGAGGCGGTCGAAGGGGATGTGCTCCCCGGAGTCGAGGACCAGGGTGCGGCCCTCACGGTCGATGTGTTCCGCCCTGCTGGGGGAGATGAGCCGGATGTCGAGATCGCCATACCACGAAGGCTCACGAACGAAGAGCCGCCTGCGCGGGATTTCGCCCGAGAGTGCGTAGGAGATGAGGCAGCGGGAGTAGGCCGGGCCGGGTTCGTCCGAGACAATGGAGATACTGCCGTCCGGGTCGAGGCGTCGGATCGCCTCGGCCGCGAAGATCCCTGCCGCGCTGTTTCCCACGATGAGGTGCCTCATGCACGCCCCCGCGTCTGTATCATCCCTTCGCGACGGCCTTTCGTCCCAGCTCGAAGGCCGCGCGGTTGGTTTCGCTGTGCTTGGCCGGGGTGTAGCGAAGCACCTCGTCGAGGAGGATCTCCGCCGAGAAGGGAAGCAGGTCGACGGCCGACAGGGCGCCCAGCATCACCGCGTTGATGGCGAAGCTCGATCCGGCCTCCCGGGCCAGGGCCTCGCCGTCGAAGGCGTGGATCCGGCCCGCCGTCCGTCCGATCACTTCCAGGCACTCCTCGGCCCCGAGATATTCTCCAGCCACCGCGGAGACGGTGAAGGGGACGATCGGGGATGTGTTCAGGACGACCGTGCACTCCGGCGAGGCCTTGCGCAGGGCCCGCACCGCCTCGACCGGCTCGAAGCCGAGAATGGCGTCGGCCGCGCCGTCCGCGATGAGGGGGCCCTGGCCCACGCCGATCGACACGGATGTCTCCACCACGCCGCCGCGCTGGGCCATGCCGTGGATCTCGCCCACCACGGTGCCGAGGCCCGCGGCCAGGGCGGCCTGGCCGAGGATCTTCGAGGCGGTGATCGTCCCCTGGCCGCCTACGCCGGTGATGAAGATTCGCAGCGTGTCCTTCACGGTTGGTCTCCGTATGACTCCATATTAAATCGTCGTCGTTCTCGTCCTCGGTCTTTCGATTGCGATCTATAAAAGCCAGCTGTGCAAAATCTAGGATTTCACCACAGAGGACACAGAGGACACAGAGGTCAGAAAGGTCAGAGCATGAAGCGCTTAATCCCATCCTTGAGCACTTCAACGTTGAAATTGATGAGAAGTCCAACCTTTACTTGTGCCAATTTCATATAGGTCAGCAATTGTGCCGCATGGATTCCCTTGAATTCATCGACGGCTTTCAACTCAAGGATCAGCCTGTCCTCTATGAGAATGTCTACACGATATCCACAGTCCAACCGAGTTCCCTTGTACTCTACCGGTAAAGGCCACTGAATCTTGAATTGGATCCCTGCCAAGTCCAATTCACGAGCCAGACATTGTTCGTATGTAGATTCCAATAGGCCAGGGCCAAGCTCACGATGCACTTCAATGGCGCATCCGATGACTTTCCCGGTCAGCTCATCGATATCCAACTTCTCTGTGCCCTCTGTGTCCTCTGTGGTCGTTTTTTTCTGTGGGATATGCACTTATTGACGACAATTTAGCCAGCTATCTTTTTAAGTCTTGCTTACCTCGTAGATCGCCCCGTTCGGGCAGATCTGCACACACACTCCGCAGCCCCGGCAGAGGGTGTCGTTTATCTTGATCCGCCCCTCTTCCATGAAGATGGCGGGGCAGCCGAAGTTGTCTATACAGTTGTTGCAGCAGGCGCAGCGCCCGCACGCGAGGCATCGGCTCGCCTCCTGGATCGCTGTCTGTGCGTCGTAGCCGCCCTCGACCTCGGCAAAGGAGCCCCTGCGCTCTTCCGGAACCAGGGACGGGGGATGCAGCCGGGGCCGCGCCTCCACTGCGGTCGGGCGATAGCGGTCATCATCCGACAGATCCGCGGTTGTGACCGTGATCAGCGGCTCCACGGACGAATCATCTTCGGCGAGTAGGAGGTCGATGCCGTAGGCGGCCCGCTGGCCCGCGGCGATGGCATCGATGACCGTGGCCGGCCCTGTCACTACGTCCCCGCCCGCGAAGATCTTCGGGTGGCTCGATTGCCCGGTCCGGCCATCGGCACGGATCGCCCCGGCCGGGGTGAGGTCCAGCCCGAGCTCCTCGGCCAGGCCGTCGAGCACCGGGGACTGGCCGATCGCCTCGATCACGTGGTCCGCCCGCAAGGTGAACTCCGAGCCGGGGATTGGGACCGGCCGCCTCCGGCCGTCCTCGTCCGGCTCTCCGAGCTCTGTGCGGAGGCACTCCAGGGCTTCTACCCGGCCGTCCTCGGCGAAGACGCGGACCGGAGCCGAGAGGAATCGGAAGATCACCCCCTCACGCTCGGCCTCCTCGACCTCGCGCCCCGAGGCGGGCATCTCGGCCTGTGAGCGGCGGTAGAGGATGACGACCTCCTCGGCCCCGAGGCGCAGGGCCGTGCGTGCCGCATCCAGGGCCGCATCGCCTCCGCCCACGACCGCGACCCGTCGCCCCGCGGACCGGTCGGTGCCGAGGTTCACGCGGGCGAGAAAGGCAAGTGCGTCCTCGACGCCTGCAGCGTCGCGGCCCGGGATCTTCAGGCTCATCCCCTTCTGGGCCCCGATCCCGAGGAAGGCGGCGTCGTAACTCTGGTCGAAGAGCTCTTCGAGGCTCAGGTCCCGGCCCACGGTGACGTTGCAGCGGATCTCCACTCCGAGACTCTCGATCCAGGCGATGTCGGCCCGGAGCACGTCTCTTGGCAGGCGGAACTCGGGGATGCCGAGGACGAGCATTCCGCCCGGGACGCCGTGTGCCTCGAAGATGGTCGCACTGTACCCTCTGCGGGCGAGGTCCGCGGCGCAGGCGAGCCCGGCCGGCCCCGAGCCGATCACCGCCACCTTGGGGCCGTCGGGGGGTCTCGCCTCCTTCCGGTGGGATGGCTCATCCCGAGCAGCATCCGAATCGTCATCGTCGGCCGCCAAAGCCAGGTCGGCCGCGTACCTCTTGAGATCGTTCACCGCCACGGCCTCGTCGAGCTCGCCCCGAACGCAGGCGGCCTCGCAGGGCCGATGGCAGACCCGGGCGCAGACCGACGGGAGCGGGAGCCGCTCTCTCACGGTCTCGAGGGCCTCTCGGGGTCGGCCCGCCGCGATGAGGCCCACGAATCCCTGAGCGCAGACGTTGACCGGGCAGGCCGCGGTGCAGGGTGGCGTCGAGGCGGGAGCAAGGGTCGGACCATTGGAGGGCCAGGATTCAGGGCCCGCGAGGATCCTCCGGGCCGAGCGCGCGATCTCCTCGTCCGGGTGGATCGCGCCGGGACAGAATCGTGGATCGTGCCCATCGCCGCAGCTCTTGCACCGGTCCGGGTCCACGTCGAAGCTGGCCGCCTTGAGCGGCCGGTCGTGGAGGCGCGCGTCGTGGAGCCAGCACGGACGATCCGATATGAGCACCCGCACCCCGTGTCCTTCCCTCATCCGCCTGAAGGCGTCCACAGACCGCTTGAGATCGAAGGGGTCGATGGTCTCCACGTCGGTCACGCCGAGAGAGCGCACCACCGGCTCGATCGGCACGGCCCGGGTCGACTCGCCTGTCCAGGAGACCTCGGAGGCCGGGTTCGGCTGGAACCCGGTCATCCCGGTGGTGGCGTTGTTGAGGATCACCACCAGGAGATCGGCGTCGGTCTGGACGGCGTTGAGCAGGGCCGGCATGCCGGAGTGGAAGAAGGTGGAGTCGCCGATGAAGGCGACCACCGGCTTGTCCGTCGTCCGGGCGATGCCGGCGGCCTGGGTGATGCCCGAGCCCATGCAGAGCAGGGCGTCGGCCGTGTTCAGCGGCGGGCCGTAGCCGAGGGTGTAGCACCCGATGTCGTTGAGGTAGACCGCCTCGTCGCCGTAAGCCGTTTTAACGCCATAATAGGTGGCCCTGTGGGCACAGGCCGGGCAGAGCACGGGCGGGCGGCCCGGGAGCTCGGGTAGCGGGATCTCCCGTGCTTCGGCCTCGGGCAGGTCGAGCACAGACCGTATGGCCCGGCCGACCATCTCCGGCGTGTATTCGTAGATTGGCGGCAGGAGGCCGCTTCCCTTGCCCAGGACCGGGATCTTGATGTCGGCATCCTGGGCGATGACCTTCAGCGCCCTCTCCATGTAGGGATTGAGCTCCTCCACTACCAGGACCTGCCGGACTGATTCAAGGAAGCGACCCATGAGGTCGCGGGGCAGGGGGAAGAGGGTGCCGATCTTGAGGACCGATACCTTTCCTGCCAGGTCGTTCTCCCGCACGAAGTCGAGCACATAGGCGGCCGGAACCCCGGCCGTGACGATGCCGATCGGGCCCCCCTCGGCAAGTGTGTTGAAGGGGGACCGCACTGCCTCGGCCTCGGCCCGGCGGACGCGCTCCACGAGGACCGGCCGCAGCTTGCGGGCGTTTGCCGGGATCGGCACAAAGCGCTGCGGGTCGCGCCGGAACAGGCCCTTTCTCTCCACGGGGCGCATGGGCCCAAAGGTCACCACAGCCCGCGTGTGAGAGACCCGCGTCGTGGGCCTGAGGATCACGGGGAGCTCGATCTCCTCGGACAGGTCGAAGGCGGCCCGGGTCATGGCCCGTGCTTCCTCCGGAGTGGACGGCTCGAGCATCGGCACGTTGAAGGTCTCGGCCAGGTTGCGCTGGTCCTGCTCGTTCGGGCTGGTGTGCATGGAGGGATCGCTGGCCGAGACGATCACCAGCCCCCCCACGGTCCCCACGTACGGCATGGTGGAGAGCGGGTCGCCCGCGTAGTTCAGGCCGAGGTGCTTCATGCTGCAGATGGCGCGCACGCCGGCCAGGGAGGCGCCGAAGGCGGTCTCCAGGGCGACCTTCTCGTTCACGGAGTACTCGAAGTGGATGCCGAGGCGGGGCGCGAGCCGGGCCAGGGTGTCGCCCACCTCGGAGGCCGGTGTGCCGGGATAGCCGGAGGCAAAGGCCACGCCCGCCTCCAGGGCGCCCCGGACGATCGCCTCGTTTCCGAGCAGCAGGGCCCGGTGTCCTGTCCGGTCTTCAAGCAGCAGGTCGCTCATTGGGTCTTGCTCGTCTGTTCGTTCTCAGTTCATGGTGTGCAAAGAAAGAAAGGATAGCACAGCCCCGGGAATCCAACAATAACGTCGTATCACCGGCCTCCGGCCGGCCTTGCTTTTAGAGGAAATCGTATTTTCTCCGTAAAAGAAAAGATTTCTCCCTGTGGTCGAAATGACAAGAACAAAGCCGCATATTCGATGCGGACTTGATTGAGGGTCGTTGCGAGGACCGAAGGGACGAAGCAATCCACTGAGCACCCTGACATGTTGTGCCCGGGGGATTGCTGTCATAAGCTTGTCAAGCCCCCTTCTTTTACTTGGGTTAG
>CAZFWM010000200.1:0-13481 GCA_964522545.1 uncultured Thermodesulfobacteriota bacterium
TTTGTTTCTCGAGTGAGCTACAACCGAGTCAAACTGCGCTTATTTTGGGTCTAGTGGCTCCCAGTGATCGATGTCGGCCAGCTCGCCTTTGGCCTCCTCCCGGAAGCAGGCCTTCACGGGCATGCCCACATGAACCTTTTTCCAGTCGTCCACCACGAGGGTCCCCATCATCCAGGAGTCCGCGCCCTCGAGCTGAAGGCAGCAGATGATCTGGGGATCATCGAGCAGATTGCCCCGGACGTCGGCCAGGTTGACGGTGAAGGTCACGATCTTGCCCGTGGTCCCCACCTCCACGACCTCCTCGATGTCGATGAAGCATTTCCGGCAGTAGTCCACGGCCGGGACGTAGACGGTGCCGCAGGCGTGGCACTTCCTGCCGGCCACCTTCTTCTCCTTGAGTGCCTCCATGAGTATATGAAACCCGTCCACCTCCACCTTCCACTTGTAGTTCGTGAGGTCCCAGCTGCTGCTGACGGTGCGCGTCTCTTTTCCTTCGCTTGCCATGGCGGCTATCCTCCTTTAGAGCCCTTTATCGAAACATCTCCGAGATATGCGTAGATGTGGGCTCAATGTCAATGGGCCGAGAGAGTTTACAGTTTACAGTCGATAGTCAAGAGTGAGAAGCAGATAACTCTTGACTCTGAACTGTTGACTGTCGACTTGGCGCTCAACTTCGTATTTATCATGCCGAGTTTCGCTACTTTGCTTACAGCTGTGCCGTATTAGAGCTTGAGCGGCTCATCGCCCAGGATCGTGATCGTGACGAACTGGAACAGGCCGCCCCACCCGTGGGCCAGGGCGTTGTGGACCTTGCGCGGGACCTGGTGCCCTCCGGCGGTCCCGAAGACCTGGAGGGCCGCCTCGGATACACGCACCAGGGCCGAGGCCCCGATGGCGTTGGTGCAGACCACGCCGCCCGAAGGGTTCACCGGCATATCCCCATCGATGGCCAGGGCCCCTTTCTCCATCATCTCGGGCCCTGTGCCGTCATCGATCACGCCGAGCCGCTCGGGCCACATGAGCTCCTGGTGGGCGAACCCGTCGTAGACCTCGGCCACCTGGATCTCCTTCTTGGGGTCCTCGATCCCGGCCATGGCGTAGGCCTTCTTCGCGGCCACCCGGCAGATCTCCTGCTCGGCCGGGTCCGTGATCTGCCCGTCGATCAAATTGCCCGTGGTGGCGTCCGACGACCGGGTGGCCACGGATTTCACCCAGGCCACGCTGTCCGCGTACTTCTTCGCCTTCTCCTCGGTGGTGAGGATCATGGCGCAGGCCCCGCACGAGGTGGGGCATGTGTGGCCGAACCGGAGCGGGTAGGAGACCATGGGCGTCTTGGCGATGTCCTCCTTTGTGCAGTTGGGTACCTGGAGGTGGGCATAGGGATTCAGAGCCGCGTTGGCCCGGGCCTGGGCCGCGATCATGTCGATGTGCTCCGCATCGCCGCCGCACTTGGCCAGGTAGGACATGGCCTGGAAGCTTGCGCCCCCGGTGGAGCCGCCGCCGAGGGTCCCGCCGGCGCCGGGCCCCTCCATGGGCGGGCCGAACTGGAAGAGGGAAAAGATCTCCGGCAGGACGATCCCCACCAGGCCGACCTGGGCGTCCCCCTCGTCGTGCTTCTCCCAGCCGATCACCATGACCGTGTCGTAGAGGCCGGAGGCGACGTGGTAGTAGGCGCCCTGGAAGGCGCTCATGCCGGTGGTTCCCCCGGTGGAGATCCGCATGAGAGGCTTGCCCACGGCCCCGATGTGGTCGGAAAACCAGAGGTGGGGGTAGTTGAGTCCCTCGAAGGTGGGCATGTTCCCCTCGATGATCGCGTCCATATCTTCCATCTTGAGCCGGGTGTTTTTCAGGGCGTTGTCCACGGCCTCCTGGACCATCTCCGGCATGTTGACATCTTTGCGTTTGCTCACGAATTGACCGTTGTATCCTACGGATATGACTCCCACATTTCTCATGGCTCGGTTCTCCTCTTAGCACCTCTATTCGATGGGCTGGTTCCCAAGGACAAAGACCGTGTTCATCTGGGCGCAGATTCCGACCTGTCCGTGGGCCACCGCCACCTTGGGATCGCTGACCTGGTTCTCTCCGGCCTCTCCCCTCAGCTGAGTCGCCGCCTCGGCGATCCGTATGAGGCCGCACGCCGTGAAGGGATTCGCCCCGAGGGGGCCGCCCGACGGATTGAGGGGCATGGAGCCCGCGACCGCGCTCTCCCCCCGGTCGATGACGTCCCCGCCGCTTCCCTCCGGACAGAGCCCCAGGGCCTCGGCGAGGATCGGCTCCTGGGAGGCGAAGGTGGTGTGCAGCTCCGCCAGGTCGACTTCCTTCGCGGGGTCGGTCAGGCCGGCCATCTCGTAGGCCTTGAGCGCCGCGGCCTTGGCGGATACCGACCGGGTGAGGTCCCGGTCGCCCAGGTAGTAGGTCTCCTGGTTGTTCGCGGCCCCGCGGATCCAGACCGGCTTGTCGGTCAGGTCCTTGGCCTTCTCCTCGGAGGCGAGCATGACGATGCAGGCCCCGTCGGTGGGGGGATAGGTATGGAGCTCGTGGATCGGGGAGTAGAGGGGCCGTGAGTCCAAGACGTCCCCGGCCGAGGCGCTCTCCATTTTGCGCAGGGCAAAGGGGTTGCGGGCGGCGTTGCGCAGATTCTTGGCCGCGATCTTGGCCAGCTGCTCCTCGGTCATCCCGTACTTCTGCATGTAGGCCCGGGCCTGGAGCGCGGCGGCGGAGATCTCGTTCACCAGGCCGAGCTGCCTTTCATAGATGGGATCGAGCATGTAATCCAGGATCAAGGGGCCCCGGAATTCACTCCCTCCCAATCCATAGCCGAGGATCAGTGCCGTATCGTAGTTGCCCGAAAGGATCCTCATGAGCCCGTAGAGGCAGGCATTGCTTCCGTCCGAGTCCACCTTGGTCTGGTCCTTCATGAAGGCCCCGATCCGGGGGATGATGTAGACCTCGGATATGGTCCGGCCGTCCTGGAAATCGTTGCAGCACAGAACAAAGGTTCCGACATCGTCCCGCGTGATTCCCATCTCTTCATAGAAGGACTGCATCAGATCGTAGAGCATTCTCTCCCGGCAGCTCTCATTCTCCGATGCATGCCGGGTCTGCTTGGTACCGACGATTGCGACTTTCCGATTCATTTTGTCTCTCCTAATTCGTATCAGGACACGGGTTCGAAATGGTCCAGGTCACCCAGATTGCCTTTTGGCTCCTCTCTCCAGACGGCCTGCACACGGATGCCGGTGCGGCAGTCGGCGGGCCCAATGCCCTCGATCTTTGCCGTCAGCAGGGAGTCGGCCCCGTCGAGCTTGACCATCCCGATGATCATCGGCTCGGGGCGATCGTTGATCTCTCCGTTTTCGACGGCCACGTGCCCGATGGTGAAATTGTCGAGCGTGCCCGTGGGCTTCACCTCCACCCACTCGTTGGGCCGGGTGTGGCAGGCCCCGCAGGCCGAGCGCGGCGGCAGAAGGACCCGGCCGCACTCGGCGCACCGGACCCCGAAGATCTTCTTCTCCGCCAACCCTTCCAGGTACTTCTCCATGTAGGCTCCGACCCGGTAGTTGTACATGAACGTAAATGGAACCATCGGAGCTATGTGTTGATGTTCCGCCGGCATGGCAACCTCCTTTCTACCTTTCTAATGCGGCTAAGCCGCATTAGCTATCAGCTGTCAGCCTTCAGCTGACAGCTCCCCCAGCCTTTGCCCTAAACGAGGATTCTCAAAAGATCTACGTAAGCTGTGTAAAATTCCCAATGAAAGGATTGAAATGATATATACAAAAGTAAAGGCAAAGTATCAAATAGTAGAAATTTGATCAAGACATATTTTTTCGCGTCTTTCGCGTGTTTCGTAGTTTCAACAAGGTTGCTTCAACTGTGCTTCTCTTGTTCCGGTTCCCTTTCTCCGGGAGGTATCAAATAGCGGGCCGCGATGTGGTTCACCTCGATCCGCTGTCCCAGCTGCCGTCCGAGCCCCGTGAGCTGGGCCAAGATGCGGCCGATGAAGATGAAGTCGCTGGGGATGCTGACGATGGGGTGTTCCCTCACGACCTCGCTGATCTGCTGGAAGATCTTCACATAGGGGACCTTCTTCCGGTTCCGGTAGAGAAGCTCCCGGATGTTGTGGACCACGACCTCGGCGAACTGCTCGGAGGCATTCTCGTCTCCGTCGAGGGTGCGGAAGCCGAGCTCCACGAAAGCATTGCCCATCTGCGCGGGATCCCGCTGCACCAGGCCTGCGGCGAGGTTCACGAAGCCTCGTCGAAAGTCCGGGGAGAGCCCTTTGCACAGGCCGAAGTCCACCATCACGATCCTCGGCCCCGGCTGCACGAAGAGGTTGCCGGGGTGGGCGTCGGCCTGGAAGAAGCCGTGCCGGATGAGCTGTCGCATATAGCAGTCGACAACCCGCTCGGAGACGGCCCGGACGTCGATCCCGGCTGATCGGAGGGCCTCCAGGTCCGTGATCTTGATCCCCTCCAGGTACTCCATGACCAGGACCCGCCGGGTCGTGTGGGACCGGATCACCCGGGGGATGAGGATGTCCGGATCATCCCGGAATAGCCCGGAAACGCGTTCCGCGTTGGCCGCCTCGTTCAGGTAATCCAGCTCCTGTGTCACCATGGCCCGGAACTCGCCGAGGATTGTCTCGTTGTCGAAGGTCTTGCGGAACCTCTTCCAGAACCGGAGCAGGATCCCCAGGATCCGCAGGTCCACGTCGACGATCTTTTCCATGCCGGGATACTGGACCTTGACGGCGACCCTCCCGTGGCCGGGAAGCCGGGCCTCGTGGACCTGGCCGAGGGAGGCCGCGGCGATCGGCTCGGGTGAAAAATCCTCGAAGACCTCCTCGGGCGGGCGGCCCAGCTCCACCCGGAGAACCCGCCGGATTCCGGAGTAGGGCACAGGGGGAACCCGGTCCTGGAGCCTCGCGAGGGTCCTCGTGTAGGTGCGCGGCAGCAGGTCGACCCGGAGGCTCATGAACTGGCCCACCTTGATCATCAGCCCCCTGCGCCGCAGGATCATGCGATAGAGCCGGCGGGCGTTGCCCTCGTGAATCCGGCGGGCAAATCTTTGGAAGCCCGAGGCGGACAGGAGAGGGCGGAGGAGGCGAAGCAGATGGATCCGCAGCCACACCCCGAGAAGGACGAGGAGGATTCCGTAAAAGCGAAGTCTCGGTCTCAGTTCCAGATTCAATCGATCATTTCCTTTAGCAAAGGAATCCTTGCTATTCTAAATGAAAGTTGCCATGATATGCAGGTGTCTCTTCTGTGTAAAGGGCGGCGGGCATGGCCCGCCATATCAAAGAGGAGGATCTAGCGATGAGCCTTTCGGACAAATGTATCATAACCTGCGCGCTCACGGGCGCGGCCACGCGAAAAGATCAGAACCCCGCGGTCCCTTACGGTATCGAGGAAACCATCGAGGACGCTGTCCGCTGCTATGATGCGGGGGCAGCCATCGTCCACATCCATGTGCGGACCGAGGATGGGATCCCCACCGAGGACGCGGATTTCGTGGTCCCCGTGGTCGAGGGGATCCGTAAGCGCTGTCCCGTCCTGGTCAACCTCTCCACGGCGATCCGCCCCATGCTGGAGCCCAATGACCGGATCTCGGTCGTGGTCAACGGAAAGCCGGACCTCGCGTCCCTGAACTGCGGAACCATGGACTTCGGCCTCGCCAACTGGGAGACCGGGACCGTGGGGAGCATCATCTTCGATAACTCTTTCGACACCATGGTGATGTTCGCCCAGAAGATGCGGGAGGTGGGAACCAAGCCCGAGCTGGAGGTCTACGACAACGCCATGGTGGACAACATCCTGCTCATCCGCCGCCAGGGGATCTTCGACGAGCCGCTCCACTTCCAGTTCGTCTTCAATGTGGCCGGCGGCGTGCGCCTGGACCCCATGGGCCTCACCGACTTCCTCTACCGGATTCCTTCGGACGCCACCTGGAGCGTGTGCGGAGTCGGTCCGACGTCGTTCAGGACGACCCTCCTGGGTGCGGCCATGGGCGGGCACGTCCGGGTCGGCCTGGAGGACAACCTTTACATCTCCGGCAAGACCCTGGCCAAGGGGAACGCGGAGCTCGTGGAGAAGGCGATACAGATCGTCCGCATGGTGGACCGGGAGCCGGCAACGCCCGAAGAGGCGCGGGAGATGCTCAGCATGCCGCCTCGCTCCGAATAGGCCGAGATGGAAAACCAGGAGGGACTTATCTCGTTCCGAGGCACTGCCTCGGAACGGAGCTTACCCAGGGGCTCTGCCCCTTCTGGCCAACCTGTACGATGTAATCCGATAGAGGAGGCGGAGCCTGGGAACGAGGGGAAGAGGTCGGTCCTCCATATTGAAAATATCTAGAGAGAAAGTTAAGGTAAGTGAATTCTTACCAAAGTATGAATCAGACAGAAGGAGGAAGCACAATGGCAATAACACCAGAGTCCACACCAGATGAGATCCGGGAGGCATTGAAGGATATAGACCCAAAGGATCGGCCCAAAGTCCGTGAGATCACCCGGGAGGCCACACCCAGGCAGGTCTTCGAAACGGTCATTCCCTACCAGTTCTCCAGGAGCGAGACGGCCAGTGAAAAGCTTGCCGGTCTCGAGGCGATCTTTCAGTTCCTGATCGAGGGCGAGGGCGGAGGAGAGTTTGCGTTGGTGATCAAGGACGGGGACCTGAGCGTGAAGTCCGAGAAGCACGAGAGCCCGAACTGCACGATCACCATGCAGGTCGACGACTGGAAGGCCATGAACCGCGGCGAGATCGAGCCCCAGGTGGCCTTCATGTCCGGCAAGATTCAGTTCGCGGGCGACATGAGCCTTGCCATGCGCCTGGGAGCCATCCTGAGGCCTCAGTAAGGCTCCTGCGGGGCAATCGAAATAGTCTAGATGCGCGAATTTTATGTAGGGGTTTGATTCATCAAACCCTCAAGGGCCCAAGGGCGCCATGAATGGCGCCCCTACAAAGACGGCACCCATAAGCGCCTAACAGACTCCCTCTCTCCGGAGCTCCTTGATCTCGTCGGGCTCATAGCCGAGAAGGTCGCATAAGACCGCCTCGTTGTCTTCTCCGAGAGCGGGTGCGGCCTTCTCCGAAGTCAAGGGCGTTTCCGAGAGCTTGAACGCCGGGCCCGGGATGTCCACGTATTCATACTGTGGATGCGGGACCCGGTGAAACATGCCCCGGGCCTCGAGCTGAGGGTCCTGGTTCACCTTGTCCGCGTCTTTGACCTCTCCGCAGGGGACATTGGCGGCCCGCAGCCTCGAGACCACCTCCTCCACTGTGTGACGGCCGATCCATTCGGCCCAGACCGCCCGGTACGAATCGGCGTTGAGAAAGCGGGTGAGCACATTGGAGAAGCGCTCGTCGGCGAGCATCTCCTCCTTTCCGATGGCCCGGCACATACGCTTCCACTGGCCCTCGGTCAGGGCGACCGCCACCACGTAGCCGTCGCTCGCCTCGTAGGAGTTCCAGAAGGGCACCCCCTTGTCCATGTCCGACAGCAGCCCCTCGGGCGACTTCCCGAGGCTCTGCAGCATGGCCTCCCGGACCGGCTCCAGGGCCTTCCGGGACATGGCCGGGAAGTTGTGCAGGTACATGACGTCCTGCATGGAGACGTCCACCAACTGACCCTTGCCTGTGCGCCCCCGCTGGATCAGGGCCCCGAGGAAGCCCATGGCGAGGTAGGCCCCGCTCACCAGGTCCGCCATGAAGGTCCCGGGCGGCCGGTCCGGACGGCGGTAGGCCTCCATGATCCCGGCCGTGGCCTGGGCGATGACGTCGAAGGCGGGCGTGTCGGCCAGGGGCCCGGTCTGTCCGAAGCCGGAGATGGCTCCGTAGATCAGGGCGGGATTCACGTCCCGGAGCTGTGGATAGCCCAGACCCATGGCCTCCATCCTGCCGGGGACGTTGTTTTCGATCACTCCGTCGGAGATTTTCGCGAGGTCCAGGAAGATCTCTCTCCCCTTCTCGGTCCGCAAGTTCAGGGTGATCCCTTTTTTGTCCCTGTTGAGGATGGAGAGGATCCGGTCGGCCCCCGGCATCAGCATGGTCATCATCCGGAGGGTCTCGCCGGCCGGTGGCTCGATCTTTATTACTTCCGCACCCATTTCCGCCAGGAGCTGCCCGGCCCGGGGGCCGGAGAGAAACTGGCTGACATCGAGGATCCGAATTCCTTCAAGCATAAGATTTCTCCCTGCGGTCGAAATGACAAAAGAAAGCCGGTCGAAAAGACAAGGGAAATGATGGGAGGGCTATTTGACAGAATCGACCTGTGAATTTACATTCGACTGTATTCAATGTTTCCAGGTATTTCAAGGGAAGACCGGTCTAGTTGCCGTAGGGGTTTGATTCATCAAACCCTTGGGCGCCCGGAATGACGCCCCTACCGTCAGCGAAAAAGGGAATAAGCGATGACATCTTCTGCCGACTCGACCGACATCGTACAGGACCCCGCCCTCCGGGACCAGAACTGGCGACCCAAGTACAGAAAGAAATTCCGAACCCTGGTCCTCAGGAACCGGCGCCTGAACATGTACAACTGGCTCGACATCCTCGCCGACCTCTTCGAGGACCGGGTGATCATGTACCTCACCCGGGAGATCGACTACGGCTTCTTTCGCGGAAAGGCGATCACCTACCGCACGGCCCTGAATTTCGTGAATCGCATCGGGAATGCCCTGCTCTCCATGGGCGTGCAGCCCGGGGACCGGGTGGCCATGATCACCACGAACCGCTTCGAGCTCGCCATGGCCTACTTCGCGGTCATGAAGATCGGGGCCATCGTGGTCCCCCTGAACTCCATGCTGCGGCAGCGGGAGATCCGGTACGTGGTGGAGGACTGCGGCGCCAAGTGGCTCATCACGGACCGCCAGATCTACGCGGCCAGCATCGAGGACCGCTCCACGCTGCCCACCGTTTCCCGATGGATCATGCTGACCCGCAAGGAGGTGCCCGAGGGGTTCGAGTCCCTGTCGGAGTGGATGTCGAAATCGTCGGACGAGCTGGAGCCGGTCCTGAGGGACCCCAGCACGGAGATCGCCATCCTCTACACCTCGGGGACCACGGGATACCCCAAGGGGGCCGTGCTCACGGAAGAGGGCTTCAGCCCCCTCGTGCGGAGGCTTGCGCGGATGACCGGGTATTTCCCCCCCACGAACCGCTACCTCGGGATCTACATCGTGCCGCTGGCCCACGTGATGGGCTACGTTCAGATGATCTCCATCTTCGCCATGGGCGTGCCCGCGGTATTTCTCGGCACCTTCGACCCCCACGAGGTCCTCGAGACGATCCAGAGATGCAGGGGGAGCTTCTTCATGGGGGTCCCCACAATGTACACCATGCTCCTTCAGGCCAACCCGGAGAAGTACGATCTCTCCTCCATGCGGGTCTGGGGGAGCGCGGCCGACGCCTTCCCGGCCGAGTACGTGGACAAGCTGAAGGAGTTCGGGGGCGTCCGGATCCGGGGGCGCAGGATTCTCCCGCCCCTGGTGTTCGAAGGCTACGGGCAGGTCGAAACCACAGGGATCACCTGCTTCCTGCGGCACCCCTTCTTCTCCGGGAAGCGCGAGCCCGGGTGCGTGGGCAAGCCGGTCAGCCGCGTGGAGACCCGCCTCGTGGATGAAAATCTCGAGGATGTTCCCCCGGGCGAGCCGGGCGAGCTCCTGGTGAAAGGGCCCCGGCTGATGAAGGAGTACTGGAACAGCCCCGAGATGAACGCCGAGGCATTCCATGAAGGGTGGTTCCGCACCGGGGACATCATGCGCCGCGACCGGAAAGGGAGGCTCTACTTCGTGGACCGGGGCAAGGACCTGATCAAGGTGGGGGGCTACTCGGTCTTCTCCAAGGAGGTGGAGCAAGAGATCCTGGAGCACCCCAAGATCGCCGAGGTCGCCGTGATCGGCGTGCCCGACCCGGTCAAGGGCGAGAAGCCGATCGCCGTGGTCCGGCTCGAGCCGGGCGAAAAGATCAGCTCAGAAGAGCTCGTGGACTGGGGCAAGGAGCACATCGCCCCTTACAAGGCCCCCCGGGAGGTCATTCTGGTGGAGGCCATGCCCTACGGCACCACCCTGAAGATCGACAAGAAAGAGCTCCGCAAGAGGTATTCAAAAAACTCGGCTTCATCCGAAGCCGAGTCGAAGGCGAGCGGTAACTCTTCCGTTTGATCGTACTGCTCAGCGGTAGGCTGGCCTGACGCGGGGCCTGCTCTGTATGGCCCGTGACAGGCCAGATCCATCCTCGCCAGAAGATTGTCAGCCCGCTTTGCCTTGCGCTTTTCGCTTACGGTAATGAACCCCAGGGAGCCCTTTGAAGTCCGCGTCCTGCGTCCACAACTCAGCCCCAGGGGCTGATGCCGTGGCCAGGATGATGCTGTCGGCCATCGGCAGCTTCCGCTCTGCGCTGATGCGTGCGGCGGTGATCGCCAGGATCGCATCGAGGTCGACAACTCTCCCCTGCTGCATGGCTGCCACCGCTTGCAGGGCTGCTCCTTCGTCGCGCTGCTGCAGAATCCGTTTGAATACCTCATATAACGTCAGGGAAGGCACGATAAGATCCCGGGTCTTCTCGATGGCGGGGGCGAAGTAGCTGGCATTGGGACCATTGGCGAAGTACTCAAGCCAGGCGCTCGAGTCGACCACATTCATACCCGGTCCCCCTCGCGATCGATGCGCGTATCGATCCCCTGCAGATATCCTCGCATCTGCTTCATTGGGCGGACGGGAATGAGCACGATCCGGTCACCGTAGACGACGACTTGGATCTTCTGCCCGGGCGACAAGCCTAGCTTCTCCCGGACTTCCTTTGGAATGACTACCTGGTACTTGGGCGAGACGGTTACGGCGGCCATGTTTCCCTCATCGATAAGAGTAGCGTATTACAGATATCTTATCGATGAGATACGGGTTTGTCAAGAACCTCCGGTCAGGGTAGCGCTGCTTCCGATCCTTTGCCGGTCTGTCTCGCCCGCCGCGCGCGCGAGACCTCACCACGGGCGAAAGACCGGTCGAACGCGGATCGGTCTTCCAGACCGGAGGGCCGACCTCTGTGTCGGCCGGGGCAAATGACGGACGCCACGGAGGGTGTCCCTCCGAATGACATAGAGTAAAAGACGTAGGGTGGGTTAGCGAAGCGTAACCCACCATGATTTCGAGGTCCTGGCATTTCCCGGTGCGTTACGCTGGCGCTAACGCACCCTACAAATACTATCGCCACAGAATGATATTTCCGGACCGTACCTTCTCAGGAAGACGCCTTCAGGTCGCAGAGGGTTTTGGCCTTCTCTACGATGTGCTCGGCGCTCACTTCGAACTCCTTGACCAGCTCCCACGGAGCCCCAGAGTCACCGAACCGGTCCTTTACGCCGATCATCCCAAAGATGTATTGCGCGCCAAAGGCCTCCTGTGAGCAGGCGATGGCGGCCGCCACCTGGTTGCCGAGGCCGCCCACCTGGTGCTCTTCGGCGGTAACCACCACGCCGGTCTCCACGGCCGCCCGGGTCACGGCCTCCCGGTCCAGCGGCTTGACCGTGTGCATGTTCAGCACCCGCGTATCGAGGCCGTAGTCCTCCTTGAGGATCCAGGCCGCGCGCATCGCCTCGGGCACCGAGGGCCCGCACGCCACGATGCTGAGGTCCTCGCCCTCGCTCTCGTACTCGGAGGCGAGCACATGCTCGAAGGCGTCGGCGAAGTTGTCCTGCTCCCCCCGGTACCGGATCACGTTGGCCTGCCCGAAGACGTACGGAGTGTCCGAGGTGGTGACGATGGGCGTGGCCTCGCGGGCGAAGCGGACGTACTTGGGTCCCACCACTTCCATGAGGAGGTGATGGGTGACTTTCTTGGTCTCCACCGAGTCGCACGGGACCGCCACGGTCATGTTGGGCAGGCCGCACATCTGGAAGAGCTCTTCGAGGGCCTGGTGGGTGGCGCCGTCCGGGCCGACCGAGACCCCGCCGTGGGCCCCGGCGATGAAGACGTTGTGGTTGCCGTAGCATACGGTGGTGCGGATCTGGTCCAGGTTGCGCCCCGAGGCGAATGTCCCGTAGGTCCCCAGAACGGGGATCTTGCCCTCCTTGGCCAGCCCGGCCGCCGCGGAGGTGGCGCTCTGCTCGGCTATGCCCATGCTGAGGAAGCGGTTCTTGCGCTCGGGGTGATCCGCATGGAACTGGCTGATGGTGATCGAGCCCGAGATGTCGAGCCCGAGGCAGACCACCCGCTCGTCCTCGCCCGCCTCGGCCAGGGCGCGGCCGAATCCCATACGGGTCGGGTCCATCTCGGCGATCATTCGATCGCCGGTGTTCCACCAGTAGTCGCGCGAGAACTTCGGCATCTTGGCGGCGAGCTCCTCGTCGACCCACTTCTGGTACTCCTCGGCCCGCTCCATCATCTGCCCCACCGGCATGGTCTCCTGGAGGCCGAGCTGCTCGAGGCCCTTGGCGAGCTCATCGGCGCTGGGGGCCTTGCCGTGCCAGCCTGCTATGTCCTCCATGAAATCCACGCCTTTGCCCTTGATCGTATCGGCTATGATGGCCGTGGGCTTTCCCTCCACGGCGAAGGCGCGCTCGAAGCCGTCGACGATGGCGGCCATATCGTGGCCGTCGATCTCGATCACCTCCCAGCCGAAGGCCCGGTATTTGTCGGCGATCGGTTCGATGTTCATCACGTCCTCGACCCACCCGTCGATCTGGAGGCGGTTACGGTCGATGATGGCTATGACGTTGTCCAGCTTGAAATGGCTCGCCTCCATGGCGGCCTCCCAGATCTGCCCCTCTTGCTGTTCGCCGTCACCGTTGATGCAGAAGACCCGGTAGTCCTTTCCGTCGAGCTTGGCGGCCAGGGCGATTCCGACCGCGATGCTCAGCCCCTGTCCCAGGGAGCCTGTGGAGGCCTCGACGCCGCGGAGTTTCGGCCAGTGGGGGTGGCCCTGGTAGGGGGCCCATAGCTTGCGGAGGCGGACCGTGTCCTCCACGTCGAAGTAGCCGGCCATGCCGAGGCCGATGTACAGGTTGGGGGCCTTGTGACCGGTCGACCAGATGATTCGGTCCCTGCCGTCCCAGTCCGGCTCCGCCGGGTCGAGGTTGGCCACGTCCAGGTACAGGGCGGCCGTGATGTCCATCATCGACATGGTTCCGCCTGCATGGCCGGATCCAGCCGCACAGAGCGAAACCAGGTTGAGGCCTCTCATCCACCGGGCCGCCTCTTCGAGCTCGGCCACAGTGTAGGTCTTTCGGACTTCATTGTTCTTCGAGTCGATCAGTGCCATTGTCTCCTCCAGCTTTTTTTCAGGGCATGGGTGCCACTTGGTATCGACGGGAAATGCGACGAAACCGGTTAAGAGAACCGAGTATAGATAATGATGAAAAATCTGTCAAAGCTAATGAAAGCCAAAAAGATGACGATTGGCAATGATTCATTGACTCCATAAGACAATAACTGCCTATCCGGTTGACTCAGCATGGTACAACATGTAGTATTGGCGGACCTC
>CAZFWM010000201.1:0-13449 GCA_964522545.1 uncultured Thermodesulfobacteriota bacterium
TCTATCGGGAATCATTGGATAAGACTGTCTTTGAGCGGTGGGAACTCCTGTTTAGTAAAAAAACTCTACCCCAATTTCGCTTTCAGGATCTCGAGCTGATCCATTTCATCCCGGCCCAGCCCGGCTCTTGCGGCTCCCCGGATATGCCGGGCCCGCTCCCAAACACCTGACAACCCCATTTCCTTCCGTTTCTCTTCGATGATCTGCGTAGCGAGACAATCCGTTGCGACAGGATCCCGGGAGATGAAAATCCGGTTCGGAGAAAACTGGGGAGCGCCCATGGGGCCGCCTTCATACATGCCGAGAATGGCATCCCCTATGATCAACCGAGTCTTGTCGCGGATGAGTGGATCCGAATTCAGCTCCACGATCTGGGTCTCGCAGTTGTCGGAATGCATGTGGAGAGCGCTCAATGCCGCCTTGGGATTGGGCAACGTATCGATGAGCGGGATGGATCCGTAGTGATTTTTCAGGCTGAAGGTGGTGCCGGAACTTCTGTGATCTTTCAGTACCGGCATGTTTATCAGATAAGTAATTTCGCGCGATAAAATCCTCGAAGCCTGAAATTCCCTGTCGCCGATCTTGATTTTGTACTCACTGTCAAAGCCGGCTCCCTCGTGGCTCGTGCCGTAGCACTGGACTCCCTTATCGCCCTTGTTGATCGTGTATCCGGCTTTTTTCAATTCCCGGTCGAGCCGGTCATAGATGGTGATGTTTCGTGGATCGACGCCGAACTTGACCAGAGAGTCCGTCACGCACTGAACCAGCTCCGGGTGTGTCGACACATGCCGGTTGATCGTATTGATCTTTATTCCTATTCGATCTTTTTCCTGGAGACCGGCTAATACCTTCATCCATGCATCCTGTACGGAAGATGCCCGGCAGAATGTTTTCAGTGTTTCCTCGAGCAAAGTGCGGGTCGTCTCCAAGTTTATTGATCCCGAGGAATCGGTCGCTTTCGAGTACGATCCTTCCGCGATAGCAGATCGCTCGGACGGGGCAGCCTCGAGGATCCCCGGCAGCAGGGCCATCTCGGAACATGTCAGGGCCGTGAATTCCAGGAACTGGCGGCGCGTCAGCTTCATCCTGTTTTCCTCGCTTTCCTTGGGGGGATTCGTCAGAAGTATACGCGAGGCTCTCCTCCGATGGCAAGCCGGACCGGCTCGCCCGCACGAATGTCATTCCGAGGCGATAGCCGAGGAATCTGAGGTTGCCACCTGTATGCAATTAAAAGATTCCTCACTGCCCCTTCGCGGAGTTTATCCTGAGCGAAGCGAAGGACCTTGGGCTTCGGTTCACCGGAATGACATACCGGGTTCGGGCAGTCGTTGACTTTCATCTCTCAGAGGATATAGCTTCAGAGAAAAGCCAAAAACACAGAGCGCATAATGAAAAATCCCCTATTTCTTTGGAAAAATCTCCAGCTTCACAACAAAATACTGATTGGGCTCATTCTGGGCATCCTCGCGGGCGCGATCCTGGGGGAGCGCATTCTCGTCATAAAGCCCCTGGGTGCGATCTTCCTCCGGCTCATCTCCATGGTCATCGTCCCCCTCATCTTCGCCTCCATCGTGGTCGGGGTGGCCGGGCTTCAGGACATTAAGAAGGTCGGCCGCATCGGGATGCGCGCGCTCATCTACTTCATGACCACCACCATTATCGCCGTCACCATCGGCCTTGTGATCGCCAACGTGACCAAGCCCGGCCGCGGTATCGACCCCCAATCTCTCGAAAGTATCGCCTCCGGGCTCGGCGAATTTCACGGGGGCGAGGGGGAAGGGAGTAAGAAGAGCAGTGAATCGGTCCTTGACACCCTCGTCGAGACGATTCCACAGAATCCCCTGGCCTCCATGGCCGACGGAAAGATGCTCCAGATCATCTTCTTCGCGGTCTTTTTCGGAATCGCACTGACCCGGATCGATGCAGACAAGGCCCGGGGCGCCCTCGCCCTGCTCGAGGCCGTCAACGACGCCATGGTGTGGTCCATCGAGGCCATCATGCGCGTGGCCCCCCTGGGCGTGTTCGCCCTCGTGGCCTCCATCGTGGGGGCCTTCGGCATATCCATCCTTCTACCGCTGCTCAAGTATGTCCTGGTGGTCATCGCGGGCCTCTGTATCCACGGCCTGGTCGTCTATCCACTGATTCTCCGGCTCTTCACCTCCCGGCGCCCGGGCGAGTTCCTCCGGGGCATCCGGCCGGCCCAGCTCCTCGCTTTTTCGACCAGCTCGAGCTCGGCCACCCTGCCGGTTACCATGGACTGCTGCATTCGCAGGCTGCGCCTCCCCCAGGGGATCGCGAGCTTCATCTGCCCCCTGGGTGCCACCATCAACATGGACGGGACCGCCCTCTATCTGGGAGTGGTCGCTGTCTTCATCTCCCAGATCTTCGGCATGGACCTCAGCGTGGTCGACCAGCTCAAGATCGTCGCCACCGCCGTCCTCACCTCGATCGGCGCGGCCGGGGTGCCCGGCTCGGCCATATTCATGATGTCCATGGTTCTCACCTCCGTGGGAATCCCCCTCGAGGGAATCGCCCTGATACTCGGCGTGGACCGGATCCTCGACATGGTTAGGACCTCGGTCAACGTCACGGGGGACTGCACGGCGGCGGCCGTGGTCTCGGCGCTGGAGGCGAAGGGCCAACAAAAAGAATCCACTCCAAGTTCTTGACAACCCCGGAATCGGACTTATCATTTCATAAGACCCGAACAATGCAGTAGGCGCCGTAGCGAGGCGCAGAAAACCTTGCCGCAGTAGGTGGTTACTGCATTGTTCGGGTTGTATCGAATGGATGTCTTGGCCAAGGCATATGGGCGCTTTGCACTGTGTAGGTTTGCGGAAACAACTTGAAAACAAGGAAACAAATTTAGAAGGAGGTGTGTGTTATGGCACTCGTAAGATGGAGCCCATTTGGCGAGCTGGACAGTTTCTTCAGAACACCCATGAGGAGTGTTTCCTCAGAGACCTGGAAACCGGAAGTGGACATATACGAGGACGACGACAGCTTCGTGATCTCGGCCGAGGTCGCGGGCGTCGATAAGAAGGACATCAAGATCCATCTCGAGGACGGCACCCTGACCATCTCGGGCGAGCGAAAACTCGAGGACGAAAACAAAAAGGACAACTACCGCATGTTGGGGCGCTATTATGGATCCTTCGCCAGGCGCTTCCACGTTCCAACGATCATCGATGGCGGGAAGGTAGCGGCCAACATGGACAAAGGAGTCCTCAAGGTGACGCTCCCGAAGAAGCCTGAGGTCAAGCCGAAAGAGATCAAGGTCAACTGACCCATCGGGAGGTTCCGAAAAAGCCGCCGGGAGCAACCGCTCCGGCGGCTTTGTTGTTGCATAGGAAATTATAAGTTCGACAATGGAACACCTCGAGGATGTTGCGAGCGAAGCGAAGCAATCCCCCGAGCTCACCATGCCAGGATGCTCAATGGATTGCTTCGTCCCGGAGCCTGCCCCCGCGAAAGCGGGGGGTCCTCGCAACGACCCTCGATTAGGTCCGCATCGAAGATGCGGTTTTGTTCTTAGAGTTACAACAAATCCTCTTTGTAGAAATCCCTCAGCGACCCGCCCCCCGCGCTCTCGAAGGCACGCATCCAATTCGTGACGCGCTCGTCGCCGTAAACCTTTTTCCACCCCTGCAGGATCACGTCCACAGGGACATCCGAGTAGGTGCCGTGATCCTCCACATATTCCATGAACAGCTTCTTCTCGAGATTATAGGCATGGAATATCGAATCTTCGTGGCCATCGAACTCGAGGGGCGCCACATTGTGTTTTCTGCAGAGCTCTATATTGAAAGCAGGTGTTGCCTTGATCCATCTCCGCCCGAGATAAAACTCCGTGAAACCATGATACGCAAAGAGATCCGTGCCCATGTGCTCCATGAGCTGTCGGGTGGCAAGGTGATTTCGGACCGTGGCAAAGCCGATTCTCGAAGGGATTCCGCACGCTCTTCCCAGGGCGCAGAGCAGAGACGCCTTGCATACACAATAGCCCCGGCCGATCTCGAGGACGCGGCTCGCACGGTAATGCTCGGGAAGATAAAAGGGGCAATAGGGGTCGTACCAGATACCGTCACGCACCGCATAGTACAGCTTGACGGCCTTTGTTACCGGATCATCTGTTTCCCCTATGACGTCACGAGCATACCGGATTATCTCCTCGTGGTCGCTGTCGATGATGGCCGTAGGCAGGAGATAGCTCTCATCTATCACCATGGATCATCCTCCCCCCCAGCGCCGATAAAGATCGTGCTCTATGCCGAGATAATCGAATATCTTCCCGATGGTGTGGTCGATGATGTCCTCGATCGTCTCGGGCCTGTGATAGAAGGAGGGCATGGGGGGCAGAATGTGGGCGCCCATGTCGGCGGCCGCCGTCATCAACTCGAGGTGGCCCTTGTGAAGGGGTGTTTCCCTCACCACGAGGACGAGCCTGCGCTTCTCCTTGAGCGTCACGTCCGCGGCCCGCAGCAGGAGATTGTCGGCGTACATGTTGGCGATGCCCGAGAGGGTCTTGATGGTGCACGGGACGACCACCATGCCCTCGGTCAGGAAGGAGCCGCTCGCCAGAGGCGCCACCAGATCCCCGGCTTCATACGCATGGTCGGCCATGGCCGCCACGTCACCGGCCTTGTAGCGCGTCTCGATCTCGATGTTTCTCTTTCCCGCCTCGGAGATGACGAGGTGGGTCTCGAGCTCTTTGCCCTCGAGGGCCTCGAGCATCCGCACTCCGTAGATCACCCCGCTGGCGCCCGTGATTCCGATGATGAGTCTCTTTTTCATGGGTAACAACCTATCCTTCAGCGAAAGTCGAGCGCCTCGAAGCGGAGGACGGAATCGCCTATGGCGATCTCGTCTCCGGAGCGGAGCTTTTTCTTCTCGACCTTGCCGCCGTTCACAAATGTTCCGTGTTTGCTTCCTGTATCCTCGATGAAGTACTCATTGTCCCGCCGGACGATCCTTGCGTGCTCCTTCGACGTGGTCGGATCACGGAGATCGATCTCACACTCCGCCCCGCGGCCTATGCCGACCGTCTCCTGCTGGAGTGGGAAGACGTCCCCCTTCCGGTGACCTGAGACGACCTGCAGACGACGGAGGTACGGCTCCTTCCACTCCGTGCTCGGCGGCTCGCCCTGGTGAAGCTGCACCGTGCGGATCGGAAAGGGGATGACCACGCCGTACCGCTTGAGGGCGAAGTAGATCTCCTTGCGAATGTCGCTCTCTATCACCCAGAGGTGGTCGTAGTGGTCGACGGCGACCTTCAGGCCGTAGGTGATGGCGGAATCGTCGAAGCTGCGCAGATACACGATCGGCCGGGGCCGGTCGAGAACGTCCGGGACCCTGGCGGCGGCCTCGAGCAGCGCCTCTTCGGCGATCGTGGGCAGGGTGGAGTAAGGGAGTCCGACCTCGATGATCTGCTGGTGAATCCGGTCCGGGTAATTGTAGTTGGTGACCTCGCCCTCGGCCACCAGCCGGTTGGGAAAGATGAGGTAGTCGTTCCGGCGGGTGACGATCTTCGTGGTCCTCCAGGTGATCTCCACCACCTTCCCCTCTTTGCCTCCGATCACGACCCAGTCGTCCTTGCGCAGGGGCTTCTCCACGCTCAGCGTGACCCCGGCGATGAGGTTCGACAGGACGTCCTGCAGGGCAAGGCCGAGCACCAGCGAAAGGACCCCCGAGGCCAGGAGCAGCGGGGACAGGGAGAACTCCGGCACCGCCGCCTTGAGGGCCACGAGAAGGATGGAGATATAGGTGACGCCGAGTATCACATTTCTCAGGAGAGGGGGAAGATGGATGTCCCGCCTGCGGCTGAAAAAGACCGTGAACAGGAAGGAGATGACGATATGGACGACGCCACCCAGGGCGGCGGCGACCGCCAGGGCGGAGGCATATTTCTCGAAGGCGGGAAGGCCCGCGAGCCGGAAGAACAGCCAGACCGCGGCCGAGAAGGCCACGAACTGGAAGGGCCTCTTGATCCACAGGTTGAACCAGTGGCGCTTTCCGAGCGCCCAGGCCAGCGCCATGGCGCAGGCGAGCAGGGGGGCCGAGATCGCAAAGGCCTTCAGCAGATCCATGAGGGGCGGAGTTTCCATTTCCTTCTGTCTTCTCCTCTACCGGGTGATCACTTCACTCCCTGAAAAGGCAGGTACCTCGATCCGGGGTAGTCCTTGGCCATCACCTTGAGTGTTTCGATCCCCTTTGTCCGGTTCGCCTCGCCTCCCTGATCCAGATAGATGTTCGCGAGCTCCCAGAGGACCTCTTCGCGATGGACGCTCTCCGGGAAACGATCCGCAAAATCCCGGCACAGACCGATCAACCTCTTCCAGTGGTCTTCGACTTCCGAGTACGATGGATTGACGTGACGTTTGAGGATCGTCCACTCGCGGAACATCCCCTCCTCGGCACGGGGGCTCGAGGGGAACTGGGCGCGCAGGCGGCCGAGGTAGCCGAGGGCCTTTTCAAAGCTTCCTTCATCGGCCCCGGCCATGCCGGCCCGGAAGAGCGCCTCGGCCATCCTGTCCGCACCGACGATCTGCGTCGACTCTCCGAAGGTATCGACAAAGTAGGCGTAGGCGGTCCCGGCGGAGCGGGCGCCGCCGTGTGTCTCGCGGGCCTTGATGATGCGCCACTGGGCCTCGGCCGCGTCCTCGGCCCGACCGGCCTCGACGGCCGCGTCACGCAGATTCTCCAGCGTGGCAAGGGCCTTGTCCACCTGATTCTCGGCCAGGAGGATTTCGGCCTCGGCGAATCCCTTTTCCGTGGGGCTCTGGTGGAGCAGGACCGCTGCGATCGCAATCAAAACCACGGCCGCCGCGACGACGGCCGCCGCGACCTGGAGGATCCGGATTCGCTTGCGCCTGTCCAGACCGGCGAGCCGGGCGGTAATTGCCGTCCATACTTTCTTCGGCCCCCCAAGGCCAGGGGCGCCCTCCCCGGCCCCCTCTTCACGCCGGGCCGGCCGCGGAATCCGGCCCGACACGGCCGTCTTCGCCTTTTTCGGCGCGTGAAGAACAGAGGCCTTCACCCGGGCGAGAATCTCCCTGTAGACCATCTCCTTTTCGGTCAGCCTCTTCAGGTCCCCGATCACCTCGGCAAAGGTCGGGTAGCGGTCGCCCGGGTCCTCCTGAAGACAGCGCAGAGCGATCCGATTCAACAGAGGGGGCGTGTCGTCCCTGAGATCATGGAGGTCCCGGAAGCGGCCCACCGGGACGCGGCCCGTGACCATCTCGAACAAAAGGACGCCGAAGGAGAAGATGTCGGAGCGGGCGTCGATGTTGCGCGAATCCCGCCTCTGCTCCGGAGACATATAATCCACGGTCCCCATGGCCACCTGCTCGCGGGTGAGCGTGCGGCCGGAAAGCTCGGTCTCCGACATTTTGGCTATGCCGAAGTCCGTGACCTTGGCCGTTCCGCTCTCTCTCGAGATGAGGATGTTCGCCGGCTTGATGTCCCTGTGCACCACGCCCTTGGAGTGGGCGTACTCCATGCCCGATGCAATCTGCAGGGCGATGTTCACTATCTGATAGATGGGAAGCCTCTTCCGCTCGATCTCCTGGTCGAGGCTGCAGCCGTCCACGTACTCCATCACGATGAAATAGTGCCCCTCGTCGGCACCGCGATCGATGATCTGAATGATATTGGGATGGTTCAGGCTCGCGACGATCGAAGATTCGCGCTCGAACCGGTCGATGAGGTCATCCCCCCCTGACGGCTGCAGGGGGAGGACCTTGATGGCGACGGAACGACGGAGCGAGGCCTGAATCCCCTTGTAGACCGTGGACATCCCGCCCGACCCCAGGAGGCCGACGATATCGTAAGAGCCGATCTGCTTGGGAAGATCGTCCGTCATGATTCGATGTCTTTCACGATGGCGGAAGGGGGACCCGTCGGAAGGCCTCGGCGTAGGTGTACCCCGCGACCTTTCCCATCTCGCCGCAATAGGCCCGAATAAAGCTCTCGAAGTCCCTCCACTCCAGCTGTTGACTCTTGTGGCAGCCGAGGGCCTCGATCTTGAGGTCGATCACCTCGGTGATGTCCACCCAGTGGTTCGGGGCATGGGTCCCGAAGAACAGGACCTCGTTGGCCGAGTGAGGCTCCAGGCCCCCGGAGAGCAGGTCCGGAAAAAACCTCGGGCTGCCCGAGGCGGGATACAGGGCGTCGAAGGCGGCCTCGGCCGCTTCCCGGTGGTCCCGATGACTCACGAACACGTTCTCGAAGGCGCGGTTGCCCGGATCCTGGCAGAACACAGTGTCCGGCCGGACCTCCCGTATGACCTCCACGAGACGCCGCCTCAGCTCGGGCGTGTTCTCCAGGGCCCCGTCCTCGAAGCCGAGAAAGAAGACCTCCTCCACGCCCACGACCCCCGCAGCGGCCGTCTGCTCGCGCTCCCGGATCTTCACCAGCTCCTCGGACGCCATGTTCGGGTCATTCGTCCCCTTGTCGCCGTTGGTGCAGATAACGTAGCTCACCCGGGCCCCGGCCTCCCTCCAGACCGCCACGGTCCCGCAGCACCCGAAGTCCAGGTCATCGGGATGGGCGCTGATCACGAGAGCGCTTTCCGGGACCTCACTCATTCTTCATTCCTTCATTTTATATTTTTTAACGCAGAGGCGCAGAGACGCAGAGGAATATTAATAGCATCTAGTTCCCAGGCTCTGCCTGGGAACTCTTGTTGGAGGCTCCGCCTCCTCTATCGAATTACAGCGAACTGGCAAGCCCTAAGGGGCAGAGCCCCTTGAAGCCCCGTTCCGAGGCAGAGCCTCGGAACGAGAACAAGCACAAAAACAAGTATAGTGGCATCTAGATATTTTTTCGCGTCTTTCGCGTTTTTCGTAGTTCCATTATTGTATCAATTGATCAAGCGTACCATGTCGCCCGCACGCGAGACAGCCCCCTCGGCTTCCAGCTTCAACAGGTGTCCTTCCAACATAAGCGCTGTCGGAAAAATCCTCAGCTCACTTTTGTCGCCCGTCACGGCCACCCGAAGATCCTCGAATGTCTTCGGGCCGTGGACAAGGGCTCGGCGGACCTGCCCCTCTTTGTCCAGGATTTTCTTCCGGCCCCTGGCGATGGCCCTGGCCGCATCCTTCGGGTTTCGCCCGTGAGAGACTAGCAACCTTTCCGCCTCCAGGCCGGCGAGCCGTTCGAGGCCCTCGAGATAGGCGACAGGGCCTCCCGCAGAAGGGGTGTGCCAGGCCGGCACGGCCCCGACCGCATCGCCGGCGACGAGAGTCCGGGTGTTTCTCTCGTAGAACGCCACGTGCCCTATGGAGTGCCCGGCGCATGGGATCACCACGAATCGACAGGCGCCCGCCCGAATCTCCTCGAAGTCTTCGAACACTCCGGTCACGGGAGCGCACCTCCAGGGGCAGGGGCCGTGAAAGACGCGGTCCTTGACGGTCTCGAGGCCTTTTGAGCCGGGGCCGAACCGGTCCGGATAGATCCGGGCAAGCAGAGGAAAGTCGAACCCCTCCTGCAGGGCGTTCAAGTCGCGGGCGGCCTCATATTCACGGCTGTGAACCAATACTCGCTCGGGCGCGGCACCCCTCGCCTGTAGAGCCCCGATGCCCCCTGCATGGTCGACGTGGGCGTGAGTGAGCAGGATCGTGTGGATGTCGCCGGGCGATAGATTCAGAGCCGCAAATCCATCCGACGTGCGCTCGGTGGCCCACTCGGAGCTGCACCCGGCGTCGACGACCACGAGCCCGTCTTCGTCCTGGAAAACATGGATGTTGGAGGAGGGAAATCCGTCAAATGTACCGGTGGATATCGTGTACAGGCGGTCCGACATGGTTGCTCATCCGCAAATCACCCTTATGAATCTGAGCCAATCCACAGGCAATGCCTGTGGATTGGCTCAGATTCATCTTGGTCCCTTTGCCCACCCGTGTCAAGCAATGAGTTCGGTCTACTTCACACTTGCATCTTTTTATGATCCGTGTAGACTGTTGGTTTAATAAAAGACCAATAAGCCCTAAGAAGGAGAAGCAATGCCGCTGGATGCGAGTGAAAAGAAGAGACTTATCGACAAGGCCCGCGAGATCCGCGAGAAGATCGTCCACGTCACCGAAAAATGCGGGGGGAGCCACATCGGCGGCGCCATGAGCCAGACCGATGTCCTCGTGGCCCTCTACTACAAGCACATGAAGATCGATCCGAAGAACCCCGCCTGGGACGAGCGCGACCGATTCGTCCTGAGCAAGGGGCACGGGGGCGTGGGCCATGCGGCGATCCTGGGAGACCTCGGGTTCTTTGAGGAGAAGCTGCTCCTGGACTTCAACAAGACCGGCTCCCCCTTCGGCATGCACCTCGACCGCCTCAAGGTCCCGGGGGTCGATGCCTCGACAGGCTCGCTGGGTCACGGTCTCGGCATCGCCATCGGCATGGCCATGGGGGCCCGGCTGCAGAATCTCCCCTGGCACACCTACTGTATGGTGGGCGACGGGGAGTGCCACGAGGGCTCCATCTGGGAGGCGGCCATGTCCGGGGCCCACTTCAAAGTGACCAATCTCACGGTCTTCGTGGACCGGAACAAGCTCTGCATCGACGGTCTCACCGAGGAGGTCATGGCCCTGGAGCCGCTCACGAAAAAGTGGGAGGCCTTCGGCTGGAACGTGCTGGACATCGACGGCCACGACTTCGACGCGATCTGCGACGCCATCGAAACGGCCCGCAGGAAGAAGGCCAAGCCCACCGTGATCATATGCGACACGGTCAAGGGCAAGGGTGTGGAATTCATGGAGAACCAGAAGAGCTGGCACTATGCGGGGCTGGACTCGGCCACCGCCAAGAAGGCGATCGCGTCGATTCGCAAGGGCTGAGTAAAGCGATCGAATCGAAATAGCACAAAATTCCCTCACCCCCCGCTTTCGCGGGGGCAGGCTCTAACCCTCTCCCAGAGGGAGAGGGAATAAAGGATTGAAATCCATTTATTAAAGGGAAAGGATCGAACGAGCCATGGCAGGAAAAGATACGACCAAGGGAATCACCTGGACCATCGAGGACGCCGACCACATGACTCAGGCCGAGATCTACGGATCGGTGCTCACCCAGATCGGCGAGAAGAACGAGAAGATCGTCGCCCTCACCGCCGACCTCGCGGGCTCCACCAAGATCGGCAAGTTCGAGAAGCGCTTTCCCGAGCGCTTCTTCAACCTGGGTATTGCCGAATGCAACATGTTCGGCATCGCCTCCGGCATGGCCGCCTCGGGCATGCTCCCCGTGGTCTCCACCTTCGCCGTCTTCTCGTCACTCCGGGCCGCCGAGTTTGTGCGGACCGACATCTGCTATCAGAAGCACAATGTGAAGATCATCGCCACTCACTCCGGCACATCCTTCGGCCAGGCCGGCACGACCCACCACTGCACCGAGGACCTCGGCGTGATGCGGACCCTGGCCAACATGACGGTGATCGCCCCGGCCGACGCCTACGAGACGGCCAAGTCGGTCGCGGCCGCCCTTGAGACCGACGGCCCGGTCTACATCCGCATCGGCCGCAGCTTCGAGCCGCCCCTGCACAAGAGCCTCGACTTCGACTTCGAGATCGGCAAGGCGATCACCCTGCACGAGGGGACCGACGTCACGGTCATCGTGGCCGGCCGCCCCACCCTGGGCGCCCTGGAGGCCGCCGAGATCGCCGGGCGCAACAACATCTCCATGCGGGTCCTCGACATGCACACCATCAAGCCGATCGATGAAGAGGCGATCATGAAGGCGGTCACCGATACCCGGCGGATCATCACGGTGGAGGACCACAACATCTATGGCGGCCTCGGAAGCGCCGTGGCCGAGGTGATCGCCGCGAGCGGCAAGGCTTGCGCCATGCGGCGGATCGGCCTGCAGGACGAATACTCCATCGTCGGCTACCCCGACGACCTGCTCCACTACTACAAGATGGACGCCGACGGCATCCTGGAGACGATGCAAGAGCTGCTGAAGGCCGAGATCGAGGAAGACGAAGATTGGGAGGACGAGTACTGATGGACAGAGACGAGCTGGTATCGAGGATCTTTCTCCGCTCGGCCCTGCCACTGGTCAGGGACTTCGCCGAGGAGAATCCCGCCACCAAGAAGCTCTTCCCCAAGAGCGGGGTCATCCAGTTTCGGGCCGAGGACAACGAGGCGGTCGGCGCCCATATCCTCTTCGAGGACCGGGAGATCTCGGTCCGGCCGGGCGCCCATGAAAAGCCGGACCTCACGGTCGCCTTCAAGACCACGGCGGACCTGAACTCCTTCTTCGCGGGAAAGCTCGCCCTGCCCAAGTTCAAGGGCATTCTGAAGATCCACCTGCTCCTCCGGGTGCTCCCGCTCCTGCTGGGGCTGAAGATCCTCATGCCGGACGCGCAGCCCGAGGACCCGAAGAAGAAGGCCCTGAAGGTGAAGCTGGTGCTCTACATGATCACCAACGCCCTGTCGCAGCTCAACAAGGCCGGGGACGAGGAGTTCCAGAAGATCACCAAGGACAGCCCGGACCGTATCTTCCAGTGGACCGTGAAGGACGGGCCCGCGGCCTACCTGCGCATGAAGGGGGGCAAGACCAAGTCGGGCCGGGGCACCTACACCCGGCGGCGACCCTTCGTGCACATGATCTTTCCGGACATCGAGGGCGCCTTCAAGGTCCTCACGAGCCAGGCGCCGCTCGTGGAGGCGGTCCGGCTCGGGTACGTGGTGACCGAGGGGGCCATGGAGGGGTCCAAGGATATCGGCTACCACATGCAGCGCATCGAGGAGCTTACCAAGGCTTATTCCTAAATGTGTAAGAAAAGGAAAAAGGGGGAAATATTGGTTATTATAATTATCAGTCTTTCCACTTGATATCCAACTATAATTCAATCCTTTCCCCTTTTTCCCTACCTTTACACAATACTCTTGCATCAGACCTGAACCACACCTCAACCGATCTTTTTGGCCATGGCGATCATCGTCTGGTTGCGATCCTCCAGCTCGAGGCAGGCCTCTAGGCCGGAGGCATCCAGGTTCACGTTGATCGCCTCCTTGGTCATCCGCAGGCCGATCTTGTCCTTCTCCACCATGGTCCGGGCCAGGCCGGCGGCCGTCTCGAGCAGCTCTTCAGCCGGCACCAGGCGGCTCCCGAAGCCGAGGTTCATGGCATCCTCGTCGCTCATCCAGTTGCCCGTGAGCAGGAACTCGTTGGCTCGGCCTGAGCCGATCAGGCGGGGCAGGAAGTAGCTGCTCGCCATGTCCGCCCCCCCGACGCCGATGTTGATGTAGGCGGCGCAGAAGCGGGCCCCCTCGGCCAGGACGCGCACATCCGAGGCCATGGCGAAGGAGAAGCCGAGGCCCGCGGCCGACCCGTGGACCGCGGAGATGATCGGCTGGGGTGCGCGCCGCATGGCCAGCAGCAGCCTCGAGAGTCGACGCTGGTCGTCGTAGAAGTCGACCGCACTCATGGCGAACATCTTCGGACCATAACTCTTCA
>CAZFWM010000202.1:0-13395 GCA_964522545.1 uncultured Thermodesulfobacteriota bacterium
CGCTGGCCGACGGCAGTCGTGAGGATATGGTACAGTGAAGTGGATAGCCCTTACATCGAAATCCGGAACCTCGAACTGCCAGACCCGAGAGATTCGCTCTCCCGGCGGGATCACGCCCCCTGCCGTGACGCCGCCTGTGACGCAGCACTGATGATCGTCCAGGGGATCGCCGTTGTTCCAGATCTCGATGCATTTATCGAAGTTGTACTCCCAGTACCCATCGGGCGGCCTCGGCTCGTCGTTGTCCGTGTTCCTGGCTTCCACGTTCTCCGGATCGAGGGCCGTAAGCACTGAGTGAACCGGATCCGTGATGTCGTAGCCGGTGTTGTTCTCTATGGTGATGTAGTCTTCATAGAGGTTGATGCCATGGGTCCAACTCGGAAACCCGAGACTGAGCGCCTCTCCGCAATCCTGGCAGCACTCGCAGGAGGGACAGCTTCCCTCACCGCTCGAAGGAACTATGCACGGGTTGATGTCCGTTGTGCTCGCGAAGTACCAGAGCCCGGTGCCCATCCAGAAGGACCTGGAGTCCATGGTGCCGGCGCACCGCTGCCCCAGGATCGTGGTGACCGAGTAGTCTCCCCCGGTCATGGCCCCGCCGCCCGTGCCGAAGGCGCAGACCGGGACGCTGTAGGTGCCGCCGCTCATGCCGGCATGGACGAGTGTGGGGGAGATTAGGAAAGCAAGGAGGGAGAGGAGAGGCGTGAGGAAAGAGAGACTGATGAATCTTCGTTTCATCGCGGAGCCCTCCATCTTCAGGAAACAATGATGTTACTTTAGAATCTATTTCGTGAAGTCCATCAGTCTAAATCTACACTAGCATCATGGGATTAGCAAGTCGTCGGCTCCCCGTAGGGGCGCGATTGGGCGCGCCCGGTCGGGGCAAGGTGAGCCCCGACATGTAAGTGTATCGCATAGGATCAGTCCGACGTTTATCATTTGGGCTCATCTCGCGTCCTGCTTCGCCAGCATCTCCCCGTAGAACTCCCCCATCTGCTCCGCGAATCGTTCTCCTGTGAACCTTTGCACCGCTTGCCGGCGGGCCTCGGATGCTAGACGCCTCCGCAGTGTTTCGTCGCCCGCTAGCTCTCGGATCGCCCGGGCGAGGGCCCCGGGATCGCCAGGGGGCACGAGGAGGCCGGTTTTCCTGTCCTCGATCAGCTCCGGCACTCCCCCCACGGCGGCTGCCACAATGGGCCGGCCCGCCTGCATTGCCTCGATGAGGGCGAGAGGGAGATTTTCGCGCAGCGAGGGGAGCACGAAGATGTCGATCGCCTCGAAGAAGGAGCCGAGCCGCGGCCTGGGTAGCGACGGCATGAAGGTGACCGCCCCCGAGAGGCCCAGGTGTGGGACTGCGGCCTCGAGTGCCGGCCGGTCGGGCCCCTCGCCTGCCAGCACAACCGCAATACCGGGGACGTGGGCCCGGACCTCCCGGAGCGCCTCGAGGAGGACCGCCTGGCCTTTTTCTCGGCTCAGGCGCCCGAGGGTGCCGACGAGGAAGGCCTCTTCCCCGATCCCGGCGGCCCGTCGGAACTCCGGGCCGTCCCCGGGGGGCGGGAGCTCCGAGGCGGAATAGATGACCGGGATCCTCTCCGGCGCTATTCCGAGGTCGACCAGGTCCCGGCGCATGAATTCAGAGCAGGCGATCACACCATCGAACCTTTTGAGCAGCCGCCGTTCGATCGCCTCGTAGATCCGTGCCTTTGTCGAGCTCGCGGTCCACCCGTGGGCGGTGCCGACGGCCGCGGCCCCGGCCCTGCGTGCGGTATAGAGGCCGATGAGGGCCGATTTGTACTCGTGGGTGTGGACGAGGGTGGCCCCGGCGGCCTTGAGTCTATCCAGGGTCCACGAAAAATAAGCGGGGTGCAGCTTGGCCGGGGCCTCGAGGACCTCGTGGTCGATGGCGGCCTCGGCAAGCCTTGCGCACAACGGAATCTCCCGGGCCGGCGCCTTGGCCAGCACCAGAACCGAGGGGTCGAAGCGCTCCCTGTCGAGGTGGGCCAGCAGGGTAGTGACGTAGATGTCGGCGCCCCCCTGGAAGGGCTCGCCCCGGATGATGTGGACCACGCGCACCCGCATGGCTCAGGGAATCCTCTGGGAGCGTCGCGTGAGGCTCCAAGTAAGAGCCCGGCCGTACTCCCGGAGACGCTCGGCGTGGCGCTTGCGCGCGGGCCCGGTGCGCAGGGGCGTCAAGGGGGCGAGCAGGGTGAGCCTCACGGCCATGGCGGTGAATATGAGGGCACGTAGGGCTTCGGCCCGGGCCCGGCCCATGTGCTTTCGGTAGAAGCGGTAGCGCGCCTCGTATTGGATCGACCGCATCCGGCCGAGGACCTGCCGGGCGCTCCCCATGCCGTGGTGGACGACGGGGGCGCCGGGGTGGAAGAAGATCTTCCAGCCGGCCTTGCGGAGCCTGTAGCAGAGATCGATGTCCTCGAGGTGCATGAAGGAAGCCTCGTCGAGGAGGCCCACGGCGTCCAGGGCCTCTCGGCGCACCGCCATGCAGGCCCCGGAGACGGCGAAGGTCTCGGACGGGCCGTCCGGCAGCTCGGCCGGGAGGCGCCAGCGCCAGATGATATTGGGGTCCGGAAGGAGCTTGTAGATCGTTGTGAGCAGGAGGATGTCGGTGGCCAGGTTTGGAAAATTCCGGCGACACTCGGGTTGTACTGATCCGTCCGGGTTTAGAAGCTTTGCCCCCACGGCCCCGGCCTCCGGCCTGGAGGCGATGAGATCGGCCAGAGAGTCGAGGGCCCCGGGGCCGACCTCGGCGTCGGGATTGAGGAGGACGGCGATATCGCCATTCGATGCCCGGATCGCCTGGTTGCACGCCTTGGGGAAGCCGAGGTTCTCATCGTTGCTGATCAGCCGCACCTCCGGGAAATCGGCGGCTACTATGTTCGGTCCGCTATCGGTCGAGCCGTTGTCGACCAAGATGACCTCGGACTCTCCGCCGTAGGGATTGGCCTTGAGAGCGGCGAAACAGGAGCGAAGGAGCTCTCGGTCGTTCCAGCTCACGATGCACAGGGAGAGAAGGGGCCGGCCGTCATCGCTCATAATATCGAATCCTGAGGTGCTCGGTGTAGGAGGCGAGCCGACGGCGGGCCGAGGCGAGCATGGAGCGCGGGCTTTTGGTAAGCCTGGCAGCCAGGTGGATAGCGCGTCTGCGTCCGGCCGTGTGCAGCAGGGCTCGATGGAGCCGACCCAGCTCGGTCGGGCCGAGGGGGCCGGGAAACACCACAGGATCGGTGCGTCGCCCCGAATCGTCCATGGCGAGCCGGCGCCAGTCCATCTTGTCCGAGACCAGCCCGAGCCGTTCCGCCTCGTACCAGAGGGCCGTTCCCGGCAGCGGCGTGAGGCGGTAGACCCCGATCCTGGCCAGGGGGAGCTCGCGGATGAGCGCCCGGGTACGGAGCACGTCGGCCCGGGTCTCCCCGGGAGCCCCGATGACGAAGCTCGCCGTCACCGCGATACCCGCTTCGTGAAGGGCCGCAACGGCCCGACGGCCCCGGGCCACGGAGCTCTTCGGCCCCTTGAGTGCCTGCAGTACCCGGTCGGAGCCGCTCTCCAGGCCGATCGACGCCTGAACCACGTTCATGGACCGGAGCACGGCCGCCGTCTCCTCGTCCACCCTATCGGCCCGGGCCGCCACGGAGAAGGAGATGCGCTTGTGGAGCCCCTCGTCCCGGATCCCGGCCGCGATGGCCCGGAACCGCTCGGGCGGGGCAATGAAAAGGTCGTCCCAGAAGCTCAGGTGCCGGGCGCGGTAGTCCGCGGCCAGGGAGGCGACCTCGCCGACCACGTATTCCGCGGAGAAGTACCGGGCCCGGTCCCAGAAGGCCGCCGACGAGCAGAAGGTGCAACGGAATGGGCAGCCCCTCGAGGAGACCAGGTAGAGATTGGTCGCCGTGGGGTGCAGGAGGTCCCGGGCCGGTTTGGGGAGCCGGTCGATCGGGTCGATGAGCGGCCTGGGTTGCGCGGATTGCAGCGTCCCGTCTCCCTTCCGAATGATCGTGCCGGGTATCTCCAGAAACCTGTCCGGGCCGACCGGGGCACCGCCGCTCTCCTCTACGGCCTCCACGATCTCCGTGAAGGTCTCCTCCCCCTCTCCCACCACGCCCACGTCCATGTCGGCCGTGAGATTCTCGGGGACGAGGGAGATGTGGATGCCGCCTGCCACGACCCGGTGGCCCCGGGCCTTGGCCTCTCGGGCCAGCTCGACGGCCGCCGGGAAGTTGGGGGTCACCGAGGAGATGCCGACCAGGTCGGGGCGGAACCGGTCCGACGGGCCGGGCAGCCGGCTCGAGATCCGGATCTCCACGTCCGGGTGGCGGCCCCGGACAAAGGCGGCCAGGCATGCGAGCCCCAGAGGCCTCACCGAGGTCTCCACTTCGCGACGGCGGTCCATGGCGTTGATCAGGAGGATACGCAATATTCGGCTCGAAGATGACAACAACGTTTCAGGTAGGGGCGCTGCTTGCTGCGCCCTAATTGAGGGTTTGATGAATCAAACCCCTACAGCGCAAGGTAGGGGCGCGATTCATCGCGCCCGGGCAGGGCAAGCCCTGCCCCTACGGTCCAATTGTCCTGCATTGCCCGCCCGTTCTGGCCGGCAATGCGGATCGACGTATGTTTCCGATTATACACAGCCAATGAGAAGGAAATCAAAAGATGGGACAGAACGGAGATCGTCGTCCGGGTGACCGCCCCGGAGCTGAGAAACCCCAAGCCTCAAGCCCCAGGCAACCTCTACTTTCCCAGCGCCCTCTTGATGGCATAGGGATCATAGCCGTGGATAACGGTGCCGTCGATGTCCACGACCGGCACTCCCGGCCTCCCCCGGGTCTTGCCGAGCATCTCAGAGTTCGCCTTCCGGTCCTTTTCGACGTCCTTCACCGTATAGCGGACCCCGAGCGAGTCGAGGAGCTTTGTGGCCTTCCTGCAGTAAGCGCACCAGCGTGTGACGTAGACGGTGATCTTCTTCTCAGAGGCGCTTGCAGGGCGATCGGCCTTTTCTTCGGTCTTTTTTGCGCTTCCCGGATTGTCCGCTCTGTCCCCTATGGCGTGCCTGAAGGGGATCTCCTGCGCGTCCTGTATCGCTGAGGAGGTGGGTGAGTCTGCGGATGATCGCAGGTTTGGCTCATGGCCAATTTTCCTGAAGTGGTGTATCATGAAGACGACGACCACGAGAGTAATGATGAGCGTGGCTATGTAGATATAGAAGTTTTTGGTGGTCATAGGCTGCGGGCTCCTTAATGAAAGTGCGGTTGCTCCTATCCGCTTGATGGTCCCCAAATCTCAATAATACTCTATATCCCGAAATCTGAAAAGTCCGCTGAAAGGCGATAATTCAATTCAATAGGAAATCCAATTGACCCCGAAGGGGTCAGGTCATGTAGCCTGGGGTGCAAACCCCAGGGCAGTCCGCCCGAAGAGCGATAATTCAATCGTATAGGAAATACAATTTGTCAGAGGATTGCCGATCCAGAGGGCCGACGGATGCGGCCTGTGCCGAGCCGATCGCCCTGTCCGTAATCATACCGAGCCGCGATGCGGGCCTGAACCTGAGGCGATGCCTGGAGGCCGTTGCGTCCAGTGACTTGGAGGACGGGATCGAGGTCATCGTCGTCGACGACCACTCCTGCGACGACTCAGTCGGGAGCGTTCCCGAGGATCGATGCACGCTGATCCGCCTCGAGGACGGTCGGTGCGGTCCGGCCGCCGCCCGCAACCGCGGGGCCGAGGCGGCCCGGGGGGATATCCTCCTGTTCCTGGACTCGGACGTGGTCGTGGCCCCGGACACGCTGCGTAAATTCGTGGAGACCTTCCGGGAAGAGCCCGGGATCGATGCGGCCTTCGGATCGTATTCGGCCGAGACCGAATGTCGCGCCTTCTTCTCTCAATACAAGAACCTCCAACACCATTACACGCACCAGACCTCCTCCGAAGCGGCCTCCACCTTCTGGACCGGGTGCGGCGCGATACGCCGGACCGCCTTCCGGGAGGCGGGCGGGTTCGATGAATCCTACCGGCGCCCCTGCATCGAGGACATCGCCCTCGGCTACACGCTCACTGCAAAGGGCCGCCGGATCCGGCTGCGCAAAGATATCCAGGTCGGGCACCTCAAGAGCTACACCTTCAGCGGGCTGATCCGCTCCGACCTCTTCGGCAGGGCCGTGCCCTGGACCCGACTGATGCTGGAGCGCCGCATCTTCCGGAGCGACCTCAACACCCGGGCCAGCGGTGTGCTGAGCGTGGCCGTGAGCTATGCCGCCCTGGCATCACTGTTTGCCGGGCTCTGGAGACCGGCGGGCCTCTGGGCGGCGGCCGCCCTGGTCGCCTGTTTCCTGGTCCTGAACCGTGAATACTTTGCGTTCATCCGCCGCAGGAAGGGGCTCTCCTTCGCGGCGAAGGCGGCGGCCATGACGTTTCTCTACAACCTCTACGGCGGGCTGGGCCTCGGGATCGGCCTGGTCCGCTACCTGCGCGGTCGCTTCAGGGAGAAAAAAATACAAGGAGAAGAAAAACTCTGAGGAACCCAGGAACCCAGGAAAAGGGTCAGGATAGAATCCAATGCTACGAAATTACTTGATGAAATAGACATGCCTTGACATTTTCATATTCGCTTTGCTCTTTTCCTTCCTGGTTTCCTGGGTTCCTCAGAGGAAATACTTTCTGAATTCTTCATGCAAACTTGACGATTTTACGTAATTACCTATGCAAGCAGCGTAGATATCTCGATGAAAGACTCTGATCCATGCGTACCGTTCTGGTGATGCCTTCCTGGCGGGTGACCGACATCTACCCGGCCAGGCTGGCCGCCTCCATGGAGCTCTTCTGGCAGCCTGCCGGCCTCCTCTACATCGGGGCCCGGCTGCGCGAAGAGGGCCATGAGGTCTCCCTGGTGGACGGCTCGTTCCTGACTCACGCCGACCTCCTGGACAAGGTCCGTGCCCTGCGCCCCGGGTTCGTCGGGATCTACGCGAACACCCCCCTGTGGGAAAAAGCGGTCCGGACCGTCGAAGACATCAAGAGGCTCGATCCCTCGCCCTTCGTGGGCGTGGGTGGTCCCATGCCTATGGTCTGGGGCGAGCGCTGCTTCGACGACGCCCCTTCCCTCGATGCGGTCTTTCGCGGAGAGGGCGAGTACTCGGTGCCGGAAGCGGTGGATGCCCTGGAGAGAGGGAACCCTCTCGAGGCGATCCCGGGGCTCATCGTGCGAGGCGGCAACGGCGCTCTCCTTCGCACCTCGTCCCGGCCGGTGGTGGAGGACCTCGACGCACTCCCCTTCCCCGCGTGGGACCTGCTCGGCGACATCCGGCGCTACCGGGCCACGCCCGGGACCTACAGGCGGGAGCCGGTGGGGAGCGTGTTCAGCTCCCGGGGCTGCGAGAGGCGCTGCATCTTCTGCTTTCAGTACGGCCCAAAGAGAATCCGCTATCGAAGGGCCGAGTGCGTGGTCGAGGAGATCGAGGCGTTGGTGAAGGGTCACGGGGTCCGGGAGATCCGCTTTCTGGACGACAACTTTTCCGGGGACAGAGACAGGGCCTTTCAGATGTGCGAGGGGATCGGGCGCCTTCCCTACGGGCTCACCTGGTACGTGTCGGACCGGGTCGACACCATCGACGAGGAGCTCTGCCGGGCCATGCGGCGGGCCGGGTGTTGGGCGATCCTCCTTGGAGCCGAGAGCGGGGTCCAGAAGTGCCTGGACGCGCTGAAAAAGGGAATCACCGTCGACCAGATCCGCGCGGCGGTCCGCGCGGCAAAGCGGGCGGGCCTCAAGGTCTACACACCCTTCATCTTCGGCATCCCCGGGGAGACCTTCGAAGACGGGCTCAAGACGATCTCCTTTGCCTGCGAGATCGAACCCTACTACGTGAACTTCCACACCATCACTCCCTATCCGGGGACCGCACTCTACAAAAACGCCTCCCGGCACGGCACCCTGAGCGAGGAGCTCGGGGACTTCACCTTCGAGCACGCCTCTTTCGTGCCCCACACGATGACACGGGACGAGCTTCTCGAGCTCCGCTCCACGGCCTTCCGGCGCTTCTACGGCCGGCCCCGATACATCCTCCGCCGGCTGCTGGGCATACGGAGCTTGAGCGAGATCAAGGCGGCCTTCAAGGGCCTGCGCAGCGTCTTCTGGCTCTTCATGCATGGAGACGCCGCGGTCCCGCAGGACGCCCCCGAGAGCGGAGCTCCGTGATGCGAATCCTCCTGGTGCGGACCTATGCGCCCGTGACCCACGCTTCGATCTGCCCGCCCCTGGGCGTGATGTACCTGGCCGCCGCGGTCCGGGGGCAGGCGGCCGTAGACCCGGAGATCCGGATCGTGGACATGCGGATCCGGCCCATGTCCGTCGATGACGTGCGCCAGGAGATCGCCGCCTTCGAACCCGACGTAGTGGGGCTGAGTACGCTGAGCTTCGAGTCCCGCACCATGCACGCCGTGGCCCGGGCCGCCAAGGAGTGGAACCCGGAGTGCCGGGTGGTGGTCGGGGGACCCCACGGATCCATGTTCTACGACTATATCCTGAAGGACGAGGTCGTCGATGCCGTGGTGGTGGGGGAGGGGGAGGGCCCCTGGAAGGCCCTGGTGCGGGCGTGGGCAAACGGGGGGGAGGCCCGCGGAATCGAGGGCGTGGCAGTTCGAAGCCACGACGGGGAGGGCGACGGGGGGATCGACTACACGGCCGCCCCCGTGATCGAGGACCTCGACACTCTTCCCATGCCGGCCTGGGACCTCGTCGACATCGAGGGGTACGCACGGCGGCCCAACATGAACTCCATGCTCGCCCGGCCCCGGTACATGGCCGTCATGACCTCCCGGGCCTGCCCATACGGGTGCCTCTACTGCCACGCCCTGTTCGGCAGGGGCTTCCGCCCCCGATCACCGGATCATGTCTACGAGGAGATGCGCAGACTGCGGCGCGACTTCGGGGTCGAGGAGTTCCACATTGTGGACGACGTCTTCAACCTGAAGAAGGAGCGCGCCCACGCCATCTGCGACCGGATCATCGAGGGGGGGCTCGATGTGCGCCTCGCCTTCCCGAACGGGCTCCGCGGAGACCTGATGGACCGGGAGCTCATCGATCACCTGAAGAGGGCCGGCTGCTACTCCATGACTTATGCCATTGAGACGGCAAGCCCCAGGCTCCAGAAGCTGCTCCGCAAGAACATGGACCTCGAGCGCCTGCGCCAAGTTATTGACTGGTCCGACAAGGCCGGGGTGGTCACAAAAGGATTCTTCATGCTCGGCTTTCCCACCGAGACCCTGGCGGAGATCGACATGACCATCGAATACGCCCGGCGGTCCCGCCTCCTCATCGCCGGCTTCTTCACTGTGATCCCCTTCCCGCGCACCCCGCTCTTCGATCTGGCCCGGAAGGTCTATCCGGAGATCTCGAGCGATCCGACCGACTGCTTCTATTACACCGAAGAGCCTTTCTACACTCGGGCCACTGGAGTGGATCTCAACAGGGTACGGCTCCGAGCCAACAGGACCTTCTTCCTCAATCCCCGCCGGCTGCTCACCCTGTTCCGACGCATCCCGAGAAAGCGCTACCTCCTCAAGAACCTCCGCCCGTTTCTGCAGCTCTCAGCCCTCTCGGCCCGCCGCCGAGCCTCAGAGGGGTAAAAGCCTTTCATCTTTTCTATTGCGATTTAGGCAAAATTCGTGTAAAATTATATAAATAGCATTGGTTTGTCTTGTGAGCCTTTTATCCTGTATGCATAGAGAAAAATGAGGGAAGAATGAAACCCCTTGCCCGGATTGCTCCCACCACCCTTCTCCTGATTATTGCTTTTTCCAGCTGTCCCGCCCGCGGAGCTGAGATCTTTGTGCCGGGGGATCAGGCGACGATCCAGGAGGGCATAGATGCCGCCCTTGACGGGGATCTGGTGAATGTCGCCCCCGGCACCTATGTGGAGAACATCGACTTCCTCGGCAAGACTATCACGGTCCAGAGCGAGGGCGGGAGCGATGTGACCGTGATCGACGGAGGTTACAATTCGGTCCCAACGGTGAAATTCGCAAGCGGAGAGACCGAAGAGACAATGATCTTAGGTTTCACGATTTACAATGGAGAAGCCCTTTACGGTGGTGGGATCTGCTGCGATGCCTCGTCTCCCACGATCGAATACTGCAAGATTATGGGAAACAGTGCTGGTTGGTACGGAGGCGGGATTTTCCTGAGAGAATCGTCCCCGGCGATCACGCACTGTGTGGTGAGGGGAAACGAGGCATTCTTCGGCGGAGGCATTTTCTGTGGGGAAGCCTCACCTGCATTGATTACGAGCTGCAAGTTTGCTCTCAACGACGCATTCTTCGGCGGCGGGATCTATTGCGACTACTCCGGTCCGGGATTCGTAAACTGCGTTGTTGTACAAAACACCTCGTCTTCGTTCGGCGGCGGGATCTTCACCGATTTTGCCATCCCGACATTCATAAACTGCACGATCCTGGAGAACAGCACCGGAGAAAAGGGCGGTGCGATCTTCTGCGATGCAACCAATCTGGCGATCACCCACTGCACCATCACGAAAAACAGTGCAGGCGGACAGGGCGGAGGCGCCTACTGTACCCGGGGCAGTTTCATGAGTATCATCAACTGCATCATGTGGGCCGACTCTGCTTCCGAAGGACCGGAGATATATCTTGGCGAAGAAGCCGCGGCCTCGACGCTCTCTGTGACCTACAGCGATGTCCAGGGCGGAGAGGAAGCCGTACATGTCCTGTCCGGATCAATCCTTTCCTGGCAGGAAGGAAATATCGATGACGATCCGCTGTTCATCGGGGCGGAGAACCACCACCTGCATGCCGATTCTCCATGCATCGACGCCGGCACGGATGGAGAAGTCTATTCAGACATTGATGGAGACATGAGGCCTCTTCTCGGCGGGTTCGATATCGGGGCCGACGAGTACAATGACTCATGCTGGGACGATGATGAAGACGGCCACTTCGACAGCGAGTGCGGCGGCGACGACTGCGACGACACGGATCCCACCCGATATCCCGGCGCTTCGGACCCGTGCGACGGAATCGACCAGGCATGTGACGGCCTGGGCGATGAAGTGGACGGAGATAGTGACGGATATATGATCTGTGAAGGGGACTGCGCGGATGGATATGCATCGTTTTATCCGGGCGCCCCTGACCCGTGCGATGGATGGGATACGGCGTGCGACGGCATCGGCGACGACGTGGACAGCGATTCAGATGGGTACATGATCTGTGAGGACGACTGCGATGACAGCGACCCGCAGGTCAATCCGGGGCACGAGGAGGTCTGCGACAATGGCATTGACGACGACTGTGACGGCTATGAGGATGAATTTTGCCTGTTTTGCTCTACTATCGCAGACTCAGGGAGCCAGTTCGCGGCGATCTATCTGGTCCCGGCGCTCCTCTTTGTTCTGATCGGCCGGAGATTCTGCGGTCGCGCGAAGTAAAAACGTCCCTACTCGAATTCAACCTCCCCTGTTGATTTCATAAAAAGTCGCATATGTCATTTCGACCGCAGGGAGAAATCTTATCTTTTCAGATTGTGCCCTCGGAAAGATTTCTCGCTTCCCCTTCGCTTCCCCTTCGCTTCGCTCAGGGCTTCGGCTCACCGAAATGACAAAAAGGCAATTCGCTGTTCTTTTCTTCTCTGCGTCTCTGCGACTCTGCGTTAAAATTCTGGGAGCCAAAGTCCGCCCGAAGAGCGATAAGTCCACGCCTGAGAGCCAGTTTCAGAAGGTCGAGACGGTCCGCCGCGGAGCGCGATCTCTGCGGATCTTGAACAAGGAGTTCTTCAGCACCCGTAGGGTGAGCAGGGGATGCCTCAGCGGGATCGACAGGTACCTTGATAAGAATGCGAGGGGGTGCCTGAAGAGGAGCCTGAAGTTGAACCGGAGGTTCTCCGAGGCGACCCAGCGCTCGAGCTCGGCCGAAGAGAACTCGTCCGACTGGAACACGGACCAGGCGTAGCTCAGGTCCCCGAAGCCGAAGTCCGGTGGAATCAGCCCCTCCCTCCGGCATGTCTCCGTGAGCTCCGTGCCCGGCTGGGGCGTGAAGATGAAGAAGACCGCCCGGTCGAGGTCGAGCTTTCTGGGGAATGAGAAGGTCTGCCGGATCTGCTCTTTCGTCTCCCCCGGGAAACCCACGATGAAGAAGCTGTGGGTCTGGATACCGCAGCTCTTGATGACCCGGACCGCTTCCTCGACCTTTTGCAGCGAAAGGGGCTTCCGGATGATCGAGCTGAGGACCTCCTGGCTCCCGCTCTCGATGGCCAACACGAGCTCGTAGCAGCCGCTCGCCTTCATGAGCCGCACCATCTCCTCGTCCAGGGTCCATAGGGCCACGCCATTGGGGGTGCTCCATTCGAGCCGGAGGTTGCGGTCGATCATACCCTGGAAGATCGCCTTGGCACGGTCCGGCTGGAGGGTGATGTTGTCGTCGAGGAACTGGATCTCCCGCGTGCCGTACCGGTCGACGCGCGAGGCGACCTCCTCGAGCACGTTCTCGGCGCTGCGCGGGCGGTAGCGACGCCCCCAGAACTGCGCCGAGGAGCAGAAGGTGCAGCGTGCCGTGCAGCCGCGCGAGGTGATTACCGGCAGGTTCTTCTTGTTCCTGGAGGTCTGGTTGAACTGGATGTTGATCCGCTCGTACTTCGGCAGGGGGAGGAGGTCGAAGGCCGGGAAGGGGAGGGCGTCCAGGTCTTGTATGTAATGGTGGCCGTCGCTCACCCGGACCTCGCCGTTCTCCCGGTACGCGATCCCGTCGACCCCGGCCAGGTCAGCCCCCGTCTCGAGTGCCTTGAGCAGAGCGCTTATGGCGGGCTCTCCCTCGCCGAGGGCGATGAAGTCGAGCTCGGGCGCCTCGGCCATGCACTCCCGGGCCAGGAAGGTGGGGTGGGCCCCGCCGGTGGCGGTGACCAGGCCCGGGTCCAGGCGCTTGGCCTTGCGGCAGAGCTCCCGGATGATGGGGAAGTGGGTGGAGAAGAGGCAGGTGATCCCCAGGAGGTCCGGTCGGAACCGGGCGATCCTCTCGTCGATCTCCTCGTAGCGCAGGCCGGTCCTCGAGAAGCGCCGGTCCAGGGGGACCTCGGTGAAGAAGCCCTCCACAAAGGTATCCAGCAGGGCCACCTCGTAGTCCTTGCGCAGAAAGGCCCCGAGATAGGAGATCCCCAGGGGAGGAAGGCAGGGCTTCAGGCTGGTCGAGTGCTCCACGATCGGAGGAAAGAGCAGGAGAATCCGCTTGATCTCACGGCGAGAGCTTTGCCGGCTCATATCTTATCTCGATCCCACTCTTCCGATGTGTAAGCAGGGGGAAAAGGGGAAATGGGGAAAAGGGAAAAATTTTTTAATGCATAGGAAATTATAAGATCGACAACTGAGCACCTTGAGGATGTTG
>CAZFWM010000203.1:0-13381 GCA_964522545.1 uncultured Thermodesulfobacteriota bacterium
GGTCCGCCAATACTACATGTTGTACCATGCTGAGTCAACCGGATAGGCAGTAGCCGCCTTTCTCTTGCCTGATCCACTTCGTATTTTACTTATCACGTTATCGGAAAGTTTGCAATCAAGTTTAGCTTTGTTTGCAAGGGAATTAACCTCATTTTCTTTCCTCTTTTGCCCTGCATCCTGTAAGGTTTCTCGATGGAAAATGGTCTATTTGGGATGAAAAGGGAGGAAATCTCTCCCTCTCAGCGGAGGATCGAATGGTAGCAATTTTATCTACGGAATGGTTCAGGGCCACTGGCTTGGCGGTCTGCCTTCTCCTCCTTGCTGCGGCTCAGGTCGCGGCACAGGCGACCGTGCCGGGGCCTATCAGGCCCGGCCCCGGTACGATCCCGGACCGGCAGGACACGATCACTGTGGTCTATCCCAATGGTGACGAGGTCTTTTTTGTCGGGGAGATCCATGAGATCGAATGGGATTGGTACGGCTTAATCGAGACGGTGAAGATTCAGTATTCGATCGACGGTGGAGAGACGTGGCTGCTGATCACGGGGAGCACGTGGAACGACGGCCTCTTCTGGTGGACCGTCCCGGATACACCCTCCGAAGAGTGCCGCATAAGGGTGTCGGACGCGACAAGCTACGATGTGCGCGACGACAGCGACGGCGACTTCTTCATCTATGAGAATTGCTTTGTAGGTGCGGCCCTAACGCGGCAAAGTCGCAACTGAGTCGCACCGCCTTCCCCACCCTTTTTTTCTCGCAAAGCCGCAAAGCACGCAAAGAAAAGATGATAATAGAAAATCTGAACTCCCTCTTTGCGATCTTGGCGTCTTTGCGAGAGACCAGAATCTGGCTGCCCCCCTCCGGCACCGTACCGGGATCGGCCCCTTGCTAACGAACCGTCCCTCCATTAGAATCACGACCAGCTACTTGCAATAGATCGAACCAGCGAGGTCGTATCATGAAGAAGATCCCGGTGCCCCGAGCCACACTCCTCCGCTTCGCCCTGGTGGCCGCACTCCTTCCTTTCGTTTGGACAGGGTGCAGCGGCGACGAAGGGGAGACGCCAGACTACTCTGACTTCACGTTCGTGATGATGTCCGATCCTCATGTGGACCGAGGGCCCTTCAGGCCGGGCAACTACAACCTCCCGCGGGCCGTGGAGCGGATCAACTCTCTGGAGCCCGGTCCGGACTTCGTGGTCCTGGCGGGCGATCTCATCAACACGGCCCCCTCGGAGGTTCCGGAGTACTACTGCGAGCACACCACCGAGATCGACTTACTCAGCCACTTGCTCCGGGACCTGGTGCCTCCGATTCACTTCGTCCTGGGCAACCACGACTACTATAAGGTCATTCTCAACCGCCTGGTGAGCGACCACAAGGCCATGGAGGAGGTCTGGCAAAAGGAGCTCGGCGTGGGGGCGCCCGCCGCCTTCGATCACCAGGGCTTCCGCTTCATCCTGCTCAACAGCATGCAGAACTACGAGGATCGCCTTTCCGAACAAGACTGGTGGACCGGGGCCTTCGGGGCCGAGCAGCTCGACTGGCTCGAGCGGGCCCTGGAGAAGGGCCGGCCCTCGATCCTCTTCTTCCACCACGACGAAGGTTCCTTCCCCGATGACAGCCCCTTCTTCGATATCGTCTACGGATTCAGAGATACGATCAAGGGGATCTTTACCGGACACATCCATGAGTTCACCCGGGGCACGATCTACGGCATCCCCTACTACACCCCGGACGCGATCAAGTGGGGCTGGGGGCAGCTCTTCGTGGTCGAGTGTCAACAGGATTCGCAATCCATCCGCGTGCTCAACGAAGGGGACTTCCGGTTTACGGAGCTCGGGGAGGTCGGACCATGAATCCGAGCCTATCCACCGACAGAGCCGGTGGATAGGCTCGGATTCATTAATGCCAAAGTCTTCAAAATGAAAAGGGAAGTAGTGATCTCGGAATGCACGATAGTCCGGAAGTTTTACGGCTTCTTTGAGGGAGTTTTTTTCCTATCGCAGAGACCTACCGGTTGTCGATGATTCGTGAGGAGGAGTTCAGGCGTCACCGTCTGACCGTGTCCGGGGACGATGCCGGAGGGCGTATCGATCAGGTCCTCGCCTCACTCACACCTTACTCGCGCACCCGAGTCCGGGACTTCATCGACTTCGGCGCCGTATACCGGAACCGCCGGATCTGCAGGCGTCTCTCCCAGACCCTCTCAGCCGGGGACGAGGTCACCCTGTACGTGCCTTCCCGCGGGACTCGCCGATTCTACGAGATCGATCCCGCGCGCATCCTCTTCGACCAAGCGGGGCTCATCGCCTATGACAAGGAGCCCGGCATCCCCTCCCAGCAGGTCCCCTATGATGCATACAACAACGTCTTCTTCGCCCTCAGGCGCCACCTCTTTTCCGGGTCAGGGGACTACCTGGCGCTTCACCACCGGCTCGATCAGGGCACCAGCGGCGTCATCCTGCTCTGCCGGGACCGCCGGCTCAATGCCCGGCTCGCCCGGCTCTTCAGGGAGCGCCGGATTGAGAAGAACTACATTGCCCTCGTCTGCGGCAGCCCGCCTGAAGATCAATGGGTGGTGGATCTCCGGATCACGCGGCTCAAAGGGCGCTACGCATGCACATCCGGGGGGCCCGGCAAGGAGGCGGTCACCGAGTTCACCTGCCTGGACAGAGCGGATGAGGTCGCTCTGGTTCGGGCCCGCCCGCTCACCGGTCGGACCCACCAGATCCGGCTCCACCTGGCCAGCTGCGGCATGCCGGTCCTGGGCGACAGGCGCTACGGGGGGAAGTCCGCCGAACGGCTGATGCTACACGCTGAAGGGCTCTCCCTTGTCCACCCGGGCACGGGCGAGGCGGTCCGGATCGAGGCCCCCGTGCCGCGCGAGTGGCGGGAGAGGGTGGGGCTGTGAGAATACTTTGGATCAACGTGGCAAAGCCGTAATCAGAAAAGAGAATATCGAATATTGAACAAGGAATATCGAACCGCAGAAGGTTTGAAAGAGGAAAGACAGGCTTGTTTCCTTCGATATTCTGCGGTTCCTTGTTCTGCTGTTCGATATTCTCTTTTTCGTTTCAATGGAGGTAGTCACAATGATAGAGGTCGATGTTCTTTCGGAATCACATATCGATGAAATTCTGGACCAGGCCCATGCCGTGCTCGACGAGGTCGGCGTGGCCGTCACGGAACCCGAGGTGCTCGACATGCTGCGTGGGGCCGGGGCCCGCGGCGGCGCCGAGGGCGGTGCGAAGGAGAGCCGCGTCAGGATACCGCCGGACCTCATAGAGAGAGCCCTCCAGGATGCACCTTCATCGATAACCCTGTACGACCAAGCCGGAGAGCCGGCCATGGTCCTCTCTGAAAGGCGGGTTCACTTCAACCCGGGATCCACGGCCCTCAACGTCTACGACGCCGATCAGGACGCCATCCGGCGGGCCGGGGCCGCGGATTGCGTCCGCTTTGTAAAGGTGGTCGACAGCCTGCCGGCGCTGTCGGCACAGAGCACCGCGATCACTCCGGACGATGTTCCGCGAACGGTGGCCGACTCCTACCGTCTCGCAGCGGTCCTGCTGCACTCCTCGAAGCCGATCGTGACTGGTACATTCGGCCCCGGGGGATTCGAATCGATGAAGGAGATGCTCGTGGCGGCTCGTGGGGGCGAGGATGAGCTTCGCGCCAAGCCTCTGGCCATCTTCGACTGCTGTCCCTCGGCCCCGTTGCGCTGGTTCGACCACTGGTGCCGCGATCTAGCGGCCTGCGCCCGGGCCGGCATTCCGACCGAGCTCATCTCCATGCCCCAGCCCGGGCTTTGTTCGCCGATCACTCTCCACGGCGCGCTCGTCCAGCACACCGCCGAATCTCTGAGCGGCATCGTCATCGCACAGCTCTCCCGGCCCGGCGCGCCGATCATCTGGGGGGGGTCGCCCACCACCATGAACCTACGCTCCTGTGCCCCCCTGCTCGGGGCGCCCGAGACGTGGCTCATGGCTGCCTATGTCCAGATCGGCCGCCGCCTGGGGCTCCCCACCCACTGCTATCTCGGTCTGAGCGATGCAAAGCGCCTCGACGCCCAGGCGGGCTTCGAGTGGGGTGCCGGTCTGCTCTGGGCGGCCCTTCTCGGCGTGAACAATGTGTCCGGGCCCGGCATGCTCGACTGCGAGAGCGCCCAATCGGCCGAGGGGGTGGTGATCGCCGCCGAGATCTGCGGGGCCGCCCTACGCGTGGCCCGCGGGATAGCCGAGGGGGTGGGGCGCGAGGAGATGGTGGAGACGATGCGCTCGCTCACGGAGCAGGGGATGGCCGACCCGGCCGAGACCATGGCCGTGCTGCGCGAGGGGAGCGAGTACTCCGAGCCGGGCGCGGTCATCGATCGGCTCACGCTCGATGGCCGGCGCAGGGCCGGAGAGAGCTCGATCGTGGAAAGGGCGCGTGGTGAAGTGGATCGGCTGATCCGGGAATGGCAGCCACCTGCGCTCGACCCGCGGGCGCGGTGCGAGATCGTCCGCATCGCCGCATCCAGGGCCGGCGTGGATGTCCTGCCGGAGCTGGAGGTGGAAGTGTAGGGGCGGCCTTTTCGCCCTTTCGCCGAAAAGGCACTGTTGGGAGGGATTGGGGATCAGGGGTCAGGAGAACCCTCTTACTTCTGGAGCTTCTCGAGATCCCCTTCGTCCACCCCCTTCTGCCCGTCCCGTGAATATCCGCAGCAGAGGCTCGGATCGTCGAGCAGCATCTGGGCGTGGATTTTGTCGATCCGGTCCGAGGGCTCGGTCACGGGAAGAGAGGCCACCTTTCGCAGGTACCCCTCTCCTTCCTCGATGAGAGCGGGCAGGTCTTTCTCCTGGCCGTGGCAGATCAGAGCGAGGCCGAGCTCTTTTGTGAACTCGAGCCGCTCCGGTTCGATGGCCACGGCTTTTTTGAGCATTCCGGCCGATTTGGAGATATCCCCCCGTACTCCAAACAGTAGCCTGACGAACCAGGAGTCCGGGACGAGGCGGTAGAACTGCCCGAGGGCATAGTAGGCGTTGGCCAGAGAGCTGTGGCCCGTGGGGGAGACATAGGAGACGTCGAGCTCGACCGTACGAAGGAAGGAGGCCTCGATCTCGCGTCCCGCCATGGCGCTGTTGATCAGCCCCTTGGTGGTCGCCCTTCGCCCCAACGCGGCGCCCAGCCAGAAATAGCACTCCCCATCAGACGGATCGGCTTCCATACACTGGCGGGCGTACTGCTCCGCCCGGCCGAAGATCTCGAGCCGGGCTTCGCGGTCCTCCGGGTCGATGAGCTCTCCCGCTTCGAAGTATGCCCTGGAGAGGCGCCAGAGCAGGGCCGAATTCTTTGGGTCCCCGGCCAGCGCACGTTCGAGGACCGTCCCTGCCTGCTCGAACCGCGATTTCGCCCAGAGCTCCTCGCTCTCCTCGATCGCTTGTTCGATGGCTTTCTCATTTGATTCCTGGCCGGCCCGGGGTGCGCCATGGGGGAGAAAAATGAGCAAGGACAAGATGAATGGTACTAAGAGCGATGTCTTCAAAATCGATCCTCCTGCCCTACATCTCCTCGATATGGACCACGATCTCCACCCGTCGATTCCTGCTCCGTCCCTCTTTGGTCCGGTTGCTCGCAAGCGGTTTGGTGTCGCCGTACCCGATGATATTGAACCGGAGGGGAAGAAATCCCCCGGAGTCGAGAAGGTACTTGGCCACATGCTGAGCGCGCTTCAAGGAGAGAGTCTTATTCTTATCCGGATTTCCCGTTATATCGGTGTGCCCTTCCACGGAGACGAAAAACTGGGGGTATCGGTCCAGGAACTCGACGATCTGCTCGAGCTGCGGGTACGTGCTCTGACTGATCTCGGCACTGCCCGACAGGAAGAAGCTCCCTGGAAGTCTGATAACGAGCCCGGCCGGCTCGAGGGAGACGAGGCCGTCAGGGATGATATCCTGAGCGACCTTATAGATCCACTCGGCCGAGCGCTCTTTTTCTTCCTGTATTTTGAGAGCCGCGGCAAGCTCGGCCTCTCGGACCTTGCGGGCGGCGGCCTCTTCCGCTTCCAGGGCCAGCTCTCTTGCCGCTCCGATTTTCAGGGCGGCCTCCCTTTCCGCCTCCAGCCGCGCCTTCTCCTCTGTTCGCTCTTTAACCCTCGCCAGGAGCTTTGCCTGGGCCTCCTGGGCCATGGCGATCTTTGCCTCTGAGGTCTGTATTTTTTCCTCGTACTTTCGGGTCTGAGCCCTGGCCACGGCGATACGGGACTCCGTCAGTGCTATCCGGGCGTGATCGGCCGCCGCCTCTATTTCGTCCGCCGATATCGCCTCTTCCACGAGGATGTAATGCTCCTCGGCCAGATCCATCTCCGGCGGAACGTAAGATTTTCCAGGGTAGAGTCTTTCGATATCGGCTCTGGCCCTCTCGATCTCCCCGCGCACCGTCCTCACTGCGGGAGGGATCTCACCGGATTTGGGCGCGCAGGAGAGGGAAGTATAGATGAGGGCCCCGGACAAGAGCACCACCAGCAGAGTGATGGCCGGAGCCTGAAAGCCAGTTTTCGATCGTTTGATCACGGTCTCCTATTCCCCTTCTTCAGATAGCAGAGCTTTTGATTCCTCTTCCAGTTGCCGGAGGTCTTCCAAGGCTCGCTGGGCCTCATTCTCCTTTTCCCGGGCCTTTTTTTCGGTCTCCTCCATGATCGCTATCGCCTCGGCGATCCTGACCTTGTCGAGCGCCTTTCGAGCAGACAACATTGCGTCGTCGTATTTCCCCTGGTCCATCAGGCGGCGAGAAAAATCGAGCCTCTGATCGGCTATTCGAAGCTCTCCGGGCATATGTTCATCCGCACCCGCCGCCTTCGCTCGCTCCATGGCCGCCTCGACCTCTTGGATGAGATCCTTGCCCGACTGCGCGGAAGGGTTGACCTTGGGTCCGGAGGCGCAGCTCCACAACAACAGGAGAGAAAAAATTGAGATACCCTTAATGCTGCGGGATCCGGCCTGTCTCTTCATTTGTACTCCTTTGATCCATTTCGCTGAAGTCTCCTTTTATTGCAATTTATTTCATCAGTACGCCATTTTCAAGACATGCCTGCCATTTTCCCGTATTTAGGGCAAATCTGCCGCCCCGAAAAAAAATTTCCAAAAATTCCGATTTTTCATTTGATATTTTACAAATAACGTCCTATAATTGTCTAATAGGAAGGGAGGGCTCTGCACTTCTTGGTGCCCATGATCGATCTTTAGTAAAGAGGGGAAAAAGAGGAGGCGTCAAATGAGCCGAAGAATTCGACCTCTGTGGTCTTTGCAGGCGGCCTGTCTTTTTCCGGCCTCATGCATTCTTGCTCTAGCGGTCCTCCTGACAGCCGGCTGTCCACCTGCACCTGCACCCTCAGGGGTGGTCGACACCCAGGGAGACACCGGCCTTTTCTGCTCCCTCGCCCTCGACCCGAACACCGAGTACCCCATCATATCCTACTCAGCCGAGATCGACCTGGGAAATCCCAGCGTACAGACGTTCGCGCGGTGGACCGGCTTTGCCTGGGGCAAGACCAAGATCGATGATTACGGCAAATACAGCCACCTGGTGGTGGACGGAGCAGGTAGGCGACATATCATTTACTACGGGATCGAGGACCGTTGGGCGGAGGTCTCTCTGATCTATCTGAAACATGCGAGCTGGGAGTCGGCCCTCTGGAAGATACAGGAGCCGGTTACCGCCAATCCCATCTACTCGATGATCTACCCACAGGAGAGCGCCGTGGACGCCAATGGCAGTCTTCACTCGATCTATGTCCTCGAAGACTGGCTCGAGGGAACCGCCACCCTCTATTATATAACCAACCTGGAAGCAGAGCCTATAGCAATTCCGATCCACGAGAGCCATGAGCAGAGCATCACGGAGGCCTCCATTGCAATAAATCCTGAAACCGGCCAGCCCAGGATCTGCTTCTTCGACGGCTCGGACAGCCTCGTCTATACCTCGTTCGAAGGAAATCAGTGGAGGTATGAGACCGTCGACACGGCAGAGTACGTGGGCTGGGCCAACGACCTTGCCCTCGACACCGTGGGGCGCCCCATGATCAGCTACGCCGACACGACGAACAGCGCCCTCAAGTTCGCCGTCTACAATCAGGACAGATGGTCGATCGAGACCGTTGAGGGCGGGATCGATCCGGGAGCTTCATCGATCGCCGTGGGGACTGACGAGCATCCCTGCATCGCCTACCACGACTACGATACCGGTGAGCTGCGCCTCGCCCGGCACGATGCGGAGGGATGGCACATCAGCATCCTCGATTCCGAGGGGGATGTGGGGCGATATTGCTCTCTTGCGCTCGACTCCCTGGACCGGATACGTCTCGTCTACTACAACGCCACCATTGGAAAGCTGCTTTACTATGCCGAGGACTAAGGGCTTCCCTCCAGAGTGGTAAGCATCCGAAGGTCATTTCCCGCCTGCAAGACTTTTTTCTACAAGCAGCATAGTCTCCGTCTACTCCCCAGGTAGCTTTGCCCGCCCCAAGGGTCGAGTCCGATCCACTACTCCAGAAGAGAGAGTAACTCGCCCAGCTCTCTGATAGTGCTGAGCCCGGGATATCGCGCCTGAAAGTCGGCGACGCTGAAGGTCCTCGTGATCGCTACAAAACGGACGCCGCTCTCCATCGCCCTCTCAGCGTCCTTGAATGAATCCCCTACAAAGAGCATCCCTTTGGGGTCGATCCCGTAACGCCTGGAGACCTCGTTGAAATGGTCCCGCCCCTTGAAAAAGTTATCCCGGCACCCGAGGGCGAGATCAAAGACTACCTCGGCCCGATCTGCGACGAAGCGATCCACCAGGTCCTGGTAGTTGTTCGAGGAGAGGATCACCTTGATGCCGCGCTCGCGCAGGGTGGCCAGTGCAGGCGGCACGTCCGGCAGATACGTTGCCGAGAAGAAGCCTTCGAGCTTGCGCTGTTCGAACTCCTCGACGGCCGCACTGTTGCGGGCGCCCCCGGGAACGATCAGCTCGATCTGCTGGAAGAAGGGGATCCCTGAGGTCTCGAGATAGAGCCGGCTCCCCTGCTCCCTCGCCATTCCGTAGGTGCGTTGGAGGACCTCCCCCGCGATCGTCGCGTACTCGTCCATAGTGTCGATCAGGGTGCCGTCAAAGTCGAACAGGGCGGCTTGAACGCCGGAGATTTGCATACAATACCTCGCTGGAAAAAAGGTTTCGGTTTCTGGTAGTATACCGAATCGCCGGGGATTCAGCTACTAGAGAATTTTGGCTCATGAATAGCCTAGGTGGCTGCTGCGTAATTCGGGATCAACCAAAGCAGGAGAGAGGGGATGAGTCAGGAGAAGGGGATGGATAAAAAAACCCTGGAAGGTATCATCGATGCGATCCCGATCTTAATCGTCATCGAGAGCGCCAACTACGAGGTCCAGTTCGCCAACAAGTTGGTGAGGGAGATGTACGGTGAACAGGTGCAGGGGAGAAAGTGCCACATGGTATTCCAGGAAGCCGAGGAACCCTGCACGGTATGCCCGGTGCGCGAGATTCTGGTCGAGGGGAAGGAGAGCTTCGTCTACTATCCCAAGCATAATGGAAAGACCTTCCGGTCCCACGCGGTGCCGGTCGAGCTAGAGCCGGGGAAAGAGGCCGTGCTCGAGATGATCTTCGACATCAGCGAGACAAAGAGCGTCGAGGAACTCCAGAAGATGAATCAGGCCCTCGAGGAGAAGAACGCCGAGCTACAGAAGGTGAATCAGGAGCTGCTTCGGATCAACAAAGTTATGGTCAAAAGGGAGTTCCGGATCAAGGAGCTCCGCACTCGGGTCAAAGAGCTCGAGGGGCAGCTGGAAGGCTGCTCGTAGGGGGGGAGGGCGATCTCCGCCGCGGAGAGCGCTCCAGTGCCATGGATGACCTGACGTTATTTCGCTTTCAGAAGATCATCACCGATACCCTGGCTAGGGTCCCTGGTTCCTCCTTCCTGTTCTGGCAGGTCCGTCGAGTCGCTCACTACATCCCGATCTTGCGACCCGTTGTGAAGCGGGCGGCCGTACGGATCGGCCGGCCGGCCGATGTGCTTCTCCGCGGCTGCAAAACCTCGCTGCGTGTGGCAGTTACCTATCGATGCGGGATAGGGTGCTCGCACTGTTACGCCAGGGGCATGGAAGAACAATTTTCCTCGGATATGACGATTTCGGGTTTCGAGGAGGTCATACAATGGGCCAAGCGCCAGAAGATGACTATCATTCGTTTTGTTGGGGGAGAGCCCACTGAGCATCCGGACTTCCCTTCGATTCTGGAGGCCTGCCGCCGGCACAGGATGCTCGTGCAGGTCGTGACCAACAACCTTTGGGATGAGGCCACCCGGGATGTTCTGGATGCATCGTATGTCCACTTCATATGTGCGAACTTCTCGGTATGGAACGCCTTGGACACCGGCAAGCGCCGGCGTTTTCTTTCCAACCTCGAGGCTTGCCGCCGGCTCGGCATCCCGGTGGAGCTGAACTATATCCTGGACACGGACGACGATACGTTGGACGAGATGATCGACGTGGCCGCCCGACATCGGGTTGCCCTGATTAGGGCGTCCCTTTGTATCTCGGGCACCGCAAGGGAGCTGAGCGGGGATGACCTGATCGAGGAGCTGCGGCCTCTGGCCGCCCTGGTGATGCGTTTTGCCAAGGGGTGCGTTGCCCGCCGGGTCGTGGGAAGATTGTACAGGCCTATCCCGCTCTGCATGTTTACCCGTGAGGACTGTGATTATCTGCAGCGCCTGGACCGATTCTATTACTATCCACGTTGCTCAATCGGTCACGCAGGCGATTACGGGATTTTGATTACAGTGAACCCGGACCTCTCCACCTATCCCTGCGCCTCGGTCTTCGTCAAGGGCCCCTCGCTCCTCGACTTCAAAGACGGGGAAGAAGCTTCGCGCTTCTTCCGCGGCCCCGTAGAGGCGCTTATGCGCAAGCCACTGGTCGAGGCGTGTCGCGAGTGCCGGATGCACCGGCGGTTCGTAGATTGCCTGGGTACCGGGAGGCCCGGGGAGAAGCCCGAAGAATTCTTCAGCTTTGATCGTTGCCAGGGGGGATGCCTGAGTTTCAGGGACGGCAGCACACCGCACTGTCACGAATAAGGTGCATACCTTCCGGGATTCATTTTTTCAGGAAAGTCCACTTTTGGATTGAGCAGTGACTGACAAGAACAAGCCCCGAGTAGCTTTTTTAACGCACACCTTCATTCCTGAGGTGCCGGGCGGCCGTGAGCGCCATGTGGATCACTTGGCGCGAAGTCTGGCCCACATGTGCGATATTACGATCTATACCGGGACGGCTTCGAGAAATTTTCGAGAGGAGCATCGAGACAATTTAAAGATAGTCCATGTCCCATCCATACAGATCGTGGTCTCAGAAAATCCGCGACTTGTCTACCGTGTTCTGCCGGGCCTGGGGCGGCGCCTCTCACGGGAACACTACGACGTAGTGCACGCCTTTGAGTACGGCTGTTACACGACCGACAGAGCCGCGTTCTTCGCCCGCAGGAGGTCTGTCCCCTTTTTGTTGACCGTATACGGCTATGAAGTCGAGGGAATTTTGCCCACGTTGCTAAGGGGTGCATATGACCGCACGATGGGCCGCTTCGTCATAAAGACAGCTTCTCGTATCCTCTTCGTTTCGGAAACACAGTATCGTGAGCTGGTACGGATCTTCGGCCTCGAGTTGTTGGCCGACAAGGCCCATATTGTCGAGAACTGCATCGACATCGATGCGGCGGAGCAACCTCCATCGGCCGAATTGGTTGAAAAGGTAAAGAGGCAGCTTGAATGTGATGGAGGGGCGCTTATACTCGCTGTTGGCCGACTTATACCCCGAAAGGGATTCGCACACCTGATCCGTGCCATGTCGATGATAAAAACCAGGTTGCCCAGTGCGAACCTGGTCATCGTCGGCCCCGATATGGGGGCGCTGCGTGAGCTCAAGGCCTTGGCTCTGCAACTGGGTATTGAAGGTCAAATTCGGTTTATGGGACAAGTTCCACCCCGTGATATCCCCGGAATTCTGGCGGCCTGTGATGTGTTCGTCGTGCCTTCTACATATGAGGGGCTTCCCCTAGCAATGCTGGAGGCTATGGCCCAGTCAAGGCCCATTGTTGCTTCTGACCTGGATGGAATAGGTAGGGTCATAACCCAGGAAAAGGAGGGATACCTGGTCCCTCCAATGGATACTTTTGGCCTGGCGGATCGCATCCTCCACCTGCTCAGAAATCCGGATGTGGCAGCGAGCATGGGTTTGAGGGCGAGAGAGCGAGTCGCCCATTTCACAAGCGACAGGGAGGCGCGGCTGGTGTTCGATCACTATACAAAGCTCCTGGACAATTGCGGTACGGTGGATCAAACGAAAAGGTTTGAGTTATGATAAGCAGAAGAGATGCAAATTGAGCCAGGACCGGGATATTTGGGAGCGCTTACATCTCCGTGAATTGCAGGGTCTTCCTGCTAATGAGCTCCTCGGACGATACAAAGGAGATGAGCTGCGGCGCCTGCTGGAGTGGCCTTCGAGTATTCCGTCCGGCGCCATCCTGAAGACGGATCTACACGAGGAGGCGGCCGGGCCGGACCAGATCCTTCTTGATGGGCCAAAGTTCGAAGCGCCTGTGTATGCAATCGATATATCGGAAGGGATCGCTCGCACGGCTCTGAAGAGGGCTCACCGGATGAATATGCCAAGTCCATACTTCCTGGTCGCTGACATCAGGGCTACTCCATTTAAGGCTCATAGTTTTGCAATGGTTGTCTCCAACTCGACCCTGGATCATTTGTCCCCCCAGGAGGTCCCCGAGGCATTAGCAGAAATCAAAAGGATCCTCGATCCCGGAGGTACTCTTGTACTGACCATGAATAACTTTTATAACATTTTCTTTTTATGCTCTGTGAAGCTGGGTCGTTTTCTGAGGCAGATACCCTATCCATCCTACTTTTACACGCCCCGCGAACTGGAACGCCTGCTGATCAAGATCGGTTTCGTCGTCGATTCAATGTCTACAACCACGCATTTACCTACTCCTTTCTATGATATATTGCCCCGTCTCAATCTTGCGGTCGGCAAAGTCGCATCGGATTATCTGGCGAAAGTAGCTGTCAGGATGGCACGCACTCTTTCTCGGCTTCCCACGCGTTCCCTCACGGGATGGTTCATCGCTGCAAGGTGCCACCGTCCATGAATAAAGAGCCAATTCGAATGAAACGAGTTGCTTTGGTTTCACTTACGGATTTTTTTAACAAGCGTGGATTTCCTGTGTTGGGCCTCCTGTACATAGGGACGATACTTAAGAAAAATAATTACCAAACAAGATTATTTCACTTGAGAGTACCGAGTTCTGAAGCATACTCCGACTAGATCAGAGGGAAAGTT
>CAZFWM010000204.1:0-13371 GCA_964522545.1 uncultured Thermodesulfobacteriota bacterium
GAAAAAGATACACTTCTGAATGACGCAGCTTAAGAAAACTTCTGACTGTCGAGCTATTATTTAAGTGAGAATAAAGCATACAGGCCTTGTGGTTCGTACCCAGGAGATTATACAATCTGTGTAAAATGAGCCCGCCAGGACAATCGAGGAGTCAATCCCATTCCAGTAAATAAGGCTGCGGTTCCTCTATAGTGTCAAATCTGGCCAAGCTCATCACCACAATGCCCTATTCGCCCTCAACTCTTCTGCCACAAATGCCGATATTGCCTTGTACCCACAGCCACGTGGTCTTTAGATCCGATCTTTCAATAACCACATACTTAAGATTTTAACAACAGCCCCTTGTAATGTTACCTGTGATGTCGTAATTAGGATTTAGTCCCCGGTCCGTCCCGAGAGGCGTACTCACCCTTCCTATGGACAGGAGCCTCATGACCTCCATCGAAATATCAGAATCTCCCGATCTCAATAATCCCTACCTGGTCGTCGGGTTCGAGGGCTGGCCCGACGCAGGAGAGGTCTCTACCGAGACGGTGCAGTACCTCATCAAAGAGCTGGAGGCTCGTCCCTTTGCCCGGTTCAGCCAGGATCCATTTCATCTCTATCCCTCTTCGAGACCCGAGGTACACATCGAGGAGGGGCGATTGATCGAAGTAGAGATGCCGCTCAACGAATTCTATTTCTGGAAAAACCCCGAGGGAGACGGAGATCTGGTGCTGCTCCAGGGGATCGAGCCCTACACGAACTGGGTCTCCTATGCTCAGACGATCTTCGATTTCTGTGAAAGTCTTGGGAGCCAGTGGATCATCACCCTTGGCGGGACACGGGACCACATCATGCACGACCATGAGAAAGTGACCGCCATGGGATCGGACGAGACCTCCCTCGCCCGCCTGAAGACCCTGGGCCTCGAAGAGGTAAACTACCAGGGACCGGCCTCCATACATTCCCTATTGCTCGCGGAGGCGAAAAAACGAAACATCCACTCCATCAGCCTGTGGGGCCACGTGCCGATCTATATTCAGGGGGCCAACTTTAGGGCCTGCGCCATGATGGTCCAGCTCCTCTCATCCCTTCTGGGCGCCCAAATCGACACGGCCGATCTCGATCGGATCTGGGAGCGCGTGCGCGGGAAGATGGAGGGATTGATCAAGGAAAATAAGGAGCTCAGGGAATATCTCGAGAAGATCTCGAAAGAGGAGAAAAAACGGTCGGCCCCGCAACCCCTTCAGGGGGACCAGGACTTCAAAGGGAAGATCATTCGATTGGACGAGTTCCTCAAGGACAAGGAGCCTCCCGATAAGGAGCCTCCCCATAAAAAACCTCCCAAAGATGAGCCGTAGGGGGATTAGAGAAGCGTAACCCACATTGTGCCCGGGTCGAGGCACGGCATGCCGTGCCCCTACGTTTCTTTTATATCCCGAAGCAACTCGCAGTCCCCGACCACCACGGAAAACCGCCCTCCTTCTCCTTCGAGGATCAGGGAAAGATCGTCTGCCAAGGCCACGGCCAGCCCGCTCCGTTCTCTTCCGGCCGAGATGATCCGAACCCTGCGCCCAAGAGTTGCACTGGACTCTTCAGCGAGGCGCCGAAGCCTTGCCGTTCCCTCCTGCTTCATCAAGCCCAGGTACCAGGCAAAGGAGGCCATGATCTCATCCAGCATGGCCCCGATATCAAAATCGCTCCTTCCGGTCAGGCCGGCCAGGGAAGCGGCTTCCGGGAAACGGCCCGTGCGCTCGACCTCATTGTTGACATTGATACCGATCCCCAGGGCTATGGCCGTGCCTCCCCCGGCGGCCTCGGCAAGGAGGCCCGCAATTTTGCTCCTTTCGACCACAAGGTCGTTCGGCCACTTCAGTCGTGCCTCGGCCCCCCTCGCCCGGAGGGCCTTTGCAGCGGAAAGTGCGAGGATAAGCGGGTAATAGGGGAAGGGCACGTCGCCCAAAGGCCTGAGGGCCAGGGTGAGGTAGAGCCCACCCGGCGGTGAAAACCAGGAGCGCCCGAGCCTACCCCGACCCCCGATCTGACGGTCCGCGACGACGACAAACGGGAGCGAGGCGCCCGCTTCGACCTCTCGTGCGGCGTACCGGTTGGTCGAATCCACCTTTTCCAGATGAACCCGGCGTACCGAGGCCGGCCATGTCTCCGGTATCATTTCACAAGCCTGCCAGAACGGCCCTACTTGAGCAAGACCTGGTCGCCTGATAAAATAGCCTGATGAATGCACTGAAGATTTTCCCCTTGGCTCTGCTTATTGTACTGGCTGCAGGCAGCACTTCCTACGCTCCTCCCCCCGGACAGGACGGTAAGACGATAGGTCGATTCGCACAAAGACAGATCATCGTCCGATTTGCCCATCACCTCACCTGGCCCGATGTGGAGAGGGCTCTCGATTCCCGCCTTCTGCGGGTGAAGAAAGTGCTCGTTCGACGTCTGAACATCTACCTCGTAGCCATTCAGGATGAGTCTGTTTCCGAAACAGCGGCCGTTTCTATGGCAAACATGTTTCCAACGGTGATCCACTCCCAGCTCGATCACACCGTGACCCTGCGCGGGCGTTTCCCCGACGATGCGCTTTTCGACGACCTGTGGAACATGCACAACACCGGTCAGGAGGGGGGCGTGGCGGACGCCGATATCGACGCTCCCGAAGCGTGGGAGCTGGCCACCGGGGGGACAACAAAGCTGGGGGAGGAGATCGTCGTCGCCGTCGTCGACGATGGACTCGACCTCGGCCATGAGGATCTGGTGGACAATATCTGGGTCAACCCAGGAGAAATCCCGGACAACGGGATCGATGACGATGAGAACGGTTACATCGACGACGTGCACGGTTGGAACGCGTGGAGTCACAGCGGATCGATTCCGGTCGAAGGTCACGGAACGCACGTGGCCGGAATCGTGGGGGCAACGGGAAACAACGGCCTCGACGTGGTCGGAGTAAACTGGGACGTAAAGATCATGGCATTGCGCGGAGCTTCCACTTCAACCTCCATCGTCCTCGAAGCCTACGGCTATGTGCTGGACCAGAAATCTCTCTGGCTCGAGACGGGCGGGACAAAAGGGGCCAATGTGGTCGCCACGAACTCCAGCTTCGGCGTCAACTTTGCCGACTGCGAGTCGGGTGACTATCCGCTGTGGAACGATATCTATGACGCCATGGGAGAGGTCGGAATCCTGAGCGCCGCGGCAACGACGAACATGGGGTTGGACGTGGACGTCATAGGCGATGTGCCCACGGGGTGCTCGAGCGAGTACCTCATCACCGTGACGAACACGACCCGGGCCGATGTGAAGGCCGGTAGCGCTGCCTGGGGAGCCACCACCATCGACCTGGGCGCCCCGGGGACCGACATCGACAGCACAGTGCCCGGCGACGGGGTTGGATCGAAGGACGGAACCTCCATGGCCACCCCTCACGTGGCCGGGGCCGTAGGGCTCCTGCACGCGGCGGCAAACCCCCATCTGGCACTGCTCTACAAGGAAAATCCAGCTCAGGCGGCCTTCTACTTCCGGGATATCATCCTCGCCGGAGTAGATCCCCTTTCTTCGCTCGAAGGCATTACCGTCACCGGCGGACGCCTCAATCTGTACAACGCCGTGGCGGCGGCGACATCCTGGAGCGGGCCGGAGGGCCTCCTCCTGGGCGACGTCACCAGCGATGAAACGATCTCCGCAGCCGATGCCGCGGTCCTCATAAATTACACGCTCGGAAGAAACACTCCGTCCGCCGAAACAATCGCCAGAAGCGACTGGAACCAGGACGGCGTACTCCACGTTCTGGACAGCGCGGGTATCATTTATTCCTTCCTTGGTCGTTAACCGGCCGCCTCGAAAACATGTGTTGACATTTTTTCCTGGATATTCGAGTATCTCTCCAAATATCGTTAAAAAAATGAGGGGAGATCGTCCGACCTTCGGACCAAGCTTCGAAAAAGGAGGAAAGCATGAAGAAGAAGATCATTGTCGTCATGGTATCGCTGGCCCTGGCCGTTCTCCTTGCCGCACCCCAGGCGATGGCCGAGCGCGGCTTCGGAATCGGCCCCCGTATCGGATATGCCAAGGCATCGGACGCCGATGATGGCACCTTCTTCCTGGGAGGTGATTTCAGCTACCGCTTCTTCGACTCCCTGCTGGGAGTGAGGGGCGAGGTAGGCTGGAGGAAGGACACGATTGGAGTGGAAGGGATCGCCGACATCGATATTCACACAATCCCGATGCTCGCCTCCGTGACGGTCCACCCACTCAAGGATTTCATGGTCTCGCCTTACGCCATCGCCGGGGCCGGATGGTATTTCATGCTCGCCGAAGGCGAAATTCTAGGTATTGAAGTATTCGATGAGACAGACAATGGTTTCGGATGGCACATCGGCGGCGGCGCCGAGTTAAATCTTGGCGAGCATTTCTCCATCAACGCCGATATCCGCTATGTCTGGTTCGAGCTGGACATCGAGGACATCGATGACGTGGACGCCAGTGGAATCCAGGCGACCGGCGGATTCACTTTCTACTTTTAAACGCTGGATTTCTTTCGTATCGAGTCGAACAAGGCCCTTCCGGCATAGTCCGGAAGGGCCTTTTCTTGTTTGCTCTATTACGATCCAGGGCCTGTCGAACTTGTCATTCCGATAGAGTTGATAGTATAACTTGATCATAACTAAAGTAGGGGCGCACCTGTGTGCGCGCCCTATAGGGGAGCAGCCGAATTGCATCTCCATCCGAATCACCGCACAATAACGATCGCCGCCTTTCTGGTCGTCATCCCGATCCTCTTCTCCGCCGGCTGCGCCAGGCTCATCGCCTCGGCCGCCGGGCCGGTGATCGATGACCTGACCGGCTCCTTCCTCAAGCAGAACGATCCGGACCTGGCCCGCGAGGGCGCGCCCGCCTTCCTCCTCGTGCTAGACGGGCTGATCGAAAATCAGCCTGAGAACGAAGAGCTCCTTCTGGCCGGGGCCCAGGCCTACGCGGCCTACGCCGGGGCCTTCGTGGCCGGCAGCGACCCGGACAGGGCGGCTCGAATGTACACTAAGGCGAAGAAGTACAGTCTGAGGGCTCTCGGGCTGCGCAGCGAGGACTTTGCCGAGGTGGCGGACAGTCCCTACGAGGAGTTCATCCAGTGCCTGCCCACGTTCGATAAAGAGGACGTGCCGTCCCTCTTCTGGGCGGCGAGCTGCTGGGCGGGATGGATACAGGCGAGCTCGGGCTCATGGGACGCCCTGGCCCAGATTCCCCGGGTCGATGCCATGATCGGCCGGATCCTCGAGCTGGACGAGACCTATTACTACGGCGGCCCGCACCTGTTCAAGGGCGTGATGCTCACGATCCTTCCGCCGGCGGCCGGCGGCCGGCCCGAACAGGCCCGGACTCACTTCGAGCGGGCCATCGAGATCAGCGAGGGCAAATTCCTTACAGCCTATGTCCTCTACGCCAAGAAATACGCCCGGCTCCTCTTCGACCGGGAGCTCCACGACCGACTTCTCAAAAAGGCCCTGGAGGGCCGGGCCGATGAGGTGGCAGAGTTGACCCTGATCAATATGATAGCCCAGGAGCAGGCCCGGGAGCTGCTTGCTTCTGGGGATGATTATTTTTAAGGAGAACAAAAGCCATGAGTTTCAGAGTCAAGATAATCTTCCTGATCCTCTCCCTCCCCCTCCTCATCGGAATCTCCCCGGCCCAGGCAGGAGACAAGCCCTTCGTTCTGAAGTTCGCCACCCTGGCCACAGAGGACAGCGATTTTATGAAGAGCGTCCACGCCATGAACCAGGAGATCATTAAAAGAACCGACGGGAAGGTTAAGCTCAAGGCCTATACCGGAAACGTGATGGGCAAAGATTCCGTGGTCCTTCGCAAGATCCGGATGACCGGCCAGGTCCACGGCGGGAGCTTTACCGCAGGGGGGGTCTCCGAGGTCTCCATGGATACACAGATCATGAGCCTCCCGCTACTCTTCAAGGACTACGACGAGGTCGACTACATACTGGAGAAACTGGACGGGGCGCTCCGTGGCGGATTGGAGAGTGGGGGGTACGTCGTCCTCGGGTGGACCGAGACCGGATTCGTCTACATCATGTCGCATCATCCGATCGCCGGAGTGGACGATCTCAAGGGAAAAAAGATCTGGGTCCCTGAAAACGACCCGATCAGCCAGTGTACCTTCAAGACGGCCGGAGTCCCCCCGATCCCGCTCCCCGTACCTGATGTCCTCACCGGCCTCCAGACCGGGCTCATAGACACGGTCTTCAACGCCCCCATCTATACCATTCTGCTCCAGTGGTTCACCAAGGTGAAGTACCTCACCTACACGCCCCTGATCTATGCATACGGGGTCGTCATGGTGAGCAAAAAGTACTTCGACAAGGTTCCGGCCGAGCACCGCCCCGTGGTCGCGGAGGTCTTCGCCCGGGGATTGAAAGAGATCAAAGCCAAGACCCGCCAGGGTAACCACGATGCCCTGGAGACACTGAAAAAGGAGGGGATCCAGATCCTCCCGGTCTCTCCTGAAGCCTATGAGGATCTGGCCAAGCTCGCCGACGAGGCGAATATCGAGCTCGAGAAGAAGAAGGTCTTCTCCGGGGAGCTGCTCCGCACTCTGAAGGCCCATCTCCACGAGTACCGGGCGGGGAAGGACAAAGCAACGCCTCAGGACGAACCTGCAGACAAGGCGGAGCCCGGCACGTGACCTCCCCTGCGGCCCGGCTCAGGTCGGCGGCCTCGCTGATCGGCAAGATCGAGGACGGGATGCTCTGCCTCCTGCTCGGCGTGATGATCGTGATCGCCTTCGGCCAGATCGTCCTGCGCAACGCCTTCAGCTTCGGCGTCTTCTGGGCCGATCCCCTGCTGCGGAACCTCGTTCTGTGGGTCGGCCTCCTCGGCGCCGCGGCCGCGACCCGGGACGACAACCACATCACCATCGACATCCTCTCGCGTTACCTCGCCCCGAGGCCCCGGGCCGCCGCACGGGTCGTCACGAACGCCTTCACCTCGGTCGTGTGCTCCCTGCTCGCCTGGGCCTCCTTCATTTTCGTGCGCGAGGAATTCGCTTACGGGGCCAAGCTCTTTGGCCCGGTCCCGGTCTGGATCGCCCAGATCGTCCTCCCCCTGGCCTTCTCTCTGATAGCCGTGCGATTCGTACGCCTCACCGGCGCGAGCCTGATCGACGCGATCCATGGGGGTGAGGCTCAGAGCGAGGAGCGGGAGTAGGCCATGCTGATCGTCACCGGTGCGGCCCTCATCCTGCTCGCCCTGCTCGGGGCACCCCTGTTCGCGATCATCGCCGCAAGCGCCCTGCTCGGCTTCCATCGGCTCGAGCTCCACCCCATGTCGGCGATCATCGAAATCCACAGGATGATCGACACCCCGGTGCTCCTGAGCATCCCCTTGTTCACCTTCGCGGGCTGCCTGCTCGGCGAGAGCGGCACGCCCCGGCGGCTCGTGAGGCTCTCGCGTGCGCTCCTGGGCTGGATGCCGGGAGGGCTGGCCATCGTGGCCCTCGGAGCCTGCGCCCTGTTCACCGCCTTCACCGGGGCCTCCGGGATCACCATCATCGCCCTGGGCGCGCTCCTCTACCCCTCGCTCCGTGAGGAGGGGTACCCGGAGAATTTCAACCTCGGGCTCATCACCACCTCCGGGAGCCTCGGGCTCCTCTTCCCGCCCAGCGTGCCTCTCATCCTCTACGGGATCGTGGCGCAGACCAGCGTGGACGACCTCTTCATGGCGGGCATCCTGCCGGGGGCCCTCATGGTGATGATGCTCTCCCTGTACAGCCTGCGCACGGGGATCCGGAGCCGCATCCCGCGCACGACCCCGTCGTTCAGAGAGGTGAAATCCGCGGTCCGGGAGGCGGCCTGGGAAATCCCGCTCCCCATCATCGTCCTGGGGGGCATCTACTCCGGCTACTTCGCCGTGAGCGAGGCCGCGGCCGTGACCGCCTTTTACGCCCTGGTGGTCGAAGTGGGAGTCTACCGGGACATCCGGTTGCGGGACCTGCCGAGAGTGATGCGCTACAGCATGGTCCTGGTGGGGGGCATCCTCATCATACTCGGGGCCTCCATGGCCTCGACCAACTACCTCATCACCGCCGACGTGCCCACGAAGCTCTTCGAGTTCACTCGGGCCCACATCGAGAGCCGGTTCGGGTTCCTCATCCTCCTCAACCTCTTTCTCCTGGTGCTCGGCTGTATGCTCGACATCTTTTCGGCTCTGGTGATCGTGGTGCCCCTCATCATCCCCATCGCCCAGGGATACGGGATCAACCTCATCCACCTCGGCATCATCTTCCTGGCCAACATGCAGATCGGCTACTGCACACCGCCCGTCGGGATGAACCTCTTCCTGGCAAGTTACCGGTTCAACAAGCCGGTGGTCCAACTATACCTGGCAACCCTCCCCTTCCTTGCGATCCTGCTAGCCACGGTGATCGTGATCACCTACTGGCCCGACCTGAGCCTATTTCTGGTCCGAATGATCGGGCACTGAACACTGAGGGCGACCGCCGGTCGCCCTGCGGATCAACGCCATCCCGTCGGCCTCCGGCCGGCCTCCACTGATCATTTACATTCCCGGCCTGATTCAATTATAGTGACCGCGAATTCGGTACACCCAGATACAGGAGGTTCTGACTTGAAGCGACTACTTCTCATAACCCTCGCCCTCTCGATCGCCCTCGGGGGCTGCTCCTTTAGGCGCAAGCCCCTCACCCGAATGGTCTTCCATGAAACTGCCGCCGCCGAGCTGATCAAATGCGAGCTCCTGGAGTTCGGCTCCCTGGAGAACTCGACCACCTTCTTCTATGGCCGGTTCGACATCGAAAACCACGGGCCCGTCCCGATCATCTTCGATCCCGGCTTCTGCTTCCTCGTTCTCGGCGACAAGAGGCACATCAAGGCTTTCGATTCGCTGGAGAGCTCCGAGATCCCCCCGCCCCCCATGGACGTATCGAGCCTGGTCACGCGCCCCTTCAGCCCCAAGGAGGGGGTCGCGGTCGAGAAAAAACTCAGTGAAGCCATGGAAGAGACGAACATGAAAGTCCCTCCACGTGTAACGATCGCTCCCAGGAGCTATCTCAGGGCCGATGTGATCTGGCCTTTCTCCAATGATTATCCGAAAAATCTGGAAGGCATCAAACTGTTCGCATTTAGAGAGGGGCGCCCCATCCAGTTCTACCACCAGCACATGAAAAAGATGCCCATGCCCGTGCGGCATCGGTAATCCCCAGAGACCATGGCAAGAAAGAGCGTCCTCCCCCGCGGACAGTACAAAAGGCCCCTGTTCCAGCTGCCCGGCCCGCACGTAACGCTCCAGGTCAACCGCATCCCCTTCCACTTCGCCCTCACGGACGCCCGGGGCCGTACCCTACTGGAGAGCGCAAAGCCTCCCGGGAACAGGCCCCACATCTCGCCGGCCGGCTGCCGGGAGGTACGCCGGCAGCGGGCCTGGACCGCGACCGGCATGTGGTACTTCTTCACGGGACGGCCCGGGCCGTGGAGCTACCCGCCGCTGGCCGTGTCCGTGGAGACGGGGGCCGATTTCATCGAGGCGGACCTGGCCGGCGAGCCCGAGGCCCCGGCGGAGCTGCGCGTGCGGTTCGAGCTCATGGGGCCGCGTGCCGTCCGGTGCCGCTGCCTCGCGCTGGACAGACCCGAGGTCAACCGCCTCGCCTTCTGGTTCCGTGCCGGCCCGGCCGACCGGTTCTTCGGCCTCGGTCAGCAGTACAACGCCGCCGACCAGCGGGGGCGCCGGGTGCCGATCTGGACCGAAGAGCGCTCCATGGGGCTCGGTGACTACCTCGGAACGATCGTCAAAGAAGGCCGATTCAATCCCTTCCCCCGGGGCCCCAACTCCACCTACTTTCCTGTCCCCTTTTTCCTCAATCCCCAGGGCTACGGCCTGCTCGTGGACGGCTCCCACCGGTGCGAGTTCGACCTGGCCTGCACCCGGGATGACCTGTTCGGGTTCACCTACTGGGACCGGGCCGTGGAGTGGATCTTCTTCTATGGCCCCGAGCCGCTCCGGGTGATCGAGGAGACCACCGCCCACACGGGGCGCGCAACGGTCCCGGCCGCCTGGGCCTTCGCGCCCTGGAACGACTCCGTCGGGGGCGAGGCCCGGGTGAAGGAGGTCGCCGGCACGCTGCGCCGCGAGAAGATCCCCTCCAGCGCGATCTGGACCGAGGACTGGCAGCACGGCCGAAGCACGCCGCTCGGATATTTCATCTTCCCGGTCCGCTTCGATGGGCCCGACCGCACCCTCTACCCCCGGATCGAATCGCTCGCCAACGACCTGCACTGCCTGGGCTTCCGCTTCCTGGCGTACTTCTTCCCCTACATCTGGAAGGGATCGACCCTGTACCGTGAGGGGCGCAAAAAGGGACACTTCATCACCGACCGGCTGGGCCGGCCCTGCGGGGTGAGGGTTCTCTTCGACCGGTACGGACAGGTCGATCTCACCAGGCCGACGGCCCGGGAGTGGATGAAGGGGATCTTCCGCCGCACCCTCGACCTCGGCTTCGACGGTTGGATGGCCGACTTCGGCGAGTACACTCCGCCCCACGCCCGGTTCGGCAGCGGCGAGGACGGGTGGGCCCTGCACAACCGGTTCCCCCTGCTCTGGCAGCGCCTCAACCGGGAATTCTTCGACGAGATTCGGCCCAACGGCGACTACGTCTTCTTCGTCCGGTCCGGCACAACCGGGTCCCAGCGGTATGCCCCGGTGATGTGGGCAGGCGACCAGCTCACCTCATGGGACCGGACCGACGGGATCGGGTGCGTCGTGCCCGCGGCCCTGTCGGCCGGGATCTCAGGCATGCCGATCTGGGCGTGCGACATCGCCGGGTACAAATCGCACACCTGCCCCCCATCCACGCGGGAGCTCTTCTATCGCTGGGCCCAGATCGGGGCCCTCTCGCCCGTGATGCGCACCCACCACGGCGTCCTCGCGCGTCGGAACTGGTCCTTCGACCGGGATGCCCAGACCCTGGAGCTCTTCGGGCGGTACGCCCGCCTCCACACAGCACTCTTTCCCTACCTGTACGGGTGCGCCCACGAGGCCGCCGAGCACGGGTGGCCGGTGATGCGCCACCTACTGCTGCACTTCCCCAACGACCCGGCCGCAGTCGAAATCGACGACCAGTACCTACTCGGCCCGGACATCCTCGTCGCCCCGGTGCTGAAAAAAGGGGACAGACACCGAAGCCTCCACCTGCCCCAAGGAGAGTGGATCGACTTCTGGACCGGGAGGTCCTTCACAGGCCCCAGCCGGATCACGATCGAGGCCCCCCTGGACATCATCCCCATGTTCGTGAGATCCGGCGTCCTCCTCCCCACCCTCGACCTGCCCGTGGACACCCTGGTGGACGAACAGATCGACGGGCTCGTGACCTATCGAGACGCGATCGGCTCGATCCGGCTCACCCTGTTCGGCAAGGGAGAGGCAAAACGCACCCTATGGGACGGCACACGCATTCGCGTAAAAAGAACCGGCACGGGGGACCGAGTTCAACGGGCAGTCCACACCGGACGCATCTCGGTCACCAAGGGGCGGAAGGTCCAGGCAAACCCCGACGCCCTCCTCCCCGACACACCCTGGGGCAGTCCGGACAGAGCTGCCAGCATAGAAGGGCGATCGGTCACCTTCCGGATCCTAGACACCCGAGGAAAGCCGATCGCCACAGGGTCCGCCACAGGACCGATCTCCCGTCGCTACACCTTCCAGTTGGCTTAGGGCTCGCGTAAAAATAATTTCACATTTTCGCGGTGCCATCTTCCGACCATCGTCGTGATTCTCTTGGGCCGCTCCTCAATCGCGATCCCACGACGTAGTCCTTGCTACGCCTTAGGGATCGCTCAATCGGTCGCGACCCAATCCGGCCGAAATCTGTGCGCGAATTCTGTGAAATTATTTTTGCGCGAACCCTTAGGTCTCACCAAAAACAAAACCGCCTCTTCCATGCTGACCTAATTGAGGGTCATTGCGAGGCGAGAGCCGAGGAATTTTAACTCGCGACCAGCCTAAAGAAGCCGCTTCGACCCAAAACCAGGCATTCAATGTACTCTTGTTCCTTTACCGAGAGGTGATATTCGAACAGTCCAGGAACCGCGCGGGTTGTTTCATTAAATAGATCTAAATTCTTGACAATTTTTTTTTATTTTCATATGCTGCAGAAATTGCAGCGTTTTTCGATAATATCCAGGGAGTTTAAAAATATGAAAAAAATAACAATTGTTGGCGCCGGATTATCAGGATTAACATCGGCAATAATACTATCAAAACAGGGGTTTGAAGTTGAAATACTTGATAAGGGTAAAAGGCTGGGAGGCGTTTCTCTTTTGCTTGAGGATATCGGGAAAAAAACGTATGTTATCGCTGATATGACTCCTTTTGATATAAAAAGCCTCTCAGAATATATTGACTTTAATCTCGCTGATTTTTCTTCTAATACTTCAAAAGAAAAATATTATTCAAATCTGCCATTCGCGCGGTTTTATTCTTTTGGCCAGAAATATGACATGATGCATCCAGAAGGTCTTCACATGAAACTCATAGAACGTGGCCCCAGAAAATCGTCTCTTGATTATTACCTCTATTCTAAAGCAAAAGAGTCTGGCGTTAATTTTAATTTCGGTAATTCAATTGACACAAAAAAAGATTTTGATTCCCTTCCCCCCGGTTCCATTATTGCTACTGGAATGAACATTAACGCGTTTAAAGCACTTGGAATACCTCATACGACTGTTTATGGCTTTCTTGCAAATGGAAGTATGAAAAATTACAATGGTCATGAATTACTCGTATATTTAGATAAATATATAAAGGATTATGGATACTTCAGCATGATCAATGGCATTGGCGGAGCCCTTCTTTTTCAACGAAAATATCCGATTTCTAAAGAAGCAAAAGACTGGTTCATAAGAAAAATCACTGAAGATGAAGGGATAGAACTCGATAGCTGGCATTATACGGAAGCCGAGGTTGCTACGCCTACGGGATCAATAAACAATACAAATCTATTTCATAATAAATTTATCCTTGCCGGAACTCTTGCCGGAATGCAGGACCCGTCGATGGTTTTAGGAGTGCACGGAGCTATTGTATCTGGAAAAATTGCCGCATTGGCCGTAACCGACAAGGAAAAAGCTTTAAAAGAGTTTAAACGCATGAACGCCCAGCGACAGTCTGCCTATCTTTTTAAGAAGTTGTTGGACAAAACACACCCTCATTTGTTGCGTCCGTTTGCGGCAGTGTTGTTAAAGTTATCGTCTTCTATAGATATTCGATATTTATATAAATTTTATCCCGCAGTTCCAGGATGGATGAAGCTTAACTAATAGAGGTTTGTAGAAGTCGAGCGAGCCGAGCAGGAGCGGTTCGGCG
>CAZFWM010000205.1:0-13160 GCA_964522545.1 uncultured Thermodesulfobacteriota bacterium
CACCCGAGAGCCTCCCCCGCCCCTCACTCCGGACTTTGTCCGAGGCCCTGGTGCCACTCCATCCATCCCTTGCCATTCGGACCTGCCTGCGATAAAAAGTGCCTATGGTACATTCGACTCAAACTCCCCCCGGAAAGATGAAAACAGCATTGCACAATATGAAGACAAACCCGCTGCCCTTCCTCCACCGCCTGCGCGGGAGTCTGTTCAATGCCCGTTTTTACGTTGCTCTCGGCCGGACTTCTCTTAAGGACGGGGGGCTGTACCTCGTCAAGCTCCTTCTTATCGTCTCCCTCATCCAGGCGGGAACCTATTCCATCCCCATGGCCAGGGAGGCGTTCCGGTTCGGCAACTGGGCCGCCGAAGAGCTCCCCCTGATCATCATCGAGAACGGCAGGGTGGTCACCGAGATCGAGGAGCCGTTGGCGGTCTATTTCGAACCAAAGATCTCGGACGAAGTGTATCCCGGCCCGGAGGAGGGAGCCGTTGAGGTGATCACCGTGGTGATCGATCTCGATGAGGAGACCTACAAGGCCGATGAGTTCGCCATGGCGGGGGCGCTGCTCACCAGGGAAAAGGTCGCCTATTGCCTCGGCGATCCCGAATCGCGGGGGGAGGTGGAGTTGAAGGAGATCCAGGATCTCCGGCTGAGCGATTCCTTCTTCCGCGACTGGGCCCGCCGAGTCGCCGTAATGATCCCGGCCATGCTCTTCGGCTGGCTCGCCATTTTCACGATCGTCACCAAGGTGGTGCAAGCCGCCCTACTCGGCCTGCTCACAGGGATCGGACCGGGGAGAGCGCTCAGGATGGAGAACCGGGTCATCATCGTCCTCCACGCCCTCACTCCCGCCATCCTGGCGGATCTGGCCGTCTCCTTCGTCGACTTCAACTCCGAGATCGAGCTGGTATCCGGGTACTCCATTCAGGCCTGGGTTATCGGGTATGCCCTGCTGGTGATCTACTCCACCTTCTGGGCTGTCAAGAAGGCGGCCGAGGCGAGGACCGCCACGGGTAGGATTGATGTAGAGGTTTAATGATGGCTGTCGAAGAGAACCAATGGAGGATACCGCTGTTGCTGAATTGTAATCGTGCTCGTCCTCGTCGTCGTCCTCGTCCTCGAAGAGAAAGCCGGTTGTCTTGGACCGCTCTCCTCGTTGTCTCCTTCATCCTGGCGTCCCTCACAGGCTGCGGGGACAACTCGGCCTTTCGGGACGAGGCCCGGGCGGTCCGGATCTCCACGGAGAGCGAGAGGATCGGCGGCCCAGACGCCGTGGGCTGGGTCGGCGATTTTCTGATCTCCAACTCGGAGATCCGCGTGGTCATCCGGGACGTGGGCACCTCCTGGGGGCCCGGCTACTATGGCGGGAGCATCATCGACGCCGACCGGGTCCGCAAAGGGCGTGAGACCGCCCAGGCCATGGGGCTCGATCAGTTCGCCGAGAGCTTCCCCACCATCAACCTCCTGGTGCCCCACCTCCAGGACGAGCTCGCCGCATCGGTGGAGATCACCAGCGACGGATCCAAGGGTAAACCTGCCGTGGTCACGATGAAGGGCGAAGCGGTCCCCTTCTTCTCCCTCTTCGAGGCGGAACAGTTGGTGAGCGCCAACCACTATACCTTCAAGACCGACTACATCCTTTACCCGGGCAAGAAGTATCTCGTTCTCTCCACCGAGGTGGAGATCAACGACCCGCCCCCCGGGGCCGACACCCTGCCCCTGCCTGACGAGACCGATCCGATCAAGATCTTCGTGAACCTCCTGTCCGGCAATGAGATCCTCGGTGATATCTTCCTGGCCGGTTCGAGCCTGGATCTGTTTGCCCCGGTCTTCGGGTTCGATGAGGAGGGGCATCTCAAGGATATGTTCGAGCGCGGCGAGTCGAGCTTCATCACGCCGATCATGGCCGACTTCGTGGCCGGCACCGGGGACCGGGTCTCCTACGGGATCTGCACGAAGGAGGGGAAGCTCTCCATCCCGCTCCTCTCGGGAACGGTCTCGGCCATGGTGGGCTGGGTGAACCGGTCCGACCATCCCGGGACCGTCTCCTTCCAGCGCTACTTCATCCTGGGGGACGGGGACGTGGGGAGCGTGGTAGACACGGTCCACGAGATCCGGGGCACGCCGGTGGGGAAGCTGAAGGGGAACGTCCTTGTGGACCACACCCTGGAGCCGGCCACCCACGTGAGCGTCCTCGTCTTTCCGGACCCGCGCACCTCCCGGGAGCAGCCGGTGCCGCCGCTGAGTGAGCTCGGCCCCCCGATCAATCAGTTCCTCACCGATGTGGGCGAGGACCCCGTACTCGACGGGAGCTTCGCCGGGACCCTGCCGGAGGGGCACTACCTGCTGCTCGCGCACACCCACGACCGTGCGGACCGTCCGCCCACGCCGGTGGCGATACGGACCGGGAAAACCACGGCACAAGACCTCCTGCTCGGCCAGCCGGGCCGGGTGATCTTCGAGGTGCGGGACTTCGAGAACCGGCTGGTTCCGGCGAAGCTCACCTTCTGGGGGATCGACCCCGATACGGGTGAAGCGGCCCATGTGCCGGAGCCGCAGTACGGGGACGGGTTCCTGCCGGAGAAGATCTCGAAGATCGCCTACACCCACACGGGCGAGGGGGAGGTGTCGCTGGAGCCGGGCCTCTACCGGTACGCGGTCTCCCGTGGATTCGAGTACTCCATCGACGAGGGCCGGATCGAGGTGACATGGCGGAGCCCGGCACGGCTATACGCCCACATCGCCCACCAGGTCGACACGCGCGGCTGGGTCTCGGCAGACCTCCACATACACAGCCAGTTCAGCTCGGACAGCGGCATCTCGCTCGAGGACCGGGTCATCACCTTTGCGGCCGAGGGGCTGGAGATCGTCAACGCCACGGACCACGACTACAACGCCAACTACTGGCCCGTCATGCTCGATCTCGGCCTGGAGGACCTCTTCCACCCCATCGTGAGCGATGAGCTCACCACCTTCGAGTTCGGCCACTTCATCGGCTTTCCCCTGCGGTGGGAGCCCTGGAAGCCCCAGAACGGGGCGCCCGACTGGATCGGCCGCACCGCCACGGAGATCTTCGACCTCCTGCGCAGGCAGGGGAGCCTGGGGCCGGAGAACACGATCGTCCACGTCACGCACCCTCGCGACAGCATCAACGGCTACTACAGCCAGTTCGGGCTGGACCGTGAGACCCTGGAGGTCTCGAGCAACGGGGCCTTCATGGCCCTGTTCAACCCGCTCGTCAAGGCGCGCAACTTCGACGTGAACTTCGAGAGCCTCGAGGTCCTCAACGCCAAGCGGCTCGAGCTCATCCGCACGCCCACGTCTTCCGAGGGCGAGGCCTTCATGATCTGCAAGGGGGACCCCGAGGTCTGCCCGCCGATCTACGAGGCCATGAAGCGTACCCAGGCCGAGCAGGCCGCGATCCTCGACGGCTCGGTCCCCCTCTCCCCGGACTACCCGAACATCCTGGACGACTGGTTCGCCTACCTCAACACCGGGATGCGCTACACGGCCACGGCCGGGAGCGACTCCCACAGCAAGGTCAAGAACGAGGCGGGCTGCTGCCGCAACTACATTCGCTTCAGCACGGACGAGCCCCGTGGCATCACCGACCGAGAGGTGGTGGAGCGTGTGAGGGCCCACGAGGTGGTGGTCACCTACGGGCCCTTCGTGGAGTTCACGGCCGACGGCCGCCCCATCGGCTCCACCCTGTCTGCGCCGGACGGGGAGGTGGAACTGCACATACGGATCCAGAGCCCGGACTGGGTCGATCTCGATCGCGTGGAGCTCTACGCCAACGGGGTGCTCATCGAGGAGTTTCCGATCCCGGTGCCGAACCCGGGCGTGGTCTGCTTCGACGAGACGGTCACGGTCCGGCCCGAGCGGGACACCTGGTACGTGGTCATCACCATGGGGGACGACAGCATGTCCCCGGTGGCCACGGCGAACGAGTTCCCCAAGATGGAGGTGGGCAACATAATGGACCTCACCTTCGCCAGCCTCGGCTCGGTCTTCGGGGACCCCGAGTTTCCGGTCCACATTCCCGAGCCTCTCATCGACGTGATCCAGGAGCTGCTGAGCGGCCTCATGGCCCCGCCGCCGCCCATGCTCTTTCCGATCCATCCGTATGCAATGACCAACCCGATCTGGATCGACCTGGACGGCGACGTCGACGGGGACGGCGACCCCTTCGAGGCGGTGAACCAGAGAAGCGCATGTCAGATGGTCACGGCGGACCCGCCCGGGGAGGAAGGCCTGGAAGAGGAGCTGCTGAGGGTGGTGGCCAATCCCGCAGTGCTCGCCCGGCTGAAGCGGTTCTTTTTTTCGGCCCACTCCCACCCGCCGGCCGGGCTCGGGCGGTAGAGCCTTTCATCAAAGCGGCTCACCCGGAGCCGCGTCGAAGAGCCTGCAGTTTTTTCGAGCGAATATCGACGAGGCGGTACAGGGCCGCAAAGCCGAAGTATCCGATCAAATTGGGGACCGGAAACCACCCGATGACGGTCATGCCGATAACGGCCACATCGGAGAAGGGCCTCTCATAGAAGATCTTCTTGAGCAGGACCGAAGAAGAGCGCTTGTCGGCCCAGTCGTTCGCCCACTCGTCGACGAAGGTGGACGCGAGGAACACCAGGACGACGACGACATCCAGCTTCACCTTCCGGCCCGTACAGAGGAAAATGATCGGCACGGCCAGGAACAGGGCCGTTATCATGACGAAGTCTACATTGTCCACCTTTCTGGCAAAGACGAGACCCAGGAGCATGGCGGTGAAATAATTGGCCGTGGCCGGGTCCACGGCCGCCAGATAGCCCCCCAGCAGGCCGGAGACGATGGCCAGAATGTGCGCAACGTTTCTGTCGAACAGGCCCTCGTCATTGGCGTCATCGATATACTTTACTGTGAAGCCGAGGAAGGAATAACTTAGAATCAGCAGAACGGGCTTCAGAAATTCCATCAAAGCCCCTGAGGTCTCTGGGGGGGGCGATCACACATTTCGATTGACCACGAAATTCGCAAACAGCTTCAGCTGCTGTTTGGCCTCCGACTCATTCAAACATGAGTCGAGCCGGGCCCAGGCGTCCTTTATGAAGTGCTCGGCCTTCTGCCTGGCGTAATGGATGGCATCATATTTCTGCAGTATCTGAATTGCCTGGTCTATCAGGGCGCGGTCTTTCGTTTTCATGTCCAGGATTTCTATCAGGGTCTCTTTGTCCTCCGCGCTTCCGTCCTTCAAGACTTTGATCACCATCAAGGTCCGCTTGCCTTCGCTGATGTCATCCCCAAAATCTTTTCCCCAATCCTGATTGCTGATATTCAGGATGTCGTCCTGAATCTGGAATGAAACACCCAGCGTTTCCGCAAACTGTTCGAGCGCCCTGATTTGAACCACGGATGCGTTCCCCAGGATGGCACCCAATTTAGCGGACATCCGGGCCAGTGTGCCGGTCTTGAGCTTACACATCTGTATGTACTGGTCTTCGTCCAGGTGATCGCCCCCGTTATGCCAGTGGATGTCCATTCCCTGGCCTATCGACAGGTTCAGCATCTCTTCGTTGATCAGCTCATAGATGGCCAGCTTTGTCTTTGAATCCAGGTTCGCATTTTTAATGAGCAGCGAAGGCAGGTAATACATGAGATTTCCGGTGTTGATGGCCACGTCGAGCCCGACGATCTTATGCATGCACGGTTTTCCGCGGCGGGTGTCAGAGTCGTCTTCTATGTCGTCAATGATCAGAGTCCCATTGTGGATGATCTCGACTATGGAAATGAATTTTTCTACTTTTTTCGGATTTCCACCAACTGCCTCGCAGCACAGCAGCATCAAGATGGGCCTCCATCTCTTTCCGCCTCTCTCCAGGAATTCCCAGACAGGACTTATAATTTCATTGACGAAAAAGGCCTTGTTTTGATTGAGGTGAGGGTGCTCATTTAGCCATTCTTCATCGATTGTCTTGGGCAGGAAATCTTCTATCTTCTCGTCGACATAGTTCTTCTTCGATTTCAAATAATTTTCGAGCATGTGACTGGCCCCATTTCTGGCGACTGAGGATGACTGTGGGGGAATAGGCGGTGCCGGCGACGCGGGGTGCTCGCCTTTGTTTCCCCCCTCCTTTTTTTCTAATCCTACAGAAGCAGTACTAAATTATATTTTACACTACCTGAGTGAAAAAATCAAAATGGATTTTCGCTGGACAGCTGGGCGAGGGGAAAGCTCCCCTATAAACTACGTCGAGGACCAAAATCGTGAAACAAGCGTTGCAGCAAGGTTTTCTATGCCACAGTAGGTGGCTACTGCATTTTTCGGGTTATACGCCGGTGCTTTGGAGGTACCTGGAGAGAAGCCGGGCAAAGACCTGTCGTTTTTCCAGGGGGAAGGGGAATGAGAGGACAAAGTACCCGTTGGCGATCTTGATCATGGTGCGCCAGTCCACGACCCGGTCCCCTTGCTTTTCCTTTTCCACGCGGACCCCGGTCACTTCGTCACGGCCGATCCGCACGACCTTGTCCCTGGTGAGAAGGGTCAGGGAGTCGTTGCTCACAACAAGCCCGCACCGCCCGGAGGCGGGCTGCTCGCGCTTGATTCTCATCCGGAACCGGGCGGATGAGCGGAACAGGCCCTTTGTCGGCAAGACGAAGAGGGGGCGCTCGTTCGGCGCCAGGGTGCAACGCCGGAGAAGGCGCTCCCGGCTGTGTCCGTTCTCGTCGAGCCGGAGGATCTTGAGGCCCTGGATGAAGTCCCGTTCGGCCTCGGTCTGCGTCGGTTTCGTGGCCGTGGAGCACCACGGGCACTTGTCGATCGAGGCGGGCACAGGGCGCACGCACGATATGCAGAGGGTGTAGAGGTCGGTCCCGCAGGCCTGGCAGAGAGTGTGGTCCGGAGCCGCCTTCGCCCCGCATTCGGGGCAGGTGTCCTGCCCTCCGCCATGTGGGGTGCCGAGGCCCTGGCCGTTGTGACCCGGGCGCTCGTTGATCGACCCGGAGCCAGGCGTCGAATCGGCGGCTATCGGCCCGTCGGAGCGCGAAGTTCCGTTGGAGGGAGGGCCGTTCTTGCCTTGAGCCTGGCTTCTGTCGGTGGGGATGAAAGGCCAGTCTCCGATCAGGGCCTCCACTTCGTTCTTTTCGAGGTGAATCTTGCCCGGTGGGGTTGGCTCCTCAGCCTCTTGCTCGTCGAAGGACTTGAGGAAATCGAAGTAATGGAAGGCATCGCCTGATTTGGTCATGTCGGTGCACGCCCGGGAGACCTCGCCGAAGCCGATTAGCGAGGCCCTCGCGCTGTGCCCGATTACCAGGGCCAGATCGGCCACCGAGCAGATCACCCGGGGGCACCCCTGTGAAAAACGGTGGATTCCTTTATACCCGTCATCGGCGAAGATGGTGCCGTCGGGATGGCCCGCCATTCGGAGCCGATGCTGAATAAGGAGTCGGGTGTCGCTCAGGTCGAGGTTGCCGAGGAAGAAGCGCACAGGAAGGCGCTGCCAGAACTCCGGCATCTTGCGGATCGCCTTCTCGAGAGGCTTCTGTCCCGAGAAGATAAATGTGAGGAGAAAGGCCTCGGGCACGCAGAGATTGAGCAGGATGCGCAGCTCCTGGAGAATGTCGGGCCGGCCGGCGAGCATCTGCCCTTCGTCGATGATGAGCACGCAGCGCCCGCCATCGGCGCGCATGGCGGTGAGCTTCTCTTTGATTTTGTTGAGGTTCGTGATCTTGTCGCGCGAAGGCTTCTCGACTCCGGTCTGCCTCGCTATCTCGCGGATCATCTGGCTCGCCGTCATGGTCGGGTGATCGATGAAGATGACCCGGTATTCTTCCGTCTCGTCCGACCGGAGCTCGGAGGAGAGCTTGTTGAGCACGCTGGTCTTGCCGGCCCCTGCATCGTCCGAGACGACCAGGGCGCCGCCCTTATTCGAGAGGATCGCGAACTTGAGCCGCATCAGGCATTCCCGGTGCTGGTTGCTCAGGTAGAGCATCTCCGGGTCGGGGGTGAGAGAGAAGGGGGGTGTGTTCAGACTCCAGTACTCGAGGTAGGCGGGCTTCATGGCTCCTGTCCGGCCCCGGGCGCAACACAACCATCGCGTCGGCGCGGCGGGGAGTGTAAGGTATTCAGCTGAACGCGTTGAAGGCAGTGTAATATATGTTTTATCGGCTTGTCAAGGAAAGAATAAAAGAAAGATTTAGCGCGAAGACGCAGAGGGGAAAATTCGTGGAGCTTATGAAAAAGATTTTTTCACCACAGAGGACACAGAGGTCACAGAGAGAGGAAGAATGCAAAAAAAACTTTTGCTTTCTCTGTGCTCTCTGTGGTGAATTTATAAAACGTAATGTTTGAAATGTCAGAGAGTAAAATCCCGCCCTGAGAGCGTTCCGTTCACAACGCCGCGCCGATGAAGCAGACCTCGTCGACCCGCCCGTCGCAGTCATTGTCGATCTCGTCGCCGCTGATCTCCTCTATGGAGGGATTCACCTCGGGGTCGGTGTCGTCGCAGTCCGTCCCGCCGCACGCCTCGTCGTCGAAGAGGTCCCCGTCGGCATCGACGCACACATAGCAGGGCGGCCCGACCGCCTCCAGGGCGCTCACCACGCCCCAGCCGTAATAGTTGTCCGGCTCCCACCAGTGGTCGGCCGTGCTCATGAGGGCATCCCGAACGTCGAAGGGGGTCCACTCGGGGTGGGCCTCGAGCAGCAGGGCCACCGTCCCGGCGACGAGGGGGGTCGAGAGGGAGGTCCCGGCGACGTACGTGTACCCGGTACCCGAGGTGGCGCAGTAGACGCTCGATCCCATGGCGCAGACCTCAGGCTTGGTCCGGTCGTCATAGGAGGGACCCGAGGAGCTGAAGTCGGTGAGATAGCCGTCCGAGTAGGTGGCCCCCACGGCGATGACATTGTGGCCGTCGGCCGGGGCGATGATGGCCCCGTACCCCTGGCCCTCGTTCCCCATGGCGTTGCACACGACCACGCCGTTCTCCACGGCGATGTCGGCCCCGATCGTGGTCACCGCCGTATCGCCGTCCATGTCGCTGTAGCTGTACCAGTCCAGGTAGCCGAGGGAGCTCGAGACCACGTCGGCCCCGTTCGCCTCGGCCCACTCGATCCCCTCCACCCACCAGTCCTCCTCGATGGGGCGCTCCTGGGCCGTGTCCTCGGTCTTGGCCAGGAGGAAGCTCGCCCCGTAGGCGGGGCCGATGAGCCGGCCCTCGTGAAATCCGCCCAGGGTCGAGAGGGTGTAGGTTCCGTGGTCGTCCTGATCCCAGGGATCGCCCGATTCGTCCTGGGTGACGGGATCGTCGTTGATGAAGTCCCACTCGTCGATGACGTCGAGGTGATCCAGGGCTTCGTGCTCCCGGTCGAAGCCGGTGTCGAGCATGCAGACGATGACGCCGGCGCCGCTCAGGCCGCATTCGTGGACGGCGGGCACTTTGATCAGATCGACCTGGTCATCGGAGCGGCCGTAGTCCAGGGCCCGCCCGCCGGAGGAGGCGGCCGGGGAGGAGAAGGGAAGCATGCCGGTTTCGACCGGAGTGCGCCGGGAGGAGGCCACGCGTCGGACTTCACGAACATAGGAGAGGGCCGCGATGTCCGGGATGCGTCGGGCCGGGGCGGCCACGCTCACCGCGTTGAGCCAACGCGATGTCGCTCGGTGGGTGACGCCAAGCTCGGTCACGCCGCCGATATAGGCCGGGCTGACCGGGAGGTCTCTCTCGTCCAAGAGGGAGGCCCCTCGAACTTTGGCCCTGCGCCAGGTCACACGCTCCGGAAGTGCCAGGCGCGCTACAGCGAGGTGCGACTCCAATTCCGTGGCAGGGATCCCCTTGTCGGTGAAGAAGACCCACACGTGGACTTCGGCCTCGGCGTCGGTCTCGGCGAGGAAGGCCGCCAGCCGTGCCTCGATCTTTTCAGGGGAGGGCAGGGGGGCCGCGGCCTCTGCCTGCCCGGGGCCTGAAGCGGCTGTGACCAGGAAGGCGGCGGCGATGATCATGAGGGCATTGGAATAGGCTTTCCATCTGCGAATCGCTTCGTTCATCGCTGTCTCCTCCTCTTCAGAGAGTTTCTCAGGGATCCCGGGACGCGGCTGATACTTTTTGTTAACACTATTGACTACGCCTCGGAGAAAAAAAACACAGAAAAAGTACCTGTTTGGTATCAAATCGAAGTAGGGGTTTGATTCATCAAACCCTTGGCGGGCGCCATGAATGGCGCCCCTACGCAGCCATGAGATAGATCACGATCCTGAATCCGGCGGCCATGAGCCAGTGCAGAAAGGTTCCGTACCACACCGATCCGGTCTTGAGAGTAAGATAGCCCAGGGCATATCCGACAAGCAAGGACCCAAAGCACTCCATGCCGGGCCGGTCCAGATGTCCCATGGCATAGGGAAAGAGCTGGACCATGTTGGCTCCATGGTCCCCGAAGGTCTTCCTGAGACCGAGGAGGATGAATCCCCTGAAGAAGAACTCGGCCGCCAGCAGGGTCGGGATAAGATAGAGCTGGCCCCCGGCGACATCCCACAGCGTCAGGCGCTCGAGGGCTTCGCGGGTGAATCCGTGATATTGGACGAACGCCTCGTTGTGCATGAGCACCACGAAGCATGGAATGTAGGCGATCATGAAGAGGCCGGTGATGCCGAGCCCGAGGCGGATCCGTCCCAGGCCGAGGCCGAAGCGGACCGGGCTTTCCCGGAACAGGATGAGGATCGCCGCCATGGGCAGGATGAATCTCGAGATGAAGTACTCTGTCACGGCCAGGCCGGTTCCCGGGATGACCCAGAGTACTTGGTAATAGTGGCTCCACAGGTAGAAGATCGAGGCCAGCAGGAGGATCAGCGTGGGGCGCCAGGCGAATCCCTGGCTCGCCAACTCGCTGCGAACCCATGATGCGAGCCGATTCTTCATGCGAGCCGTCCTAGCCATTTGCGATCTCTTGGACCTCCTCGAGGATATCCCGCGGCTCGATCCTGCGGGCCGCGCCGAACCAGTTGGTGAGCTTTGGCCTCTGGCGCCAGGAAAATCTCTGTCTTCCTTCCCGGTCATAGAGGAATACGGCGGGCTGCGAGAATCCGTGCGGGTATTTCCGTATCTTGGCCATAGGGTGCTTCGTGCTCGCCGGGACCTTCAGCGATCGGGCCAGCTCACGGTCTGAATCCGAGAGGATGCGGAAAGGCAGCCCGTATTTCTCCGCAAAGCGGCGATTGATGCCCGGCGGGTCCGTGGATACACCGATGATCCGGGCGCCGCATTCATCAAATTGCCCTGCCAGCTCCTTAAGCCCCTTCCAGTGGCTTTGGCAGTAAGGTCACCAATCTCCCCGGTAAAAGACCAGCACCGTGAGAGCCCCCTCCTGAAGCAGCTCTTGAAGGGAACGCGATTCTCCCTGGTGATCCTCCAGGACGATAGCGGGAATTTCATTGTTCTTCATGTCGGCTCTCCTCGTTACGTTTGTATATGTGGAAGCTGCCCGCGCTCCATTCCAGTGCGTATCCGGCGTCCACATACTCCTTGAAAGAAGGCGTGTTCTCGAAAAACTCGAAGGAGTCGGTGGGATCCACCACATTGGCATCGCCCGCCACGATGACGAGATAGGCGGCCCTCCTGCTCTCCATGTCCGTGAGGATCTCACGAATTCCGGCCTCCCTCACCTCTTCTTTCGTATAGGCAGCCGTAATCGGATCGTTGAAGATGTATCGGTTTGCCGGCCTCCGTTCCGCCAGAAAGTAAACCAGAGGTTCGAATCCGAAAATATAGATCGAATCCTCCGGATCGGTCTTCTCCCGCAGATATGCGGCCAGGGACAGGTCTGCGAGAAACGAAAAATCGCCGGTGGCGAACCGGCTGTAGTATTCCTGCTCGGCGATATTCCCTAAGAAGTACTGACGGTCGGGCCGCAGATTTTGCCGGACTTTCTGAATATCGAGGCCCAGGAGGAAGAGGCACACGGTCAGCGCGAGGACAGCCAGCACTTTTGAGATCCTTGTATTCATCGAGTTTATGTAATGGTCCAGGAGGTAGGCGCTGAGCAGTGCCAGCGGTGGGGCGATCTGGATGAAATAGTAGTGAAAATAGCGACCGTTCATCACGATGGCCCCCCACGCAGCGGCCAGCCAGAACAGCCAGAGGGTCGCTTCCGGCTCCTTTCTCGCCCGGGCCGCGACGGCGATCCCGCCGGCAATACCCGTGAGCCAGAGAAAGGGATTTCTGAGGGTCCACTTGACCCACTGGTAGATCATGAGATCCGCATAGCCTCCCCCGGTAGCCTCAGCGCTCGCGTACTTTAAATTGTACAGCACCGAAATCGTGAAAAAGTCCGTCAGGGCTCCGTGCAGGCCAAAGTAAATAATAAAAGGAAGCAGGGCAAAGGCAAATCCGATCCCCAGGAGGATCAGGGTTCGGCCCAGACTTCGAAGGGTCGTCCGGGAGAGGCGCTCCCGGTCTGAGATCGCGCGCAGCCCCAAAAAGACGAGGGCGCAGAGCGGGTAGAGAAGGGCCGTGTATTTGTAGATGAAAGCCGCCCCCCACAGCAGTCCGGCGAGCCAGACACGCCACCCGGTCGGAGACCTCAGGAACCTGACGAAGACCAAGAAGCCTCCGACCAGAAAGGGCACCATATAGGTCTCGGCCTGAGACCTCGCCCAGTATCCACTGCTGTGGCCGTAGAAAAGGGGGTTCGAGTAGAAGAAATAGATGAGCAGCGAAAAGATGCCGGCCCGGGTTCCGGAGACCTCTCTGGCCAGGACGTAGATCATATACGCTGTGATAGCCAAGGCCAGCAGATCCATGACCTGTACGGCCCGCATGGAGTCTCCGAAGAGCCAGAGGATGAGGGCGTAGGTGAAATGAATGCCGGGGGGCTTCTGGTCCCACAGGTCCCGGTATGGGACAAGGCCCTTCAGGATATTCTGCCCGATGCAGGCGAAGATCCCCTGATCTCGGCCAAAGGGCTGATAAACGGATGGAAGGCGGGCAGCGAGGATGAGCAAGAACGCCAGGGCGGCGATCAGGTGGGGAAATCTTTTGTGAAGATCGATTTTCATTGAGGACTATGTAACACAAGGGATTCGCTTCGCTCAAGGGATCGGATTGGAAATCCAATCTGTCTCTCATCCCGTCATCCCCGCGGAAGCAGCGATTTTGAAGGGACGGTTTATTGGACTTAGCTGTTTTGTCTCCCAGGA
>CAZFWM010000206.1:0-12980 GCA_964522545.1 uncultured Thermodesulfobacteriota bacterium
AATAAAAAGGGCGACCGGCCGGTCGCCCCTACAAAAGGGCACGGCATGCTGTGCCCCTACTTGAACGCGGTCAGGACGAAGAGAAGGTCCCGCCGAGGCAGGTGTCACGTATCCAGAGGTTGCCTGCCGCCTCGTCGTAGAACCATCCGGTCTCGACCCCGTCCCACTCTTCATAGCTTGCCTGCTGTGCCAGTGCTCCCGAGGGGCCGATCACTGTCGAAGGCTCACCGCCGCCGAAGGCGGCCGGCACGGCCCGCAGCGAGTAGGTCCGGGCCATGGGGGCGCCTGAGACGGTGAAGGTGAAGCCGTCGCCTTCCTGGTTCAGGGCGAAGGCCGTCCCGTCGGCCAGGTTGAAGGAGGAGGCGCCGTGAGGAAACAGCTCCACCCAGAGGATGTCCTCCACGTCGGTGTGATCCACCACGGACGGGTCGTCCGTGGGCCAGAGGGTCTCCACCGAGGCGTCGAGCAGGGGGATGATCGCCCCGGCCCGGGCGAAGACCGGGATGAGCTCCTCGGGCGCGTCCTCCAGGGTCCGGGCCGGCCCGTCGAGGGCCTCGTTGGTCCAGTACCGGACCCAGCGCCCGGCCGGCAGGTAGACGTCGCGGGTGAAGGCGCCGTCCCGGTAGACCGGCGCCACCAGGAGCCATTCGCCGAGGAGATAGTCGAAGTTGCGTTCGTAGGTCTCCGGATCGTCCAGGTAGTGTAGGGGGAGCATCCGCATGATGGGGCGGCCCGTCCGGGTCGCCTCCAGGGCGTAGGCCTTCATGTAGGGAAAGAGGCGGGTGTGCAGGACGGCGTATGTCCGGTAGATCTCCTCGGTCCGGGGCGGGTACTCCTCCCAGATTTTCTGGGTCCCGTTCTTGGGGCTCTCGAATATGGGCCGCAGGGCCGAGAGCTCGGTCCACCGGGCCATGAGCAGGGAGTCTTCGTAGCTCGTGTCGTTGTATCCCCCGTTGTTGGAGCCGTAGTAGGGGAACCCCGCCGTGCCCAGGGTGAGCCCGCCCACGATGTCGGCCGGCAGGCCGAGCCCGAAGCCCCAGTCTGCATCCATGTCGCCTGGCCAGAAGTAGCTCACCTGGACCTGCTCGCCCCAGACCGCGGTGCGCACCGTGGCGATACCGAGCTCGTCGTTGTACTCGCGCGCCAGGTCCCAGAAGAGCTCATGGTAGGCCCACTTGTAGTCGTACTGGGCCGTCTCCGGGTCGCCCCAGCCCCCCAGGTCGAAGGCGTCGAGGGGAGCAAGCCCCAGGGTATCGGCGCCGATGAACTCGCCGCCGTCCATCTTGAAGCCCTGCACGCCCATCTCCATCACATTGCGGGCGAGGTCCTGGTACCACTGGTAGGCGGCCGGGTAGAGGAAGTTGATCATGGCGCCGTCGTCGTGCCACCAGGGGTACTCGTACAGGAAGCCGAGGGCCGGGACGAGGTATCCGAGCTCCCTGGCGCAGTCGAAGAGGGCGGAGTTGTCCTCGACCATGCCGGGAGCCTCGACCGGGGAGGTCCGGTTCATGAACTCCGAGGTCCAAAGATAGAAGGCGAACCCCTTGTCGTGGACGTGGTCGATCAGGGCCCGGGCGTCCTGGAAGAGACAGCCCGCCGGGCACTCTGCGAACTCGAACGTATTGTAGGCCGTGGCCCATGGGGCGTCGATCATGATCGAAGAGGTGGGGATGCCGTGAGCCCGGAGCTCGGCGGCGTCGGAGTAGACCTCGCTCTCGTCCCGGTTCTTGTTGCGCCAGTGGAGGTGCCCGAACATGTAGTCGGGGTTCATGGGCGGGCGGCCCGTCAGCGCGGTGTAGCTCTCGATCACGTCGAGGGGGTCCGGGCCCCAGAATATGTGGGTGGTGAGGGCCGTGGTCCGGTACTTGTAGCCGTAGGCGCAGGGCGAGCCCCGCCCCATGTCGAAGTACCCCCTCCCCTTCTCTTCGACGAAGAGCCCGTAACCGCGCGAAGAGATGTGGAAGGGCATGGGCGCATGGTTCTGGACCTGGTCGGTGAGGTCGGCGCCGAGGCCGAGGAACATGGTGCGTAACTTCCCGCGCGAATCGATGGAGTCGTACTGGAGCCCCAGGCCGAAGAAGTGCTCGTCCTCGTCCAGCCTGTACGCGCCGGTGTGGTATTGGATCTCCTCTTGGCCCGAGGCCGAAGCGGTGATGACGAGATGGTCCTCCCCCTCAGGGTGAAACACCAGCGTCAGGGTCGCCTCTCTCGATCCGGTCTCCACGTCCACCGCCCTGACGGTGAGAAGTGTATCTCCGTCGACCTCGTCGAGGCCCAGAACCTCTTTCGCGTAGAACCAGTCGTCTCCGGCCTCGCCGACCTGGAAGGCGTGGGCAAGAAAGGGCATGGGCGAGAGGTTCGGCCCGCCGTAGACCTTCGGGCATTCCGAAGCCCCGTCGTCGCCGGGGGTGGCAAGCAGGACCTGCCCCCCAGGGCCGAGGACCTCCATGGCGTAGGGACTTGTGCCGATGCGGACCGTCATCTCGCCGGCCGGGATCTCGATCCGGTCGGGCAGGAGCCGGGTGTCGCGGCCCCCGGAATCGCTGTCGCCCGAGTGGCAGGAGGTGAGGAGGAACACACAGAAAATCAGGCAGGAAGTCAGCAAATAGGATGAAAGGTACCGCTTCATGCACACAACAGGCTCCAAATAAAGACCAAGCCTCTTCGGGGCAAAATGATCCTATCGCCCTCCGTGCGGATTTTTCCTCTCTTACGTCTCAAAAAAATTCACCACAGAGGACACAGAGAGCACAGAGAAAGGAATAACTTGATCACCTTAATTCTCTCTCTGTGTCCTCTGTGATCTCTGTGGTCAAAAAAAATCCCTTTTCTATTATTTTTCGAGTCCGAGGACTTTGCGAAACGCGTCCGCATCCAGGCCGCCCACGGTCAGGACCTGGCTGCACAGATGTCGGGTCCAGGGATCGGAGTGGCTCCGGGACGCCTCCCGGAGGATCTCCCGGGCCGGGTCACCCTCCATCGAGCCGAGCATGAGGATGCCGATGAACCTCGACTTTTCGCTCTCGGACCGGAGGAGGTCGCCGAGGACCTGGACCGATTCCTCTCCCCCCATGCGCCTCAGGGCGTTCGCGGCCGAGTACACAACGTACGGACTCGGGTCCTCGAGCCCCCTGGCGAGGAGGTCCCTGTCCCCCTCTCCCCCGCGGGCACCGACAGCGGCCATGGCACGGGCCCGGACCTCCTGGGAGGCATCGCCCGTGGCGATCGTCCCGAGCAGCTCACCCCCCCCCGCTCCTCCGTCCGGGGTGGACGAAAAAAGGGCGAGCGCTTCGAGCCGGACTTCCTCGCGGGCGTCACCAAGGCAGGCTTCGAGGCACTCCCGGGAGATCTTGATCTCGCCGCCCGAAGCCCGAACGGCCCGGAGGGCCGGGAGCCTCATGCCGGGCTCCGCCATGATGATCCCCGACAGGACCGCATCGAAATCGTCCAGAAAGGAGAGGTGATCCAGGAGCCCGCCCCGGGCCCGACGGCTTCGGCCCGGGTCCAGGATGAAGCGCTTCAGGACCGCCCGATCGGGCCGGGTCGCCATCGAAGAGAGCGGGAGATCTTCGAGCGCCGCGGCCGAGGCCTCCTGAAGGAGGGGCGTCGGGCTCTCGAGCCCCTCGAGAAAGAGGTCGAGGCGCCGCCTTTGCACCTTCTCTTCATCGGTGGAACGGGCAGGCCCCAGTTCTCCATATCGCCGCAGGAAGGCGGCGACCGCCTCCAGGGAAGCGGGCGGCATGATCTTCACGCCGCCGCCCCGCTCCAACGCCAGATAGCGAACGCCCTGGGCACGCGCTTTGTTCCATTGCGAATCGGCCGGGAGGGCCGTGAGAAAGAGGATCGCCCCGCTCCCTTTCCGGAACGCGGGCTCGTCCGACTGGAAGAAGAGATCTTGGGCCGCCTTCAGCTTCTTCTCGCCTCCGGCCCCCTTGACGACATCGCGGATCTCGACATGGGCCACGCACATCCTCGGCTTCTCGAGCACCGCCACTTCGCCGATGGCGGCCCGCACCACGAGGTCCGATGAGTCGAAGAGCTCGAAGAGGGTCTTCGCCTCGCGCAGGCCCGCGGCGCCGGCCGATCCCGCTCCAAGAAGGGCCGCGAGGGCTATCGCCGGGACGAGCCGCTTCCCCCTATGGAGCGAGCGGCGGATCATAGACTCCATTGCCGTCCACGTCGATGAACAGGGGATTGGTGAAGGCGAGGGCCATCATCCCGCTCTCGCCGAGGTTCCCGTCCGTCAGGTCCGCGAGCGACAGGTTCGTCTCCTCGTCCAGGTCGTTGGGGATCACGGGAAAGAGCGGCCTCGAGACGCCGTCCGTGCCCCACACCAGGGCCACGATCCACGTGTCCTCGGCCAAGGCGTCGAGCGTGTAATCGACGGAGCTTTCGAAATGGGATGCTCTCCGGATGTCGGGATAGTCGACCACCTCCACGACATCGAAGTCGACGCCCGCCGTCAGAACCGCGTCCGGCACGGCGGTATACTCGGGGGGCGTCGTAGGGTCGCAGTCGTGATCATAGGCATCGGGGACGCTGTTCATGTAAAGGGCCACCGTGTCGTACTCGGCCCAGACCGGGCCCTGTATGTTCAGGTGGAAGACGGCCCCGCCGTCGGTGGTGGTGATGAGCGTGGGAAGGCCGAGTGAAAGCCCCCCGGTCTCCCCCGTGCTCGCGGCGTGCACGCTGGCGCGCAGGAAGGGGGAATACCCGCCCACGATCCGGCCCTCCTTGACTCTACGGGTGATCTGGTCCTCGTCGATATCGGCCGGACTGTCCGTTCCGTAGGCGATGAAGTTCCGGAAGGTGCCGGCCTGGGTTTTGTTCCAGTGGTGGGTGTCGGAATCGCTCGTGCCGGTGCAGACCAGGCCCTGGTTCAGCAGGTTGAACCAGTCCCCCAGGTTCTCGGCGAAGAAGGTCTCGACCTGGTCCCGGTCGTCCCCGATCAGGAGCTCGAGGGTGTCGAAATTCGGGGAGAAGAGGTTGGCCGTGTCCGGGTCGAGCCGGAACTGGGCCGGGTCCGCCAGCGAGATCGGCGGGACCTCGCCGGTGTCGATCCCCAGGATGTTCAAACTCCCGCCTCCGCCCGAGTTGATGTGATTCACCTGAACGACCTCCTCGCCCTCGTCGGCGCGGACGGAGGCGAAGATCTCGGCCGGCGTCATGCAGTAGGCCCCGAGAGAGCTGTAGTCCTGGCCGATCGGGGCCCACCGGGCCCAGTCCACGGCCCCCATGTCCCTCTGCGCCGGATCGATCGAGAGGGGCCACCCGTTGAAGTGGCCGTAGTCTTGGGGCGTGATCTCCTGGCCGGTGGAGGTCGCGAGCAGGTCGGCGGCACCGAGGGCCTCGATGGTCGGGCCGAGGTCGGTCAGGTACTCGTGATCGGTGGCCACGAGATAGTCCACGCCCTCGGCTAGATAGGCGGCCACCCTGTCGGTCAGGGGGACCCGGGAGTCCGGGCTGTGGAGCATATGTACGTGGAAGTCCCCGGAGACGAAGCCGGTCGTGTCGACCACCCGGGCTACCTGGGCCTCCACGGTCGTCAGCGCCCGGGTACGAACCTGGATGGGGGTCTCGAAGAGGCTGTACTCGGGCCCGCGGGAGACATAGAGCCGATAGGCCCCCGGCTCTACGAAGTGGACACCGGAATCCCCGTCCACCCCGATAAAAATCGTCCTGACCAGCCCGAATAGATCCTCACCGTCGGGGTCGTCGAAGACATAGCCCTTGAAGTCCATCAGGCCGAGAAGGCTCTGGGTGTTCGTGAGGGGGGGGCTCGGATCGAAGCCGACCAGGGTGGCCTTGCACGGCAAGGGCTCTCCGTTTTCATCCTCGGCGAGAATCCGCACACTGCCCGGGGAGAGGAGATACAGGTCCGCCTCCGTGGTCCCCCCGGCGGAGATGTCCACCGTAACCATGTCGGGCAGACATGTTCCCGAACTATAAGGGTACCCCTCCTTCGCCGCCATGAGGCCGTACCGGCCCACCGGCAGGGTGCCCTCGAAGCGCCCCTCCGCGTCGGTGCGGAAGGCCGAGATCACCTCGTAGTCGGCGCCCAACGTACCCGGCGTGCTGACCACGGAAACCGTGGCTCCCCTCAGGGGCGCTTCGCCGGCCGTGACCCGGCCCCGAAGGACCCCGGTCTGCAAGGAAGAGATCTCGTTCCGGGCGTCCTGAACCGAGGCGAGGTCCTCGGCCACGACGAAGTGCCTCACATAGGAGTAGACATCTCTGGGGAGGATCTGCACGTTCGAGGGGAGGCCGAGCAGGAGCATCCCTATGACGTTCATGCCCAGGCTCGTGGCGACGACCCCGGTCTGCGAGAAGGCCGTGGAGTCCTCGACGATCTCGGGCACGTACCCATAGGCGATCCCTTCGGCGCTCTTTTCCCCGGCCAGGGCGATGAAATCGACGGCCAGCCGGACCAGGGGCTCGCCGAAGCCCGCGCCGGGAACGAAGAGCTCGGTCTCTCCCCCGGCGCCTATGATGTAGTCGCCGATGTAGACCCCGAGAGTATCGTGGCCGATATTCTTGATGAAGGTCTCGATCTTCACGGCATTCGCTTCCGGGGCGAGGCTGTACTCGGTCACGAGCTCCACCGGAATGTCGACGTCGTCGGCCGAGGCGGGCACCGAGAGCGGAATGCCGCCGCCGATCGACTTGAGCAGCCCGCTGGCATTGACCGAATCCAGACTGTCGTCGACTCCGCTGGCCCTCAACACCGCCGCCTCCCCGTTGGATCCATCGTTGACGATATTGATGGACGTGGGCCGAAAGGTGCTCTCCACATTGATCTGGGGGCTCATGGTGAAGAAGTTGTCCCTGCCCGCCTCTCCCGGCTCCCGCACGAGGTCGGCGTCGATGATGCCCCCGCCGTAGGGGCTCACGAATCCGATGGGGTCCCGGCCCACGTCCTGGATGATCACGCGGATCCGGTCGTTCGCGAGCAGGTAGTCCCCGAGCCGGCCCATGCTCATTGGGCCGCCGACGAGGTCCGCCTCATCGACGATGCGCCGGGCCGCGGCCTGGCCCGGCTCGACCGGCGGGGTGTCGTCTCCGTCGTGAATGCAGGCTGAGAGTGAAAAGATCAACAGGGCTCCGACGAATAAGCTCGCTTTTTTCATCTTCTCCCTCTTCTGGAGTTTTTTGGATGCAGACAGAAAATCAGCTTATCCTTTAGCTTGTCAAGACCAAAAAAACAATACGATTTTGATTGAAAATGAAAATAAATATGTCACAAATCTTTAAAGTCTTTATTCTATATAGGATGTAGCGACAGATGATGCTGCAACTCGATCGCATAGGAAATCCAATTAGTTCCGTTTGAGGATTTTAACGCAGAAGCGCAGAGAGAAGAGAATTAGTGGTGAATGCGGAAAAAGTCATGGATGTTGCGAGGGGCGAAGTCCCGAAGCAATCCCCCGGGCTCAACCTGCCAGGGTGCTCAGTGGATTGCTTCGTCGCTGTCGCTCCTCGCAACGACCCTCAATTGAGTCCGCCCGGAGGGCGATAAGTACATATAGCCGATTTTCTTCAAGAGCCTATCACCAGGAAGGGAGGCAGTCAGAATGACAAAAAAGAGATTGTATTTTTTTTCTATATCAGCCGGGCTCTACTTGGTCTTTTCATGTTTAGCCACGGTTTCTGCACTGGAGATCTCGGAAGATTTCCTCGTCCGGAAGTACAGGGACTTCAGAGAGCTGAATTCCGTCCGCCAGGCAGAGGGAATCGACACCGGCGAGGCTTATGAAATATACCTACAGGCGAAAGACGCCTGGGAAACTCTGGGGGATTACGATCTCGCATACGATCTGATCATCCAGTCCATTGATGCCCTCTTGCGGGCCGGCACCGCTTCCGGGGATACGCCGCAGATTCCCCGGATCGCCCGGGCCGAGCCGGCGAGCCCCGCCGAGGTCACCGCCCTGCTGACCGCGGGGGGAATCAGCCTCGGCTTCTCCGGGGACGGCCGAATCCACCAGGTGAACGGCGTCGCCGGATCCTATGAGGGCGGCTTTTTCGCAAAGGACATGTTTGCCGACGGGCAGCCGGAAGATATCTTTACAGGGACCCTGACCCAGATCGATCCGGGTCTATGGAGGCTTGTGGCCGCCTCCTCTTCATTGCAGCTGGATCTGGAGGTGGACATCGAGATAAAGGAAGAAAACTACTTTACCTTTCATGTCCGTGTGGCTTCCCAGACGCCGGAGGATCGGGCGATCCTGCTGGCGCTGAAGCTCCCCCTGGAGGCAACCACCTGGCACGAGGATCTCCGGGTGAGCCGCTCCATGGCGGATCCCGTGATCTTTCAGACCGCCCGGGAGTGGAAAGGCGCCGATCCCACCGGGAGGTATGTGAGCATCTATCCCTTTGGCGCCGTGGACGGCTACGCACTCGCCGTCCCCACCTACCCGCCGAGGATCTTCCGGATCCACTACACACCGGAGGACGACTTTTTCAGCATCACCTATGAATTCGGCCTGTCCGATATCCAGGCCTACCCCCACGACGCGGACTGCACCTTTCACCTGTACGATTTCGAAGGTCGCGAAGGGCTGCGCTCGGCCGCCAGGGCCTACCATCGGTACGAGCTCTTTCATGCAGATCCCGAGGAGCCGCTCTTTACAGAAACGGTGAGGGTGCCCGTGGAATACAAGGGAATTCTGAGCCAGAATTACTCCACCGAAGAGGTTCATCTCGGCCTCTACAAGGAGGTGAACCACGGCTACCTCCTGAAGGGAATCCCGGACGTGGAGATCGCCCTGGAGCATGATCTCTGGACTTTGAAGTACAACACCCCGCGCATCCCTCTGAGCGACGACTTCATGGACCCCGAGCTCCACTGGCACCTGGAGATCGAGGAGATCGAGTCGATCCTGGAATACTGGGAGGTGGAGGGCGGGCCCTACCCATTCCCCTCGGTCTGGGTTACCTTGGGGGATGTCTACATGGACGAGTTCGCGCGGGCGATGCTCGGCTCCTGGGCGAGGAACGCCCAGGGAGAGCATTACGTATCCAGCCCGGACGAAGGCAAGGGACACTTCCCCTGCTTTCTCGGCCCGGGCCTGGAGAACGGCATCCGGCAGCTCAAGCTCGAGCGGAGCGTTAACCACGTGATCGACGAGCTGGAGGCCCAGGGCCAGTACAAGCACGCCCTGTTCCAAGACGTGGTCAATGAGTTCTGCGTCATCCCGAACGCACATCCCGAGCACCTTCCCCTGGTGGACCACCCCCTGATCTTCGACCACGATCCCTCATCCCCCCAGCTGTACACTCTGCACCTCTTCGATCTGGTCGAGTATTACAGGACCATCCGCCAAGACACGGAAGAGCCGATCTTCATCAACACCTCCCCCTTCCCCCACCACTCCCTCTTTCTGGCGCCCTTCTGCAGCGCCATCGGCACGGAGAGCCTGCCGGCCGATTTCAACATGAACCTGTGGCGCGTGGTGGCGGACGGAAAGCTCATCGGCTCCTCGGCAAGCGGGTTGACGAGCTGGGTGGACGGAGGGAAGCTCTCCCTGTTTTACGGGGCCTTCCTGACTCCGGCGGGCGTCGGCACTCCGTCCGTCGTGGAAGACCTGGAGCTCCATGCCGCGCAGGCGGCCCCCTATTATCATGAGACAGAGCGGCTCAACCAGATCGGCTGGAATGCCGAGACCCGGGCGATCGTACTCGACCCCGAAGTCTGGATAGAAAGCTGGGGGGCATTCGACGAAAACTCCCTCACCCTCACCCTCCGGCACGAGAAGACCCGGGAAAGCATCTCTACCGCCATCCAGCTCGACCCCGACGAAAACGGAATTCAGGGTCCTTTTCGCGTGCGGGACCGCATCTCCGGCGAGATCATGCCGGTTGAACCGGTCGGCACATCCGGAGAGATCCGGATCCCCTTCACCATAGGCCCTTCCGACACCAGGGCCTTCGGCATCGAGGCGATCTTCACCCTCGAACTGGATGCCTCCTATGAACCGGGCACGCTCGATCTGGTCTTCACCCTCGGCACCCTGGAGCCGGCCACATGGGTCAATTACCTGATCGTGACCTATCCGACCATTCAAATCCTCCCTCTCTGGTCCGTTCCGCTGCCGGCGATCGATCCACCCCTGGAAATCCCGATCTCCTTCCCCTTCCCCGCCATGGGCTGGGTCGGAATCTGGACCGGCCTCTTCGCACCGGACGGCTCTCAGTCCATCGAGCTGGCCTGGGTGGCCACCGGCTGGTAAGCCGTTATACGTTTTTTCCGGCGAGGCCGGAGGAGCGATACGGACGGACAATCAACTTGACAGATCTTATCCGTCTGAGGTTCAATACTTCTGTGGCAAACCGTGAAGTAAATCTCTTTTTTAAGCACGTCAAAAAGGAGGGCGTCATGTCAAAGAAATCTTGCCTCGAGATTCTTGCCCGCTGTGTCATCCTCGTCCCGGCCCTACTCTTTTGCTTTTGTGGAAGCGCCCTGTCATCGGAGACGGCCTTGCCATCCTACGACTGGCCCTTTTACGAATCATTCAGCCTGCTGGACCCAGGGACGATCCCAACTATAAGGATCGCCCAGGCCTCGGAAGAGCCGAAGGAGCCGCTCCCGGCCGTTCCGGCCGGGGCCGAATTGAAAAGCCCGACCAAAGCCGGCCTGCTGGGCGGATTCCTCGGCTTCGGCTCCGGTCAGTACTACACAAAGGGATACTACTCCGGGACTTTCTTCCTCATCGTGGATGCGGCCAGTCTTTTGTACATGGCCTCCGGCATTGCCGTAGCTGCCGACATATGGGATGAAGACGACCTTTTTCCGGGCAAGGCGATGGGCACTACGATGTTTGCTGTAATGGCCTCCCTGGGTGGCGTCGTCCTCATCGCCTCCCACGTAGCCCAGGCCATCTGGGGGCCGATCAAAGCGAGAAGCTACAATGAGAAATTATCCAATCCACAGGTAAAATTGGAGCCGCTTATCATACCTGTAAAGGACGGCCTCGTGGCGGGAGTGGCCTGGCGGTTTTAGCGATTTGAGGCGTACAACCCCTTCTCCGGAGGGCGGAGACCTACTGAAGAAAGGATGATAAATCATGAGGCCGATTTTCCTTACTTTGTCCAGCATTCTCTTGTTGACATGCACCCTTTCTGTTTGCCCGGCCCTCGGAGCAACAATCTTCGTGGACTGGAGCGGGGGAGGAGACTATCTATCCATCCAGGAGGGAATCAGTGCGGCCGTGGACGGAGATCTGGTTCTGGTAGCTGCGGGTACCTATGTGGAGAACATCTACTGTCTCGACAAGGCGATCACGATCCGAAGTGCGTCGGGAGCCGAAGGAACGATCATCGACGGGAACCAGGCCGAGTCGGCGGTGAGATTGAGCGGCGTTACCTCGGGGGAGGCCGTCATCGACGGATTCACAATTCTAAATGGGGACGCATACGAAGGCGGCGGGATTTACTGCATGAATTCCTCCGACGCGACGATCACGAACTGTTCAATAACCGGGAATAACGCCCATGAGGGAGGAGGGATCTACTGCAAAAACGCCTTTTCGACGATCACAAACTGCACGATAACCGAGAATATCGGTTACGACGGCGGCGGAATTTATTGCGACGGTTCCGTCACGTCGATAGCGAACTGTACGATATTGCTCAACGGCGCTTCCGACTACGGCGGAGGGATTTGTTCTGCTTTTTCGAGCGCGACGATCACAAATTGTACGGTTTCAAAAAACAGCGTTGACTATAGCGGCGGCGGGATCATTTGTCTCGCCTCCGTCGCGACGATCACGAACTGCACGATTTCGAAAAACGACGCGAGCCAGGGCGGAGGAATCAGCTGTACGATAGGCTCCCCTGCTACGATCACGAACTGCACGATCGAGACGAACTTTGTTGACAGCGCGATTTGGGGCGGAGGTGGGATTTACTGTTACGGGTCCAGCCCGACGATCACGAATTGCACGATCTCTGGAAACGGCGCTTTCAAATATGGGGGGGGAATATGCTGTGAATTCCACTCCCACCCAACGATCACAAACTGCATCCTGTGGGGGAATACGAAAGATCAGAGAGCGGGATCGGAGATCTTTATCGGAACAGAGAGATTTCCTTCGAGCCTCACCGTCAGCTACAGCGATGTCCAGGGCGGAGAGGCTGCCGCCTATGTCGAAGCGGGCTGCGCTCTGATCTGGCAGGAGGGCAATATCGACCACAATCCTCGCTTCGCCGGAGCAGGAGACTACCACCTCATTGAGGGATCTCCCTGTATTGATGCGGGGACGGACGCCGGAGTTTACACAGATATCGATGGCGATGTGAGACCGCAGGGAGACGGGATCGACATGGGGTCGGATGAGTATGTCGCATTCACACTGGAACTGGATGCTTCCTACGAATGGGGACTGCTCAACCTGGACTATGCCCTAGGTACGTCGGAGACGACCTCATGGGCGAATTATCTGATTTTGACATATTCGGGGATACAGGTCATTCCGCTCTGGACCATTACGCTGCCGCCGATCAGTCCCCCATCCAGTCTGCCGACGATATCACTCCCCATCCCAGGGCTAGGATGGATTGGGCTCTATACCGGCCTTTTTACCGCACAAGGGGCCCAGGCCACTGATCTGGAATGGGTTAATACCGGCAGGTTCGAGCAGTGATGTCTTTTGGTAACAGGCGGGGAATGATACCGTTCGCCTCTCGGCTTCTCCCAGGCCCGGCAGGCCGAGTTCGCAGAGGGCGCGCTGCCGTCGGCCTACGAGGCGGGGGTGGACCTTTACTCCCATCTGAGCTTATACTCCTCGTCCGAGCCGATCGATCCCCCTCTCGGCGAGCCGTTCGTGGTCGAGCAGTTCTGGGCCATGTTCGTCGGCGGCGAGAGAAAGCCGTCGGCAGATGTGGTGCGGGACTATTTCATGGCATGGGAGAATGTGCTATAAATTATATTAAAGGGCTATCCACTTTACTGTACCACCGAGTTGTGCTAAATTCGCGGCATG
>CAZFWM010000207.1:0-12937 GCA_964522545.1 uncultured Thermodesulfobacteriota bacterium
ATGCCGCGAATTTAGCACAACTCGGTGGTACAGTAAAGTGGATAGCCCTTTCCTAGGCAAATAAATTATCTCGTTTCCATTCACGGGGCAACAGCGAGAGGCGTTTGTGCTCTTTATTGCTTTTGTCCGGAAGATTTTGTACCCTTTGCATATTTCGATGATGGACAAATATCCTGAATGTTCTACTAGAATCGGAGGCAACTCATGGCAGGATTCGAAGGCGTCAAATGGGCCCCGGGCCAAATGCGGTATCTCCTCGAAGACAGGCAATTCGACCTCCTCGAGCCGGACTCACAGGTCTTTGCGGTGACTCGATCCATTCACTATGGGCTCTTCCTCGCCTTTGAAGGCATACGTTTTTTCTGCAAAAACGCCGGGGACGGGCAGCTGGAGATCCTCTTTCTGAACCTGGATAAGAATCTCCAGCGATTTGAGCGGGGAATCGACTTCAACCTGGGAAGGGACCAGAAGCACATGGTCCCCTCTGTCGACGAGATGGTGGACATCTTCGTGAACAGGTTCTTCAAGGCACCCGAGATGAGGGGATTCCTGGCCGAGATGGCCGAGCTCGGCGCCCAGGGATACCTGAGACCCTTTACGGTGGACGAGGACCAGTCCATCGGCGTCACCTTCCCGCAGCGGCCTTCGATCCGGGCGGTGGCCTGCAGGTACGACCGCTACCTCGGTGAGCCATTCAGCGGCGTCGTCGTACCGAATCTGGTGAGGGCGGTCGGCGTGAACGGCACCGGGTGCCTGAAGCTCGGCGTGAACTACCTCATGAGCATCAAAGCGGTTGACGAGGCCAAACGAATCATGCCGGAGGCCGCCTCGGCCCTCTTTCTGGACGACAGGCCCCACGAAAAGCTCGAAGATCGCTATATAACCGAATGGGACACCTCCTGCTGCCTCATCGCGCTGGCCGACGGCACGGTCATCAAGATACCCGAGAGCAATCTCATCCTCCCGTCTGTGACCATCGCCGGAATCGTGACGATCCTCAGGCAGATGGACACAACCGTCGAGGAGCGACACATCACGTACGGGGAGCTGATCGACCGCGTCCGGGCCAAAGAGCTCGTCACGATCTGCAGCATCGGCACGGCTGGCATTCTGAACCGGTGTAACAGGCTCCTGCTGGTCGATGGGAGCGGCGGGACCATCGCCCTCCACGAGTCCGACAGAGACCACGACCTGTTCGGCAAGCTCGGTGAGGCAAGAGCCTATTACTGGGATATCTATCAGGAAAAGGCGGACGTTCCCGAAGGGCTGGAGCTCTTCAAGTACCCGCTCTAGGGTTCGCGAAAAATGGCGGGCATGGCCCGCCAAGTCGTCGGGCACGGCCCGACCTATGATCAAATGAGCGACATCGAATCGGTACGATCCAGACTCGACGAGGCCGGCCGGATCCTCATTCTCACGGGGGCCGGCGTATCGGCCGAGAGCGGGATCCCCACGTTCCGCTCTCCCGGCGGGTGGTGGAGGGAGCGCAATCCCCTGGAGCTCGCAACGCCCGAGGCGTTCGCTTCCAATCCCGAGACTGTCTGGGAATGGTACGATTACCGCCGCCGGCTCATCGCCGAGGCCGAGCCCAACCCGGCGCATCGGGCCATAGCCCGTCTCCAGCGGGACAAGCCTGATGTGCTGCTCGTCACCCAGAATGTGGACGACCTGCACGAGCGTGCCGGAAGCGTCTCGCCGGTTCACATCCACGGCAGGATATGGTGGGTCCGGTGTGCTGTGGAGGGGACGGTGACCGAGTACAGGGACGTCCCGGTCCACCCCCTGCCCCCCAGGTGCTCCTGTGGGGCCCTGCTCCGTCCCGACGTGGTCTGGTTCGGCGAGGCCCTGCCCCACGAGACCGTGGGTCAGGTCGAGCGCTGGATGCGAGCCGGGCCCATAGACGTGACGCTGGTGATCGGGACCGAAGCGGTCTTCGGGTACATCCAGGACTGGGCTCTGCGGGGGCCGAGGGACCGGACGCTCGTGGTCGAGGTCAATGTGAGACCCACTGCTCTCACCCCGATGGCCTCTGTCTCGCTCCCGGGAAAGGCCGGGGAGATACTGCCTCGGCTGCTCCCGGACCAACAATGATGCTCGAGGAGCGAAGGGAACCCGGAAAATACAGTAAGGGCCGACCCCTGGGCCGACCCCGCCCAAACCCGAAAAATGCTGTACGGCGGACACATGGGCCCGCCCCCACTGATCACAAAAAAAAAGACCACCTAGCGGTGGAGCAGGTGGTCTCGTCCCTGAGGCGCTGGACAATCCAGCAAAACATAAAATTTTATGACAACAGGCTTCGGTCGTTGCCGGCGCCTGGAAAGTGAATCTACCTCTCACTATTAGCAAATAGGGTGCCAAAAAACACATAAGAATCAGCATGAGAGGCAGCTACAGGAATTCCATTGAATTATCAAAGCATTGCAGCTTCAGATCGTGGATTTTTCACCGATCCGGCCGACTCCGGGCTCCTTTCCATGCTATTCAATAAGTCGCATGGTCTGCATTTTTTATATATATGCCGCTTTTCGTCCCTCACCCCTCAAAGCCGGCAATTTTGCCCAGAACTTCGTTGATGGAGGTCATCCATGGCTCGAAGAATTCCAGCACGTATGATCCTGGCAGCTCTGGTCTTCACCCTGCTTGCCGCACCCCGGGGAGCTGATGCGACCTGGTGGGAGGCGTATAAAAACCAGTTCGACAAGAAGGCGGCCGAGGTCCAGGCCATGGACAAGTGGGGGAACACCACCTTCCCTCCCAGGGGGATACTGGCCTTCAAATACACCTACAACTGGGTACGGTGTAACAAGCGGTTCAACGACAAGGGCGACAAGGTCGACGCGGTGGAGCCCCTGGATATCCTCGGAAGCGAGCTCGACTTCGGCCTCTCCGGGACCGGGTCGGGGCACAAGTTCCAGTTCTTCTACGGCATCACCAACGACATCGCCATGGTCATGGAGGTTCCCTTTCAGGAGATCACCCCCTCTTTCGACATCAAGTTTACACCTCTGTCGGGATTGACTGGAACGCTTCTCGGAAACGCCCTCCGTAGGTTTTACAAGGATATGGACCATATCCCTCAGTTCCGAAGACCCGCCATGTATGACTCCGACCCGGACGTGGCCCTCGAGGCGCTCTGGCTTTCCTTCGAGGCCCTGGGCAGGCCGAGGCCGAACCTGAACGTGAAGGGGGCGAAGCAGGAGATCGGGGACATTGCGCTGGCCATTGCCTGGAACTACTGGCGCACCGAGTGCTTCTCCTTTGCCACGGGCATCAAGGTGGGACTCCCCACGGGGAGGATCGCAGACGCGGACAACTCCCTCATCTATGCCCTGGGGCCGGAGATCGACATCGGCCTCGGCTCCTACAGCCTGGAGGTCGGCCACATCCTCGACATCCGCCCGCCCAAACCATACCAGTGGTTCGTCCTCTCCGTGGAGACCTACGCGGCCTACTTCTTCGAGCACCACCGCCCCGCGCCGTCGACCTTCTCAGAACCGAATGAAGAGCTTGTGGGTCTCCTGGACTTTTTGACTTCGGAAAGCGCTCCTTCCTTTCTCTATTTGGATGCGGAAGATATCACGAAATACTTCCCCGACCTGAGCGACCTCGATGGGGACCTCGCCTACCGGCCCGGCGGGCAGCTCAGGTGGGTAGTCCAGCTCGCGCCGACCTTTGCCTGGTGGTTCCCCGTGAGCTGCGGAATCCAGGGAATGTACTTCGAGTCTTCCGATGTCAAAGGGTACGACTCCAGCGGAAAAGAGCTCCCCGAGTTCCAGGCGCTCGTGGACGCCTTCGAGATGGTCGGCAAGGCGCACCGGTACGAGTTCTGGGCCAAGGCCACGATCGGCCTCTTTCCCCTCAGGATCCCGGCGACCCTCGCGATGGGCTTCAACTACTACGTGGCAGGCGAGAACGTCCTCATCCTGGAGGACAACTACGACATCAACGTCCAGATCTTCTGCCCCTGGGAGCTTGCCATTCCGTGGCTGTAAGGGGACCAAAGAGAGAGTAAGACAACAAAAAACAGCCTATGGACCGGAGATTCCATTGACATGTCCCTGAAACGTATCTAGACTTTCAGAAACCACAACTGAAGAGTCGAAAGCATGGATGCTGATAAAAAAACCATGGAGTTCTTGGAGGAGGGCGTATCCGATCTGAAGCAGGCCATGGAGGCCTGCGACTCGGATTCCGATCGCTGCTCGTCTGTGATCGCGCGCATCGAAGAGGTACTCATGCGCATGCGCGAGGGGTACATCGTCTCCCTGGCCGACCTGAACCTGAAGGATGCCATCGAGACGGTCTCCCGCTCCTTCGGATCCGTGAGCTTCACGGACGGAAGAGCGGCCATCGAAGAGACCACGGCCGGCCTTCAGGAGGTGATCGACCGACTCTGCAACCTCTCCTTGAGCGACGGGCTCACAGGCCTTTACAACCACCGGTACTTCCGCCTGCAGATCCAGGTTGAAGTCAAACGGGCCGTCCGTTTCGAACATCCCCTGACCCTCATCATGGTGGATCTCGATCATTTCAAGAAGATCAACGATTCCTATGGGCACCCCTTCGGCGACAAGGTCCTGAAGGGGTTCGCCGATATCCTCAGGAACACCTTGCGACTCTCCGACCTTTCGGTCCGTTACGGAGGGGAGGAGTTCGCCGTTCTTCTGCCGAACACGCAAATCGAGCAGGCCTTTTTCGTGGCCGAGAAGTTGAAAAACGTGACCAGAGAGACCGCCTTCCCGTGCGGTGAGGATCCGGTTTACATCACATTCAGCGCCGGGCTAGCCCAGCTCCGGGCGGGGCAGGATGAAGGGGCGGACGAATTGGTCAAGCGCGCCGATGCTCTTCTCTACCAGGCCAAGACGGAGGGCAGGAACCGGATCGTGTACGACCAGGCCGACATGGATGCCGTGCGGCACAGCGAGGTCTCCACCAGCGAGCGCTCCAACCTCTTCGGCATCCTGAGCGATCTCGACCGGATCGAGGATCAGGGGTGACGGCATGAACAGGCAACCCCGGGTGATCTCGATTTCCAGCGGCAAGGGAGGCGTGGGCAAGTCCAACATCTCGGTGAATCTTGCCATCGCCCTGAGCCGCGCCGGGCGGAAGACCTTGATCTGGGACGCCGATCTCGGGCTCGCCAATATAGACATCCTCCTGGGCCTCACCCCCGAGTACAATTTCCAGCACGTTCTGGACGGGAAGAAAAAGCTGTCGGAGATCATGCTGGAAGCTCCGGGCGGGATCTACATCCTCCCGGCCGGAAGCGGCCTGGAAGAGCTCACCCACCTCAGCCTGGATCAGAAGGTCGTGCTGGGAAAGGGGCTGGAGGCGCTCGCGCGGAATTTTGACTACATCCTGTTCGACACCGGGGCCGGGATCTCCTCCAACGTCCTCTACTTCAACCTCGTGGCCGACGACATGATCCTGGTGGTGGTCCCCGAGCCGACCTCCATCACCGACTCCTACGCCATGATCAAGGTGATGTCGCAGAAGCACGACCGCCGGGACTTCAAGATCCTCCTGAACTTCGTGAAGGGAGAGGTCGAGGCAGGCGCGATCTTCAACCGGATCCGTGACGTGGCAGATCGCTTTCTCGGCATACGGCTCGACTACTGTGGTTTCATCACAAGGGATGAGGCCGTTTCCCGGGCCATCCTTCGGCAAAAACCGCTGCTCGAAGTCTATCCGAACTCTCCGGCTAGCCGGTGCATCGAGGTGCTCGCCCGAACGATCGATTCCGAACCCTCGGGGCCGGGCGGAAGCACGCCCCTTTTCAAGCGGCTGTTGGAGCAGCGGAGCCCCTTGGGATAAGTAAGGAATCGGGGATGCCATGGGGATCGGGGATGCTATGGAGATCGACGCCGCGACAAAGATCTGCGCTCTGATCGGCAATCCTGTTGAGCACTCCCTCTCCCCGGCGCTCCACAATGCCGCTTTCCACGCCGCCGACCTGAATTACGCCTATGTGGCCTTCCGGGTCGAAGAGGTCGGGCCCGCCGTGGCCGGGCTGCGGGCTCTGAACGTGCAGGGCGCGAGCGTGACCATTCCTCACAAAGTCTCGGTCATCGACCACCTCGACAGGCTCGACGAAGGGGCCGAGAGAATCGGGGCGGTAAACACGATCGCAAACCAGGGGGACGCCCTGGTCGGCTACAACACCGACGGCGATGGGGCGCTCGATGCGATGCGCGGTGCAGGATTCGACCCGGCAGGAAGGCGCGTCCTGATCCTGGGCTCGGGAGGGGCCGCCCGGGGCATCGCCTTCACCCTTGCCGCGAAGGCCGAGCCTGCGGTGCTCGGGATTCTGGGAATCGAGACCCCCGAGGTCGATCGCCTCGTCCAGGACCTCGGAGAAAGGACTTCCTGCCCGACCCGTGGGGGATCCCTTTCAAAGGATGCTCTGGCCCGGGCGATGAAAGGAGCGGACGCCCTGATCAACTGTACGCCGGTCGGCATGGACCCGCGCTCGGATGAGAGCCTGGTGCCGGCGGATCTGATGGGACAGGGACTCTTCGTGTTCGACGTCGTCTACAATCCACTCCGCACACGCCTGCTCCAGGAGGCCGAATCCAGGGGGCTCAAGACCCTGTCCGGGATCGAGATGTTCATTTGCCAGGCAGCGGCGCAGTTCGAGCTGTGGACCGGGGCGCCGGCTCCGCGTGAGGTGATGCGGGCCGCCATCGAGTCGCGCATGGGCGGGAAGGGAGGGGCGTGAACCTCGTTCTCATCGGATACCGGGGAACGGGCAAATCGACCGTGGCCGGGCTGCTCGCCAAAAGGCTTTCCCTGGAAGTCTTCGCAACGGATCAGAGGATTGAGGAAATTTCGGGTGCCTCGATCCCGGAGATCGTGGAGCGACATGGGTGGGAACGCTTCCGGGACCTGGAGTCGGAGGTCATTTCAGGGCTCACCGGCCTTGACGGGCTCATCGTCGACACGGGCGGGGGGGCGGTCCTTCGCCCCGAGAACGTCAACGCCCTTCGCGGCCTTGGGCCGGTCTTTCTTCTCGAAGCCGGGGTCCCGACCATCGTGGCCCGCATAGAGGAGGGCGATGAGCGCCCCTCGCTCACGGGTACCAAGTCCTTCGTCGATGAGGTCGGAGAAGTCCTCGCCGACCGCCTTCCCCTGTACCATACCGCCGCGGACCACGTGATCGACGCAGAGGGAAGCCCGGCTGCAACGGCTGATGCGATCGTCGCCCTGCTTCAGGCCAGTCAAGAGTTGAGAGTCAAGAGTCGAGAGTGAGAAGTAGGTTACTCTCGACTCTCAACTCTTGACTGTCGACCGGCCTTTTCAGGTCGTATTCACCCATTGAAATTGCATAATTGCGGGACCTGCGGTCGGAAACAGGCCGCTCCAGATCCCGATCCACCCGCTGCCCGACATCGGCAAATCCACAGGAATCTGTTCCGTGGGATCGAGCACCGGAATTGTGACGATCCAGAGAGGGATGACCTGCACCGTCGGCGTCGTCAGAATGAGGAGAGTCGCCCACGTGGCCGATCCCGGCATTCCTATCTTGAAGTCCAGGCTGAGCGTGTCCTCCTGGTACTCTGCCCCCATCCTCAGGGTATAGGGGATCTCCAGATCGCTCACCTCGGCGCACACGTCGTACAGAATATACTCACTCCCGCTCGGCACATAGTACTTGACCATCTTGATCAACGGCTCTTCCGGGGGCTGTTCCCCAGGCTGTTCCTGGTAGTGGCACTTCCGCCAGTTCTTGTCGTAGAGGTTTTGGCATCGCTCGAAACGCGTCATAATCTCGGTCTTCACTTCGGGATCGATCTCGATGTGGGCGCCCCTTATGTCCGGGACATCGAGGGGGCAGGCCTTCTCGTCACCCTTGGAGGGGTTGGCGGGCTCGTCCACTTTCCGTAGGGAGAGCCCGAAATCCTGACCCGCCTGGTAGGTCGTCGCCAGGGCGACCAAGAAGTACCAATCCGAGATCGTGGCAGTATCGGCTACCGACTGGTTGAAGGTTGAGGCGGTGCCGGAAGCGGGATCGCCGACCTGGTACGATTCCACGAGACCGGCGAAGTAGCTCATGTCCACGACCTGCTGGGAGAATCCACCTGTTCCCTGGTTCGGCGTCCAGAGCGTGGCCTCGTGGCTGGTTTCGGCGATTCCGACGATCTCGGGGGGATCGCAGTTGTAACATTTGTCCAGCATAAACGCTTCCAGGATCCCGGGTACGTATCCTCCCAGCAGCATGATCGCTGCGAGTGCCAGTGAAGCGATCAGAATCCATTGGGAGCTGACGATCTGTTTCATTCTCGTTTTCAAGAGCATTGGGTCCCTCCTTTCTTCTCTACCATTCTTCCATCATCACATCGCCCACCTCGGCGCACACATCATACTGGACCGACGGCAGGCAGCCCGTTGGATCGGGCACGTCAATTTTCACTAACCGGATCATGGGCGGGAATGGGGGGTCAAGCCCATAGTGGCACTCCCGCCAGCTCATGTGATACTGCGTACGGCATATCTCGAAGCGTTCCATGATGGCCACCCTCACTTCCGTACCGATCCCGATGAAAGAGCCGTCGATGTTGGGTACCGACTGAGGGCACAGCTGCTCCTCCCCTTTCTGCGGGGAGGCGGGCTCGTCCACTTTTCTCAGGGCGATCCCCACATCCATGGCCGGATCGTACGGCTCTGCAAGAAGGACCTTGTAGAACCAGTCCGCCTTGGGGGCCGATGCTGAATCCGACTGCATGAATGTCGTGGCGTACCCTGACCCGGGATTGCCTGAGACGTATGATTTTACCATGCCGGCGAAATAGCTCAGGGCCAGAAGCGCCTGGGTGAACCCGCCCGCCGACTGGTCATCGGTCCGGAGCGTGGCCTCCTGTGCCGTCTCATCGAAGTCGTAGATCTCAGGGGGGTCGCAGTTGTAACACTTGCCCCGCTCCATCTCCTCCCGGCTCTGGGCGGCCTCCTCCGCGTCCTCGAAGTCGAGCCCTCCCAGAAACGGAACCGTGACCACGGCCATTATCACCAGCAACGTCAGTCGAAATCGTGCAATCCAATTTTTTCTGATTCTTCGGAGCACGGGCCTCCTCCTTTCCAAGCAGAGTTGAGCGTTCTATAAGTAATTATTATAACTCAATTAATTTACTCCCGTCAACAAAAAAGGAGCCCAGTAGTACGGATGGGAGTAATCCGGCTCACCGGAGGGGGTGGGCCGAGCGAATTGGCTGCGTACCGCCCGCAGTGCCGCAGCATGGGAGCGATCTCTCCGGAGCGTGTAAAATTGCTCCATGAACCGGGCGGTCGAGGCGTCGCTCACCTTCCATAGAGTGGCGAGCACGCTTCGGGCACCCGCATACTGGAAGGCCTCTATAAAGCCTACCTGCTCGTCGCCTGCCGTGAGCCGGGCGAGACCGGGCTCGCACGCACTGAGCACCACCAGCGAGGCATCCAGGCCCAGGTCGAAGATCTCGTGGACCTCGAGAAGCCCGTCCTCACCCTCGCCGGGCTCGAGCTCGAGATAGGAGAACATGGGGTTTGCCCTGTCCTGGACGCCGTGCACGGAAAAATGAAGGAGATCGGAGCCCCGGCACTGCCGCTTCACCTCCGCCTCACGCGTTGCTACTGCGGCGCCGGGGAGGAGCCGACGCACCGCCTCCTTTTCCCTGGCGGCGAATTTGAGACGGGACCTGGGGTTCCAGGAGACGAGAGCCGCGGGGGCGGTGCCCGGCCCGGCCGTCCCTTCGAGCGCGGCCGTCGCATCAGCACCCGGCTCGGCCAGCCGTGAGGCAAAGATCGATGCGCTCGGGGCACGGACGATCTCGAAGGTCTCCGCAAGGTACTTTCCGGCCCAGCGCAGAGCGGTGTACGGCAGAAAGTGGAGGAAGGAGTGCGGGATCAGGACGAGCCTGCTCTCCCCGGCGCCCTTGAGCTCTCTCGAAACCGGGCCGAGCAGGTGCCTGCCGAGAGCTTCGGCCGCCCCGTCCACTTCCTTCATAGGTGCCCTGGCCGTGATGAGATCGATGAACGCCTCTACCTCGGCCCGCAGCTCGGCGGCGCCGACAGGGGCGTGGGCGAGGCGGAAGAACCGTCGACTTACCATGGCAACGAGGAGCCGGTCGTCCAGGACGAAGTGTGCCAGGAGGATCGTATCGGCAGGCAGGAAGCGGCGCAGCTCGGGTATGCCGAGGGGCTCCCGTCCGGTCCCGGCAGCGGATAGGGTGGCCCGTTCCGCCTCGAGAAGTAGGTCCTCCTTGCGGTGTTTGAGCCGCTCAAGCTTTTCCCTCCACTCCGGGAGCCCGGGGGCACGGCGCTCGGGCGGCCTCTTCTCTTCCACCGCAATGGAGTGCTGGAGCTCGGCCGCCTCGGCATCGAGCTCGGCCATCGCCTCTTTGAGCGGCCCCTCGGCGGGCGAGTACAGGTGGACCTTCATGCCGATCATGTCGAGCAGCGCCCGCGCCCGCGCCCGCTCCATGATCGCGAAGGCCTCTTCTGCTCTTCCGGACCGCTCGTAAATGTCCACGGCCCGGCGGTAGGCGGTCATCTTGTTCTCCATGAAGCCGGCCTTGTACTCCTTTAGCCGGAGGAGGCTGCGCGTGTCTTCGATCAGCCGAATCGCCTCCAGGAATCTCTCCAGCGCTCCGGCCATCTCTCCCATGGCATCGAGTACAAGGCCCTTCCGGATGGAGAGGTCCCATCGTAGGTCGAAGTCGCCGAGACCGGCGGCGATCAGCTCGGCCCGGTCATAATGACCGAGCGCTCCGGCCGGATCTCCCAGGCCCCGACGGATCGCGGCAAGGTGCCAATGCCCCACGATGACAAGGCGACTGTTGCCGACCTCCTCGGCCAGCTCGAGCCCACGGGAGACCTCCTCGAAGGCTTTATCGAAGGCTCCGCGGACCGTATGGATCTCGCCTGTATTCAGCCGAATGAGCGCCTCGCCGCCTTTGTCCCCAAGGGCCCTTCTGATCTCCAGGGCGCGCTGGTAATGGCTGAGTGCCTGATCGTGCTGCTCCATGCGCAAAGATGTGGCGCCGAGGTTGCTCAGGGCCTTTGAAACCCCAAGGCGGTAGCCGGTCCTTTCGAATTTCTCGAGTGCGGTGGAAAAGTGCTCCATGGCACGGTCCCAGTCCCCTACTTCGCGGCTCACCATCCCGAGCCCAAGCAGGCTGTTGCCCTCGCCCTTCTCGTCGCCAAGGGCCTGAAAGGCGCTCCGGGCGGCGCGATACCCCTCGTCCGCGCGGCGGCAATCGCCCTTGAAGAGTAGGGCATTGGCCAGGAGGATCGAATCCCTGGCGAGCCCGGCCCGGTCGGCCAGGGCCTCGTCGATACGTATGGCGTGTCGGATCTGCTCGGCCGCTTCGGCGAACTCGCCGCAACGCTGCTCGATCCGGGCCAGGACCCGATAGCAATCCGCCCTTCCGGAATCGTCCCCTGTTTCACCGTAGAGCTCGAGGGCACGCAATGCGTGCCATCGGGCCGACATGCGGCGGTCGATCTTCTGGAGGGCCTGGGCCATCCCCTGGTGGGCGCGGGCGGTGCGAGCGGGGTTGCCCTTACGGCCGAGGGCCTCCATCGCCCTTTCGAAGGATTCGAGGGCATCGCAATAGGCTTCCTGTTCCAGAAATCTCTCGCCTGCGGCAAGCTCTCTGTCGGCGCGGTGGCACCCGGACCCACCCGCCAGCAGGACGATGGCGAGAACCGCCGCGATTCGGGGAGGAACCGACGGGCTCAGGGCATCTCTCCTCCGGCCCGGTAGTCTATCTCGTCTAGCCCATAGTGCCTGATTTTTCCCTTCCCCCACTCCAGCACGACCTCCTCCCATTGTTCGGGCCGGTCGCCGGCGCCCCTTACCTCCTGAATGAGCTCTTCGGCCATGCCCTCGCGGGGCGGATCTTTCTCGAGCACCAGCAGGATCCTAATGAGGCCGTATCGATCGCCGAGCAGGCGCGAGGCCTTGGCCTCCACAAGGATGGAGGTCTCCCCGACATCCACGCCTACTTCGGCCTCCCGGCGGTCCGTGGAGACGGTGAAGCTGGCAGACCCACCTTCCACAAAATCGATCTTCATCACTTCGACCGGGGCCCCGGACGCATCGAAAAACAATCCTGTCAGGCGGCCCGAAGGATCGGCAAGGGGGATATCGATCCGCAGGTAATCGTCACGGCCGACCACGCCCGCAACCATAGTTTCACTTTCCGCCCCGGGCGACCGAACAACGGCCTGAGGCACGCCGAATGCGCTGAGGTCGAGAGAATTCGGTCCTGTGAGGGGGCCGGTCGTGAACTTTGTGAGGACTACCAGGCAGACAAGGGCGGCAGCGGCCACGGTGGCAAAGGCATACGAGGGCTGAGGAACGATGCGGAGCCGGTCCAGTGCATCGTCGAGGGCGAGTCGAATCCGTGCGAGAAGCCGATTCGCAGTGGACGATCGAGCCTTCAGCCGTGTGTGGGACGGGGCTCTGTGAGTAGTCGCAGGGTCCTCCTGCGGTGCGGCTGTGGCAGCGACCTCATGGAGGATCTGCTCTTCAGCCTCACGGACTTCAGGAGACAGGGCCGGAACCTCCTCCGGAGCCGCATGGGCTTGCAGGTAGATTTCGATCGTGTCGAGACAGTATTCGCAACCTGCAAGATGACTCTCTATGATCGTCCGCTCTTCCTCTGTTCCGCTTCCTTCGAGAAAGCAGCCGAGACCCTCTTCTCCCGGACAGTCCGGGCCCGGCCCCTGTCGGGGCATGGGCGACTCACTTTCCAGGGCCTGTTTCATAAATTTTTCTAAGAAGTCCATGATCGAACTCTCCTTTAACCCGAATTGCTCATTATCTCCATTCCCTTCAATCCCTACTCTTTCATAAATCCCCTACTCTTTATTAGACAGATAAGAATCAGGATTGTGACATGAACTCCTTTAATTCGGATTAAATGCCCTATTTCCGCCCCACTATGGCGACCGGTCAAGC
>CAZFWM010000208.1:0-8887 GCA_964522545.1 uncultured Thermodesulfobacteriota bacterium
CCACCCGAGAGCCTCCCCCGCCCCTCACTCCGGACTTTGTCCGAGGCCCTGCGTTGGGGTTCGTGGGGCTTGACAATTGAAGGCAATTAAATTAGATGATAAAAGTTCTATTGGAATAATGCGGGAATAGCTCAGTGGTAGAGCACTACCTTGCCAAGGTAGGGGTCGCGGGTTCGACTCCCGTTTCCCGCTCCACAGGAAGCCCGGTTTCGTTACCGGGCTTTGTTTTTTGTAGGGTAAGATTGATGCCCTCGTAAAAAAAAAGGCGGCGCGAAGGCCGCTTGGGCCGGAACACACCGCCTCGTTATGACTCAGAGATTTGTAATAGTCAATTGCACCTAAAAGAATACTTCATCGAGTTCAGGACCCAGGCGTTGGATTAACCAGGAACGAAATCCATAAGAGGATTGAGCTTAGGTATAACCACCGCGGGCAAGACAATCGACAGTATTGCGGCAATCAGGAATAGAACGACGAACAGCGCCCTCTCATTCCTGGCAAGAAAATAGAACAGCCGGTTCATATTATACTCCTTTTCCCAAGAGGAGAGTAAACTTCCTTCCACACCCTAGAGCCATTGCAAGAAGCATACCACCCGTGACAATACATCCTTCATACTGCTTAAATTAATTTAACCATATGAAATCATTAAAGATTCGCTGGCACAGGCAAAATACGGACGAGCTGAGATCCAGTATAGCAATAAGCAAGACCCGGGTATTCAAAAACCAAGTATGTAACAAATTCATGTGTGGAGGGACACGAATTGTCAATGAATCCGTAACAATCCACCGGATCTGCCGGTGGGAATAGTCAAAGTTCCACCATTTCGAGCGAGAGAGGCAAAGACGAGTCGAAGAGAATCCAGTGAATTGTTACGGATTCATCAATCAGCGACCAGGGAAAACACGAGGGAGCGAAGGTTCGCAGGCCCCTTCGTTGGGCCTCCCTCATACCACCGGTAGAACCGGTGGTCGCTGATTTAAGACCTTTACAAACTACAGCTGCGCCCCTATATTTAGCTGGTTACTTTCTTGGTTCCCTGCGCTTTTGTATCTATGGTCAACGATAAGCCGGGTATGTTCGGAGGAGATCGATCATGAAAAAAGTGTGCCTTCCTGTCCTGCTCGCCCTCATCACCCTAGCTCCTGCATGCCCGGATGGAGGAAAGCAGCTCCAGGGTTTGAGGCGAACCCAGGCCGGCAGTGGGCCTGTGATCGTCTTTGACCCGATCGCCGATCCTGTCCCGGACATTCCCTTTCCCAATGATCTGGCCACCGTGTATGACCGTCACGCGGTTACCGGCCGGAGGGTCAATGTACGCATGGCCTCGCCGACCGACCTGGAGGAGACCATCCGGAACAATATCAATACCTTGAACGGGTTCGGGACCTTCTCTCCCATCACAGCGCGATTCACCGAGGAGCTGGATCTGCGAACAGTGCGAAATGACACGATCCTGGTGATCAATCTGAATCCCGAATCCGAGAAATTTGGCGAGGCGGTCCCCCTGGATCTGGGACGGGGGAATTTCCCCCTGGCCCTCGAAGGGCGTCCGACCCTCAAGGAGGCCCCGGCCCCGGAGATCGACTTCAGCTACTTCAGGTTCGATTACCGGTGGATGGGCACCAACCTGATGCTCGAGACCGAGGAGGAGGATGCCCCGGCCTCGGACCAGGAAGCGTGTGATCCGGACCGCCACTGCAACGGTATTCTCGATCCGGGCGAGGATACCGATTTCGACGGTGTTCTCGACCATCCCAATGTGGTCGACCCTGATCGCTTCAACCGGTGCTGCGATGCCTACGAAGGGAGCCCCTTCGACCCCGACGACCCGCAGGACGGGCTGATCACGTTTTACGAGTTCGAGACGAACACCCTGATCGGCAAGCCGGTCGTGCCCCTCGAGCAGGAGTCTGAATACGCAGTCGTCATAACGAAGGGGGTGCGCGGCCGGGATATGGAGCCGGTCCGCTCCCCCTTTCCCTACGTCAATCACGCGGCCCAGACCGAGCATCTGCGCCCACTGGAGGATATCCTCCCCAGGCACGGCTACACCCTGGACGACATGGCCTTCGCATGGACCTTCACCACCCAGAGCATCACGCGCGACCTCGAGGCGATCCGCCGCGGGCTGGACGGTGAGGGCCCCTTCGCCTGGCTTCCCGTGTCCTTCCCCCCGGAGATCGACCACATCCTCGATCATGAGGTCTGCGTGATCGGCGACTTCGAGAGCCACCCGCCCTTCGTGAACACCCATATCATCGAGATCGAGCGGCTCAAAGAGGTCTTCCTCATCATGGCCTACTTTACCCTGGGGAATTTTACCGGCTTCAGCGACTTCGTGCCGATGATCTCCAAGATGATCGGCGACTATGATCTATATGCCGACTATCTCATCATCGGGAGCTACCGCTCACCCTATTTCGTTACGGGTGAAGAAGAGATCTTCCATATGGACTGGCAGACCGGTGAAGCCCTGGTGGATGTCGACGATGTGACCTTCTGGGTCGTCGTGCCCAGGAGACGGGCCGACCGTCTCGCCCGGGATCCCGAGGATGTGATCCCGAGCTGGTATCCTCAGGACGACGAACCGTTTCCCGTGGTCCTTTACAACCACGGCTACTCGGGGTCCAAGTTCGAGGCCCTCGGCTTTGCCGGCTCCCTGGCGCGCTTCGGGTTCGCCACCGTGGGCATCGACGCCGCGGGCCACGGCCCGCAGAATGAGCTCGCCAGCCTGGCCGACGTGCTCGATCTGGTCGCTCCGGAGCCTCCGCCCGGCGAGCCTCCCTACGAAGGGTTCGACGACTGGCTCCAGCGGATCATCCCGCGGCCCATCTACAGGTTGCTGCTGCGCCAACTCCTGGCGCCGATCCTTGTGAAGTACAGCCCGGACTACGACGATCCAAAGGAGGTGATCGACCTCTGCGGAGATTCCGCAAAGTGTGTGATCGTGGAGTTCGAGAATACACCGCTCTTCGGCCAGGGCTTCCAGGCGGGACGCGCCGTGGATCACACCGGCGACGGAGTAACCGACTCGGGGGCCGACTTTTGGGCGGGAGAGTCGTTCCACACAAGGGACATGGTGCGCCAGTCGATCGTCGACCACATGCAGTTCGCCAGGATACTCGAGACCTTCGATGGACTCACCCGGTGGGAATACGACCTCAACGGCGACGGAGTGCAGGAGCTTGCTGGCGATTTCAATTGCGACGGTGTGATCGACTTCGGTGGGCCCGGAGGGCTCCTCTGCACCATGGGCCAATCCATGGGGGGGTTCTTTTCGGCGGTCGAGATCGCCGTGGACCCGCGGTTCGTCGCCTCGGCGCCGAGCAGCGCCGGGGCCGGACTGTTCGACGTCGGGCTGAGGACCACCCAGGAGGGAGCGGTGGAAGCGGTCTTCCTCGAGCTGATGGGGCCCTTGGTCGTTGGCGGACCCAGGGAGCAGCTCTGCGAGCAGACCGGGGTCACCGTGCTCTGCGACGAGGAGCAATTCTCCGGTGAAGGCTATTACGTAGCCTTCGACCGCCTGAAGGGCAACTATGAGACCCTGGACAGGATTGCCGAGATTCCGCCGCCGAACCTGGGAGATGTGGTGCTCGTGAGGAACATGAGCAACGGCGAGGCGGATGTGGGAGGGGTGAGTGACTTCAGCGCCCTCTACGGCCTCCCGGACCCGGTCCCCGGCTTCCGGATCCCGATTCCCTGTGATAAGGGCGACGAGCTCTTGATTTCAATCTATGACGGATCGACAGGGGAGGAGACGTGGTCGAAGCGGTTCATGGCCACGGCAAGAGGATTCGGGCACCGGAGACAGAGCCCGGACATGCGGCGCCTCCTGGGCCTGGCCCAGACGGTGCTCGACGCGAGCGACCCGGTCAACTTCGCACCGCACTACTTCATGGACCCCCTGGAAGGCGTGGGGACGTCCAATGTCCTGGTGGTCCACACCCTCGGCGACATGAAGGTCCCGGCCGCCACAGGGGTCACGTTGGCCCGTGCGGCCGGAATCGTGGACTATGATGAGCGGCACCCCGAGTATCACAACAAATCCCTCAACCAGGTCCTCATTGATGGTTGGGTCCTGGAGGGAGTCGCCCGAACCGACAGGTTCCCGGGGAACAACTGCGCTTACTTCGATCCTGACGACCTGGGCGAGGGCCAGGATGATGATTGCTCTATGGGGACCTACCCGAACGAGGACTGCGAGTCCCACGTGTTCAATGCGGCCCATCTGGAGGATATCTACATGGGAGCCCCGCCCCTGCGCCACAAGACCCGCGTGGAGACCGAGGCCGGCGTCTCAAGCCTGAGGCTCCCCAACGCCATGATCTGGGACGACGCACTGGGAGCCGAGGACAGGCACGGCTTCTTCACGCCGACCCCGACCAAGCCCTTCAACGTGGACCTGTACCTGATCAATCTCATCGGCCGCTATTTCCAGACCCGGGGAAGGGTCCTTATGGGGAGCGCCGGAGAGACCGAGGATCACCGCTGCCTCGAAGAGCACGAAGGTTGCTCACACTGCTCCTTCTGGAGCGAGTAGAAGCAGTCGTCTCGACTGTTTTAAAAGGTGTAGCCCAGGGTCAGCATCGGGGTGAGGAGCTGGGTCGGATCGTCTTCTGTGAGTATGAAGTGGTAGTCGAGGTTGAGGCCTAAAGACATGTTATTATCGAAAGAGTATTCGAGGCCCGCGCCGCCGCAGAAGCCGAGCTCCCATGCGTCCTCGGTACGGGCGATCTGAATGAAGTCGGAAAATGTCTCTTCCGCAGGTGATTCGAGGACTCCGACTTCCGTGGCCTCCGCGGTTTCCCGAATGTAGTAGATCCCACCCTTGACGGCGATGCGAAGCGCGAGGGATTCGCGCAGGTCCAGAGAATAGGCGGCTCCAGGCGTCACTCCCAGGATCAGGGCGGAAAAGTCCGAGCCCGACACCGGGTCGAAATCGGGCGGGTGATCAAAGGCTGTCGTTACCCCAAGACCGACCGAGAGGCCCTCGGTGAGCCGGTATGAGAGATTTGCCCCCACGATGAACGATCCGGCGTAGAAATCGCCGAACTCGGCAAGGGGTACGGAATACCCGGCCTCGAGGCCCGCCGCGAATCTCCCCTTTTTCATCTCCCCGGCCTCGGCTGAGACCGAGAAGAAGAGCGCGGCAGCCAGTGCCATCCCGATTCCGAAGAATTTCATCTCATCCTCCTGAGGCTACTCACCAGAGCAGGGTGAACCGGCCCTGAATGGTGTCTATATCGTCGATTTTATCGCCCTGCCCGTCGGTGAAGGCGTCACCCGGGAAAAGGTGTCCGTACTGGATGCCCAGCCGGGTCTGAAAGTCCGGAAACTCGAGGGTGTAGCTGATGCCCAGATCCACCTCCCAGCCGTACTCTTTGTTGCCCGAAGGCCCCCCAAGCACGTTGTATTCACCGTATCCTCCGGACCCGAGCACGACATCGTTGTATGGGTCCACGATGTTCTGGGCGGCACGGGCGTACAACACACTCGCTATCGCATCGAGCCCGTCGAGGAATGAGGCCTTGACGGTGGGCTTTACATAGATAGCATTCGTCACCGATCCATCCGTAGCGAGCATGTCGGTCCCGATGGAGCGCACCGGCCCCGACTCGCCGAGCTTGTCGAAGAGGACATAGGCGGCCGCCGCGCTCTGAGCGGCAAGGACCTCCTCGAATAGGATCAGGCTCACATTGTAGTCGGGATGGAACCGGAAGTTACGGATCTCATCATCCACGGGGTTGTCATCGCCGGAGGCGTAGCCCCCTTCGACGTTGAGCTCCAGGGATTGGAGGAATCGTGCGCCGGGGGTGAGCCTGGCGCCCCCGCGCAGGATCCAGCCGAGCTGGAGCACGTCGCTCTCCGGAAACGGGTCATCCACGGTCTGCTCGACCTGGGAGACGGAGAGGTTGGTCTTGCCCGTGACGAAAGCGAGCTCGCCCGAGAGGAAGAACTCCCAGTCGTCCCACGGGGTCAGGGTGAGGCTGCCGTACCCGTCAAAGGCCCAGACGCGCAGGAACTCCGGGTCGGGCCGGAAGCGGGGATCGTGGATGAGCTGGTCGAAGTGCTCGTGGTCCCTGTAAACCGCATAGAAGCCCAGGGTGAGCCAGTCCCGATCGAAGAGCAGGGCGTTGATGAAGTTCTGGACCTCGTCCTCGACGCCATTGGCCTTGCTGTCCTTGTGAACGCTCCAGTCCCATGCAAAGGCCCATGTGAGCGGGTCGTCCTCGAGGGGCTTCATTTTTAAGAATTTGCGGAAGATCGAGATCGGCTTGGTACCGTAAAGGATCCGATGCACAGAATCACCGTAGTAGGCATCGCCCCAGTCATTGGTGAATCCATCCCCCCCGTTGGCGAGCATCCCGAGGCCCCACTGCGATCCCTGGCGGCCCACTTTGAGGGTTCCGGACTTCAGGGGGATCTCGGCCCATATCCGGTTCATCCTGGCCTCTGAGAGGTCCCATCCATCATGCTCGGCGCGAGGTTCTTCAGCGAAGACCTGGGTATAGCGGTTCGACTTGTTGCCGAATATGGGGCCATGGAGGAGGTCCGCCTGGATGTGCATTACGTACTTGTCGAAAAAGGTCACTTTCGGCTCGATGCGCACCCTCTGGGTGCCGTAGACATCGTCGTAGAGGTCGAAGGTTACGTCTTCGCTCGCAACGGCCGGGGTTCCATAGAGCTGGAATGCGTCGAGCGAAATAGCCCTCAGCCTGTAGTATCCCGGGAGATCGATCTTTATGACTGACCCCTCCCAGATCTCTTTGCCCGCGGCCGGGGCGGCGGCGAGCCCGACGAGTATGGCGACGATGATCATGGGGCCGGTTTTTTTCATTGCCTTCTCCATGGTAGGCGAATACTGTCAAATCATCTATGAAAAAATTTGATGAAAAGATGATGAGGTGGTCAATAACACAGAAAATCGAAGGAAGTCAACTTGATCCTGTTTGCGTTTTTTTCGATGCTCATGGTAAAAAATGCTCTTCTTAGAGAAATAGGGAAAACAAAACTCGCCGTTGTTTTTCAATGGCGAAACGTAAGGAGGAATTATAATGAAACGCACGGGGTCCATCATTGCGGCAGCCTTTATCATCTCGATCACCGGGTGCGGGCCGGAGATCACCGGTGTGGTTCCCGACACCCTATCTTCCTTCGGATATGAATGGATCCGGGTGGAAGGGGAGGGCTTTTCGACCCTCGAAGCGGGCGATCTGGGAGTCGAGGTGGGCGGCGTACGGTGCGTCTTCCCGGAGGTGATCGACGATACGGCCCTGATCTGCCGGGCCCAGGGCCATCCGGAGCCCGGGCCCAAGGACCTGGTGATCTACTCCGGAGCCCTGGAGGTCGCCCGGCAAGAGCGGGGCCTTTACTACCTCCCTAATTACGACGAGGCCTTCTCCAAGATTATCAATCTCGGCGCCAGCCTGAGCGCCTGCATCTTCAGCAACGGCTTCAACCCTGACGAGCAGACCGAGTGCCTCCCCGCCCTCATCGCCCGAGAGGCGGGCGCCTACTTTCCATCCCCCCTGGTCCTGGACGGCGGGATCCCCATGACTCCCACAGCCGACATGATCTTCGTGGGCGACGGGGTGAGACCCTGCTACATCCCGGCCCTCGATGACTACGTGTACGTCGGTCCCGGAGAGATCTGCAATCCGGCGGACTTCCTCGGGACCCTCTCGATTCCGGACTATATCGATATCGCGATGCCCATCATCGATGATATCCTGTCGGGATACCTCTCGGGCGGGGGGCTTCTCTCCGGGATGCGGGCCGACCCGACCATCGACGTCTACAACTACGCGGTCCCCGGGGTTCAGCTCTTCGGCTTCACCTACGAGGTCGGGCCGGGATTCAACATACTCCAGGATATGCTCATCGACCCGGACCGGCTCGAGCGGAAAATTCTCCCCTACCTCATGCCGAATGACCCGGTGAACAAGCTGATCGCCGAGATGGAGGACCCGCCGACCATCATCACAGCCTTTGACTACACCTACGACTCGGCCCTCTTCAACCCGCCGCCGCCCGAGACCTTCAGGAATGAGCTCTTCTTCGGCCTCCTCACCCTGATCACGAGCGAGTTCTACGCCGACCCGGACGCACCGGCCTGGGCCGTGGGGGTCCCGTTCATCCACACCGAAGACCTCACCACCACGTATCAGTATATCCGATTCAATCTCGAGAACTTCGGACAGTCCAAGGAAAACCTGATCCCGGACTATGCTCTGCTCGGCTTTCCCACCTACGCAGGGGACGCCAACGGCAACGGATACATCGACATCGAGGAGATCGACCTGGCCCAGATCCTGGCCGACGATGCGGCCACGAAGCCGGAGGACAATCCCCTGCTCATCGTTCTGGCCGACATCTGCAACCTCACCATAGCGCCTTCCTGGCAGGGGGACGAAAGCCTCCCGGACATCCTGGCCTTTAACGAAGTGATCGATGACCTCGTGGCTCTGTTCGACGAAGCCTTCGCCGATCCGCGAGTCGTGGCGGCCGGTTTCGAGAACAACCTCGCCCTGGTGGAGACCTTCGAGCTCTCAGAGAGAATGCGCGAGGAGGAGGAATCGGACTGCGAGAACCTGTGCGAGTGCGAATATCCCTTTACATACACCTGTGCCGACTTCAGCGAATACATCCAGGACAGGTGCCCCTTCCTCGACATCGACCAGGATCCGATGTGCACCCAGGATGTCTACCTGGGTGAGTTCGGCGGGATCTTCTCGTGGGACCATCTCCACCCGGGGCCCGGATTCCTCCACGCCCACATCGCCAACCTGTTCATCGAGGCGATCAACAGCCGGCTCGGCACAGGCCTGCCGTTCATCGACCAGATGGACAGGTTGGCGATGTGGGCGTGGAGGAATCCGGG
>CAZFWM010000208.1:8897-12877 GCA_964522545.1 uncultured Thermodesulfobacteriota bacterium
ACGAGAGCGATCCCTATGCACTGCGAAGCTACGGTGCGGACATTCTGGAGCACTACGGCTATCACATCCCGACAAAGTAAAGGCGCAGGAAAAGCGGGAACTTGGAGGGTGTTGCTGTAGGAGGGCCCCAGGCGATATATCGACGATCGGCTGCCTGTGCTTTGTTTAACGGAGGGTGAAGGCCGTTGCCGACGCGGGGATTTGGATCTGATCGAGGGTGCGCGCTTCGAGCTCCTCCGGCCTGACACCCATGATGAGGGCCTCTTTCCGGATTCGCTTGCAGCGCCTCTCCAGCCCGGTAATCGTCTCCTTGTTGTTCTTGAGGAGATCTTCCACCAGATCCCGTTCGACCGCGGTTGTCACGCTCAAGAGCTCCTGGAGAAGGAGGGTCCGGATCCGGACCTCGCGCCGCATCTCCGCCAGCACGATCTGCATCTCCATTTTCAGGCCTTTTAGATTGTATCTCTTGCGGGAAGTCTTAGGTTTGGGGCGGGCAAGGGAGCGATGTGCCGAGGGCTTTAGCCTTGTATAAGGCAATAAGACACTCTTCTTTTGGATTTGGGCTTCCATCAGAGTCTCCAAGTTATTCCCCCTCATGGAACTTCCAGGAGATTCATCCCCTTCACTTCAAGGATCCCCTCACAATAAGATTAGACACTGATGGGGGAGAATTTATTTCATGTTTATTCGAATATTTTTCAGAAAAAAAAGAAACTGAATGAAATGGTTGACAGGTGATGCAGAATAGGCTTGTTTCATGCTGTTTTTTTACGGGGTCAGGCGCTCCATCATGCGGGGGAAGGGGATCGTCTCGCGCACATGATGGAGCCCGCATATCCAGGCAACGGTTCGTTCTATTCCGAGCCCGAAACCGGCGTGGGGGACCGAGCCATAACGGCGCAGATCCAGGTACCAGCCGAAGGCCTCTTCGGGCAGGCCGTGTGCTTCGATCTTCCCGCGCAAAACGTCAAGGCTGTCTTCCCTCTGCCCTCCGCCGATGATCTCGCCGTATCCCTCCGGAGCGAGCATGTCCATACAGAGCGCGAGCCGGGGATCTGCCGGGTCGTTCTTCATGTAGAAGGCCTTGCACGACTGTGGATAGCGGTGCACTATCACGGGGCGGTCGTGCTCCTGGGCCAGTATGGTCTCCTCATCGCCCCCGAAATCGCTCCCCCAATCTACAGGGTTCCCTTTTCGCATGAGGATCTCGATCGCCTCATCATAGGAGATTCTCGGAAAAGGCTTACGGACCGCTTCGAGTCTGGATAGGTCCCGTTCGAGGTGCTCCAGTTCGGCCCGGCGGTTCTCGAGCGTGCGCTGCACCACATAAGCTACGAAATCCTCTGCCAGATCCATGTCATCGTCGAGGTCGAAGTAGGCCACTTCGGGCTCGATCATCCAGAACTCTGTGAGGTGGCGGCGGGTCTTGGACTTCTCGGCCCGGAAGGTCGGACCAAAGCAGTAGACCCGGCCGAAGGCCATGGCCCCGGCCTCCATATAGAGCTGCCCGCTCTGGGTGAGGTAGGCCTTCTCGCCGAAATACTCCGTTTCGAAGAGGGTCGACGTCCCCTCGCACGCGCTCGGGGTGAAGATCGGGGCGTCGAGGAGGACAAAGCCGCGGTCGTCGAAGTAGTCCCGGCACGCCTTGATGATCTCGTTTCGCACGCGCATGATCGCGTGCTGTCGCGAGGAGCGGAGCCAGAGGTGGCGTCTGTCCAGGAGGAAGTGGACCCCGTGCTCCTTGGGCGTGATCGGGAACTCCTCGGCCATGTGAACGACCTCGAGATCGGTCACCCCCAGCTCGAAGCCTATGGGGGAGCGCTTGTCCGCGCGGGCGATTCCTCGGACCTTGAGCGAGGTCTCCTGAGGAAGGCGGTCGGCCATCTGGAAGACCTCGGCCGAGACATCACCCTTGAAGACAACGCACTGAATAGTCCCGGTTCCGTCCCGCACCTGGAGGAAATGGAGCTTTCCGCTGGACCGCTTGTTGTAAAGCCATCCCCGGAGCTCTACCTCTTCCCCCTCGCAGGCGGCGATCTCCTCTACGTAGCCCCTCTTCATTGCCTTCCTCCCTGTGGTCATTCCTGGAATGTCATCATCAGCTCATCATCGCTCCTATCGCACAATACACCAAAAAAGGTTCGGCCTTGTCAATCTTGCCGGGAGTGTCCGGGCTGCACACCCGTCCGGCTTGATTCACCCCGAGCCATTGAGTAAGATGGCGGACCGACTTGATCGCTGCATAGGAAATACAATTTTTTTCGTTTTAGGATATTAACGCAGAGACGCAGAGGCGCAGGGAGAAGGAATCCTATGGCTTATGATTTTTTTGTCATTGAGGTCCTTCGCTTCGCTCAGGATAAACTCCGCGAGAAATCTTTTCGAAAGCACAATCTGAATCGATTTTTAAACAGTCCTCTGCGTCTCTGCGCCTCTGCGTTAAAATTCTGAGAGCAAAATCTCGTCCGCAGGGCGATACGTGCATAACGCGACCGTGCATGGGGTAGGGCCGCCAATCAGTGGAAGATCCCGGAAGGGGAGACCATGTTCGAAGGGATGCCGGACAGATACCTCGAGATGCCCGGGGCCGAGGTGGTCGATCGCATACGCGACCACAAAGAGCGGCTCGGCCGGCGCCTCGTAATTCTGGGACATCACTATCAGGCCGACGATGTCATATCGCTCTCCGACTTTCGAGGCGATTCGTTCGGCCTCTCGCGCCAGGCCGTAGCCCAGACCGAGGCCGAGTTCATCGTCTTCTGCGGTGTGGACTTCATGGCCCAGAGCGCGGAGATCCTCGCCGGCCCCGGCCAGGTCGTCCAGCACCCGGACCGCAGGGCGGGGTGCCCCATGGCGGACATGGCCTCTATCGGCGATGTCGAGGACGCCTGGCGCCGGATCGGGCGGGAATGTGACACGGCCGATATCACGCCGGTCACCTACATGAACTCGGATGCAACCCTCAAGGCCTTCTGCGGCCGCCACGGCGGTGCCGTATGCACCTCCTCCAATGCAGGTGCGATCTACGACTGGAGCTTCGATCAGCGGGCGAAGATCTTCTTCTTCCCGGACGAGCACCTCGGGCGAAACACGGCCAACTCCAAGGGCGTGCCGAGGGATCGAGTCGTCCTGTGGGACCCCTCCCTGCCTCTCGGCGGCAACGACGCAGAGGCCCTGAGGCGGGCCCGGGTGATCCTGTGGAAGGGGTTCTGCCACGTTCACACCTGGTTCACCGTGGAGCAGATCGACGAGGCGCGCGGGCGCTGGCCGGAAGCGCGGGTGATCGTGCACCCCGAGTGCGTCGAACAGGTCGTGGACGCATCGGACGCGTCCGGCTCCACCGAGCAGATCATCCGATACTGTGCGGATGCCCCGGTCGGCTCGACCGTTGTCGTGGGCACCGAGATCCACATGGTGAGCCGGCTGGCCGGAGAATACGAGGATAGGCGGATCTTCGAGCTCTCTCGCTCATCCTGCCCCAACATGCATAGGATCAACACCCGCAACCTCCTCTGGACCCTCGACCGCCTGGGTGAGGTGAACGTGGTCCGGGTGGACGAGGCGATCCGGCGCGACGCCCGAACGGCCCTGGAGCGGATGCTGGAGAACGCCCCCTAATATGGCACAGCCGTAGCCAAATTAGCGAAACTCGGTATGACAAATACGAAGTTGAGTCCTCAGTCGACAGTCAACAGTTCAGAGTCGAGAGCTATCTGCTTCTCACTCTCGACTCTTGACTCTCAACTGTCGACTCAAATAGCGCCTGACATTGAGCCTGTAATTACACAAGTCGCGTAGGTATCTGGATGAAAGCGCCTGAATGACGAACCGATCCGAGACACCGATGCGAGGTACGAGGCTCCGCCTGATCCAGCAGGCCTCTTACGCTTTCGGGAACTTCGGCGTCGCCTTCAGCCCGACCGTAGTGGCGGCCTGGCTCGGATACTTCTATTACGGGAGGGAGACCGAAGCGGGTGAGC
>CAZFWM010000209.1:0-12793 GCA_964522545.1 uncultured Thermodesulfobacteriota bacterium
TCTGCGCCAACAACCAGATCTACGGGATGACCGGCGGGCAGACCGCCTCGACCACGCCGGTGGGCGCTATAACGGCCACGGACCCGAAGGGCGCCGTCTACCGCCCCTTCGACCTGTGCGCCCTCGTGCACGGGGCAGGCGCCGGGTATGCGGCGCGATGGCCCGTGACGCGCCCCAGGCCGCTCATCGATTCAATTAAGGCCGGGATCGGCACGCCGGGCTTCGCTTTCATCGAGGCCCTCTCGCCCTGCCCGACCCAGTACGGCCGGCGCAACCGGATCGACGATCTCACAAAGCTCTACGACCAGCTCACCGACCTCTGCGCGACCCGGGCCGAGGCCGAGGCAATGGAGCCCGAAGAGCGTGAGAAGCGGATTGTTGTTGGGGAGTTTTAACGCAGAGACGCAGAGAGGTAGATTCGTGGAGCTTATGAAAAAAGATTTTTTCACCACAGAGGACACAGAGGTCACAGAGAAAGGAAAAGATTGATCTCATTAATCCTCTCTCTGTGACCTCTGTGTCCTCTGTGGTGAATTCTTATAATGTAATGTTTGAAATGTCAGAGAGAAAAAAGTCCGTCTGAAAAGCAATAAATCCAAGCCAATGAAAAAAGAAATGACAAAAGCACGCCTGGTACTCGAGGACGGCTCCGTATTCGAGGGGACCTCCTTCGGCTCGCCCCGGTCGGTCTCCGGGGAGGTCGTCTTCAACACCGGCATGGTGGGCTATCCCGAGACCCTGACCGATCCCTCCTACAAGGGGCAGATCCTCACGCTCACCTACCCGCTGATCGGCAATTACGGTGTGCCCGCCTTCGACCCGGCCGCGGGCCTGGAGGCCCCCTTCGAGTCCGACCGCATCCATATCGAGGCCCTGATCGTCTCCGAGTACTCCTTCGAGCACAGCCACTGGAGCTCCGCACAGAGCCTCTCGGATTGGCTCGCCGGGAGCGGCGTGCCGGCCCTCTACGGTATCGATACCCGGATGCTCACGAAGCGGCTGCGCGAAGAGGGGACCATGCTCGGGAAGATCCTCTTCGATGACGAGGACCTCCCCTTTCGCGACCCCAACAAGGAGAACCTGGTCTCCAAAGTGAGCATCCAGGAGCCCAGGGTCCACCAGGCCGGCAGGACCTGCGTGGCGGTGATCGACTGCGGGTGCAAGTACAACATCATCCGGAGCTTTCTCTCCCGCGGTGTGACCGTGATCCAGGTGCCCTGGGATTACGATTTCACTGGAGAGAAATTCGACGGTCTGCTCATATCGAACGGCCCGGGAGACCCCAAGCTCTACCCGGAGATCGTGCGGAACGTGAGCAAGGCGATGGAGAAAGGGAAGCCGGTCTTCGGCGTCTGCCTCGGCAATCAGCTCCTCGCGCTGGCGGCCGGCGCCGACACCTACAAGCTCAAGTTCGGGCACCGGAGCCAGAACCAGCCCTGCGTGGAGGTGGGGACCAAGCGGTGCTACATCACGCTGCAGAACCACGGATTCGCCGTGGACACGCCCACCCTCCCGGATGACTGGGAGCCCTGGTTTCAGAACGCAAACGACGGGACCAACGAGGGAATCCGGCACCGCCAAAAGCCCTTCATGAGCGTCCAGTTCCACCCGGAGGCGATGCCGGGCCCCGTGGACACGGAGTTCCTCTTCGACGATTTCCTGAGGATGGTGAAGTGAAAAAGGTGATCCTGCTGGGAAGCGCTGCGCTGAAGATCGGCCAGGCCGGGGAGTTCGACTACTCGGGGAGCCAGGCGATCAAGGCCCTCAAGGAAGAGGGCATCCGCACCGTCCTGATCAACCCCAACATCGCCACGATCCAGACCTCCGAGCACCTGGCCGACCAGATCTACTTCCTGCCGGTCAACGCCTACTTCGTGGAGAAGATCATCGCCAAGGAGAGGCCCGACGGCATTCTGCTCGGCTTCGGCGGGCAGACCGCGCTGAACTGCGGCCTGGAGCTGGATAAGAACAACGTGTTCAACCGGTACGGCGTGAAGATTCTCGGCACGCCCATCCAGGCGATCCGGGAGACCGAGGACCGGGATCTCTTTGTGAGAAAGCTCAAGGAGATCAACATAAAGGTCCCCACCAGCCAGGCCGTCTTGAACGTCGACGAGGCGATCCGGGTGGCCGAGACGATCGGCTATCCGGTGATGCTGCGCATCGCCTATGCCCTGGGCGGGCTCGGGTCCGGCATCTGTACCACCGAGGAAGAGGTTCGGGATCTCGCGCACCGGGCCTTCTCCCACACCTCCCAGATCCTCATCGAAGAGTTCCTGGAGGGATGGAAGGAAGTGGAGTACGAGGTGGTGCGCGACGCCTACGATAACTGCGTCACCGTGTGCAACATGGAGAACTTCGACCCCATGGGGATCCACACGGGCGAGAGCATCGTGGTGGCCCCGAGCCAGACCCTGAGCAACAGCGAGTACCACATGCTGCGCCGGGTCTCGATCCAGGCCGTGCGGCACATCGGCATCGTGGGCGAGTGCAACATCCAGTTCGCCCTGGACCCGAACTCCCAGGACTACCGCGTCATCGAGGTGAACGCCCGCCTCTCGCGCAGCTCGGCCCTGGCGTCCAAGGCGACCGGCTACCCCCTGGCCTTCATCGCCGCCAAGCTGGGTCTCGGCTACAGCCTCACGGAGCTGAAGAATTCGATCACCAGGGTGACCATGGCCTGCTTCGAGCCGGCCCTCGACTACATCGTGGTCAAGATCCCGCGATGGGACCTGAAGAAGTTCAAGATGGTCTCGAAGAAGCTCGGCTCCGGGATGAAGTCCGTGGGCGAGGTGATGTCCATCGGCCGCAAGTTCGAGGAGGCCCTGCAGAAGGCCCTGCGAATGCTGGAGATCGGCGTCATCGGCCTGGTGGGGAGTGAGCCGCCCCCCTGCGACGACCTGGAGAGGGAGCTGAGGGAGCCGACGGACGAGCGGGTCTTTCTCGTTCCCGAGGCCATCAAGGCCGGGTACTCCATCGACCGCCTCCACGACCTGACGAACATCGACAAGTGGTTCCTCCACAAGATCCGCAACGTCGTCGAAATCGAAGGGGCCCTGGCCGGGCTCGACGGCAGAGACTGCCCACGGGACCTCCTGCTCGAGGCCAAGCAGCACGGCTTCTCCGACCTCCAGGTCGCCGGGCTCCTCGGCCGCGAGGAGTCGGAGGCGAGGGCGCTCCGAAAAGAGTACGGCATCGTCCCCCGGGTCAAGCAGATCGATACCCTGGGGGCCGAGTACCCGGCCCAAACCAATTACCTCTACCTGACTTACAACGGCGATGAGGACGACGTCGACTTCGGCCAGGAGAACTCCGTGATCGTCCTCGGCTCCGGGGCCTACCGGATCGGCAGCTCGGTGGAGTTCGACTGGTGCTGCGTGAACGCCGTGAAGACGCTCAAGAAGCTCAACTACAGCTCGATCATGGTCAATTACAATCCCGAGACCGTGAGCACCGACTACGACGAGTGCGACAAGCTCTACTTCGACGAGCTCGGCCTGGAGACGGTGCTCGACATCTACGAGAAGGAGGAGCCCCTCGGGGTGATCGTCTCCATGGGCGGGCAGATCCCGAACAACCTTGCCATGAAGCTCCACCAGGCCGGTATGAAGATCCTCGGCACGACGCCGTCGAGCATCGACAACGCCGAAGACCGCCACAAGTTCTCCCGGCTCCTCGACGAGATGGGCGTGGACCAGCCCGAGTGGGAAGAGCTGGTCTCCCTGGCCGAGGCGAAGCAGTTCGCCGAGAAAGCAGGGTATCCCGTGCTGGTGCGGCCCTCCTACGTGCTCAGCGGGGCCGCCATGAGCGTGGCCCTGAACGATTCGGAGCTGGAGAAGTACCTCGGCAAGGCGGCCGAGGTCTCCCAGAAGTATCCCATCGTGGTGAGCAAATTCATCGAGAATGCCAAGGAGATCGAGATCGACGCCGTTGCCAAGGACGGCGAGCTCTGGGTCTATTCCATCTCCGAGCATGTGGAAAACGCCGGCGTTCACTCCGGAGACGCCACCCTGGTACTGCCCCCCCAGCGGACCTATCTCGAGACGACCCGGCGCATCAAGAAGATCGCCCGGAGAGTGGCACAATCCCTGAAGATCAACGGCCCTTTCAATATGCAGTTCATCGCCAAGGACAACGACGTGAAGGTGATCGAATGCAATCTGCGGGCCTCGCGCAGCTTTCCCTTCGTATCCAAGATCTTCAAGGTCAATTTCATCGACATTGCCACGAAGATCATCATGAAGCACTACGTCACCAAGTTCGATCGATCTCACTTCGAGCTGGAGTATGTCGGTGTGAAGGCTCCTCAGTTCTCCTTTACGCGGCTCATCGGGGCCGACCCCACCCTGGGGGTGGAGATGGCCTCCACCGGGGAGGTCGCCTGCATCGGGGACAACTTCGAGGAGGCCTTCCTCAAGGCCCTGCTCTCGGTGGGGCACTCTATGTCGATAAAGAATATCCTCCTCTCCACGGGGCCGATCGAGAGCAAGGCCGATTTTCTGTCCAAAACCCGGTTGCTCAAAGATCTCGGGATCCGGTTCTACGCGACCAAGGGTACGGCCGATTTCATGAGCCACAACGGGATCGACGCCACCGTGCTCCACTGGCCGCTGGACGAGGAGAGCCCGAATACGGTGGACTACATCAAGCATAAAAAAGTCGACCTGGTGATCAATATCCCCAAGAACTACCAGGAGGACGAGCTGACGAACGACTACATCATCCGTCGCTGCGCGGTCGACTACGGAGTTCCCCTGATCACGAACCTGCAGCTGGCCAGGCGTTTCGTCGAGGCCCTCTCGCGAAAGTCGATAGAGAGCCTGCAGGTGAAGAGCTGGGCCGAGTACGAATGAATTCGAGCCAATCCACCGGCCGGGCCGGTGGATTGGCTCGAATTCATTTGTGTTCCCAGGCTTTGCCTGGGAACTAGGGGAATGTAAATGATTGGATTTCTCGCTTCGCTCGAAATTGGGTTTATAATGTTTGGTGAATTTTGAGAATTGCGCATGTTGATCTGCTCTGCTGCACGGCGTGCAAGGGGGCCCTGTCCCTTTCGAGGGAGCCCGGGGATCATGATCTCGATGACGACGTGGAGTTCGGCGTTCTCACCTGTAGTGATTGTGATGCACGGTATCCGATCATCGACGGAGTGGCGGTCTTTTTCAGGAGGGATGTGCTCGGGGGATTTCTGAACGAGTATGAAAAGGATGTGTGCCGGCGGCTGGACGTTGATTTCGACGCGGACCCGCGCCGGCTCACCGAGGCGGAGCGAAAACAGTACCTGGTAGCCAGAAACTGGAGCTATCAGTGGAACAGGGCTTACAGCTACACGAGGGAGGATTTCGAAAAGGAGGGGTGGCTGCGGGAGGAGCTTTTTTTCAAGTTCATCCCCATCGATCCATCAGATCTGAAAGAGAAGAACATCGTTATCTGGTGCGGTGGAAAGGGCAAGGAAGCTTATCACGTCGCCCGGTACGATCCGAAACTTTTCGTGGTGATCGAGATAGGCGATGAGATCTACGGGATTCGTAAGCTCATCGATGAGAGTATGAATATGCTTTTGGTTCGGTGCGATATGATGTTGAATCCGCTCAGGGACGGCCTGGCCGATTATTCCATCTGCGATCACGCCCTGCAGCACGTGGCCGACTACCGTCTCGGGTTCGAAGAGATCGTCCGGGTGCTGAAGCCGGGCGGGATCATGGCCATCAATGTCTACAGCCACGAAAACAATTTCCTGGTCACCCGGATCGTGGAGCCTTTGAAAAGGGTCGTGCAGAGGTTTCCCATCGGGGTGCAGAACCGGATAGCCGTCGTGCCGGCCGTGCTCCTTTATTGCCTCATTCATTGGCTGTACATGCCGGCAGGCAAAGTGCTTCCGGAGAAACTCTGTAAAAGGCTCCCGCTGTATGAACACATGGCCTTCTGGTCCGACATCTCGTACAGCTGGATCAAGCTGGCTTGCTTCGACCTGCTCCAGGCTGTCATATCCCATCACTTCAGAAGGGAAGAGCTTGAGGCGATGGCAACCGAGAGCAGAATGCGCACAAGCAAGCTCGTCCACACGCACGGGACGACATGGTCGATGATCGCTCGAAAGAGGTCTTAACTCGGTACAATCGAAACCGAAAAAATGTGTAAGCAAGGGAAAAAAGGGAAATTGGGAAAAGGGAAAATCTTAAATTCATAGATTTCTCCCTGCGGTCGAAATGACAAAAGGCGGTGGTCGAAACGACATATCCGATCAATCCGACTTTTTTAACGAGACTATCCTAGATGACATCCTACATAATTCATCCCTTTTCCATTTTTCCCTTTTCCCACTTTTCCTTTGCTTACACAACGAAAATGCTATAAGTACGTTGACCATGAGTCCACATCTACACAAGTCGCGGAGTTGTCTGAATGAAAGGCTCTGATGAACGTGAAAGCTGAAAAAGGGGCCGTGGAGGTCCGCCTCGGCGGGCTCGGCGGCCAGGGACTTGTCACGGTGGGTGTGGTCCTTGCGGACGCGGCGGCGGTTGACGGCCTCCAGGTGGCCGCCTCCCAGTCCTACGGATCGAGGGCCCGGGGCGGCGCCACTCGCTCCGATGTGATCCTCTCCACCGGGTCGATCGATTTTCCTCACGTCACGGCTCCCGACCTCTTGGTGGTCCTGGCCCAGGAGGCCTATGACGACTATGCGAAGAGGCTGGCCCCTGGGGCCAGGGTCTTCTATGACGCCTTCTTCGTTCGGGAGACCGATATCCCGGACGCACGGCAACACGCGGTGGAGGCTACCAAGGCGGCCCTCGACCGGTTCGGGCGGGGCCAGGCCGCGAACTTCGTCATGCTGGGGGCACTGATCGGCTTCACCGGCCTGGTCAGCCCCGGGGCCGCCCGGGTTGCCTTGGAGAAGAACGTAAAGGAGCGCTACTGGGAGATGAACTGGGAGGCTTTTGAGACCGGCCTCGACTTCGGCCGCGGCTTCGGCAAATGGGAGGGGCTTCCGTGGGGGTGAGCCGGACGCACAGGCCGGTGTGGTCCGGGGAGAAGTGCCTGCCCTGCGGCGCGTGCACGCAGCGCTGCCCGGTGGTCCTCTTCCCGGAGCTGCTCGGAGAGGAGGACTCCCTTCGCGCCCGCGTGGCCCGGTCCTATGCCTTCCCTTCTGGCGACGTGCCTCCGGAGATCCCGCCCTGCCGGGCCGCGTGCCCCCTCGGCCAGGACGTGCCGCGCTATGTGTCGGCCATGGCGGCCTGCCGGGCCGACGAGGCCCTCTCGGTTATCCTGGAGACGAACCCCTTCCCCTCTGTCTGCGGCCGCGTCTGTCCCGGGCCGTGCATGAAGGCCTGCGTGCGGGGGTGCCTGGACGAGCCCGTGGACATCCGGACCCTGAAGCGGGCCGCGGTCGAGCGGGCAGCCCGGACACGAGCGGAGAGCGCGGCCCCGGCTGGAGACGCCGAGGTGGCCGTGGTCGGAGCCGGCCCGGCCGGGCTCGCGGCCGCCTTCGAGCTGCGCCGCCAGGGGCGGACCGTCGCGGTGTACGAGGCCGAGGCAGAGCCGGGCGGCCTGCTCCGGTACGGCATGGCCGGGTTCGACGTGCCCCGCGATGTCCTGGCCGCCGAGATCGGGGCGATCCTGGCCATGGGCGTGGAGCTGCACACCGGTGCGCGCCTCGGTGCGGATTTCTCGCTAGCAGATCTCAGCCGGGTGAAGGCCGTGCTTATCGCGACCGGCTGCTGGCAGGGCAGGGGCCTGGAAGTGGACCTGCTCGGGGACAAGGCGCCCGAGGGCCTTTTCGACGCACCGACATTGGCTCGTAGGGTCGCCAAAGAAGAGATCAGCAATCTGCACGGGCCCGCCGCCGTGATCGGGGGCGGGACCATGGCGGTCGCCGTGGCCCGTATAATCCGCCGCCTCGGAGCCGGGCCGGTCACCCTGATCGCCTCCAGGGGCATGAAAGAGCTCCCGGCCGATGAGGAGTCGCTACGCCGGGCCGACGAGGAAGGGGTGCGGATCATGCCGGAGATGCGTCCGGTCGAGGTGCTCGGAGACGGGCGCGTCAAGGGGATCCGCTGCGCCCCGGTCGAGATGAGCGAGGAGGACGGAGCGGGCCGGCGGTGGCCCAAGGGGCTGGGCAAAGAGACCGTCGATCTCGAGGCTACGACGATCGTGGCCGCTGAGGACCGGGATTCCGACCTCGGATGGCTGAGCGCCGGCGACGGGATCCGCCTCGGCCCCCTCGGCACGATCCTCGTGGACGGCGGCACCTGGATGACCAGCCGCAAAGGGGTCTTCGCCGCCGGGGACGTGGCGACCGGTCCCATGAGTGTGGTCGGCGCTATTGCGACAGGGATGCGTGCGGCCGTTGCGATCGACAAGTATCTGGGTGAAATAGAGCCAGGGAAAATACGAAAGGCTTAGGAAAACACGAAGGACACGAAGAAGAAAATATCAACTTATCGTATACTCATTAATTTGGTTGCTGAGCGAGGGTGAAAGTGGAACATGACTTGGCGGCTGTAGACACCGCCGTAGACCGGCTCGCCGCCGATCCGGCCCAGATCATCGGCATTCTCCAGGACGTCCAGCGGGAGCTGAACTACCTGCCCCGGTGGGCCCTGGAGCGGGTGGCCGAGCGGCTCGGCCTTCCCCTGATCCACGTCTACCGGGTCGCCAGCTTCTACAGGGCCTTCAGCCTCGACCCGAGGGGCGAGCACATGATTTCGGTCTGCCTCGGCACGGCCTGCCACGTGCGCGAGGGCCCGCTCGTGCTGAGCGCATTGGAGCGCGCCCTCGGGGTGCCCGTGGGCGGGACCACGCCGGGTCTCGGCTTCACCCTGGAGCGAGTCGGTTGCCTGGGGGCGTGCGCCCTGGGTCCCGTGGTCCAGGTCGATGAGGAGGTGCACGACCACATGGACGCGCTCAAGGCCGAGCGCCTGGTGAAGAGGATGAAGGGGGGCGGCCGTTAAGGCCAGTGCGCATGGAGATAGATTTTTTCCGTTAAACAAAATTTGGGAGTAATAGTTCGTCTGAAGAGTTTTGAATCATGGAAGCGGATTCTAAAGAAAATGCCCGTCAGCGACTCCGGAGCAGGGAGGAGCTGACGGCGCTCGAGCGATCGGCCCGGGAGCGGCTCGACCGTGTGGAGCATCGGCTCATCGTCTGCGCCGGCACCGGCTGCCGGGCCTGCGGGTGCCTGGCCGTGGCGGCCGAGGCCCGCGAGGCGGTCGACCGGATGGGCCTGGCCGGCCGGGTCGAGGTTCTAGAGACCGGTTGCCACGGCTTCTGCGAGCAGGGCCCCCTGGTACTCGTCCGCCCGGGCGACCTCTTTTATCCCAGGGTCAAGCCGAAGCAGCTCGAAGGGATCATCGAGGAGAGCGTGATCAACGGTCGCCCCGTTGAGTCCCAGCTATACCGCGATCCCCGCACCGGGGAGCCGGTCGCCTCGGAAGGGGAGATCCCCTTCTATCGCCACCAGACCCGGTACGTCTTCGGCCTCAACGGCTCCATCGACCCGACCCGGATCGACGACTACATCGCTTTCGGGGGATACGAAGCCCTGGCCCGGGCCCTGTTCGACCTCGCGCCCGAGGCGATCGTCGAGGAGGTCACCGCCTCCGGCCTCAAGGGGCGAGGCGGTGGGGGCTTCCCCACGGGGCGGAAGTGGGCCACCTGCCGTGCAGCCGAGGGGGAGCGGCGCTATGTGATCTGCAACGCCGACGAGGGGGATCCCGGGGCCTTCATGGACCGGAGCCTGCTCGAGGGAAACCCCCACCGCGTGATCGAGGGGATGCTCATCGGGGCGCGCGCCATCGGGGCCGACGAGGGCTTCGTCTACGTGCGCGACGAGTATCCCCTGGCCGTGGAGCACATCGGCACGGCCCTGGAGCAGGCCCGAGCTCTCGGCCTGCTCGGCCCCGACATACTCGGCTCGGGCTTCTCCTTCGATATACAAGTGAACCGCGGTGGCGGGGCCTTTGTCTGTGGCGAGTCGACCGCGCTCATGGCCTCCCTGGAGGGGAAGGTGGGCGAGCCCCGGGCAAAGTACGTCCACACGGTCGAAGAGGGGCTCTGGGGCGAGCCATCCAATCTCAACAACGTGGAGACCTGGGCCAACGTGCCCCTCATCGTCCGGGACGGGGCCGATGCCTTCTCGGCCATGGGCACGGAGACGAGCAAGGGTACCAAGATATTTTCTCTCGTGGGAAAGGTGAACAACACCGGCCTCGTCGAGGTGGCCATGGGCATGACCCTTCGGGGGATCGTCGAGGAGATCGGCGGGGGGCTGCCCGAGGGCTCCCGTCTCAAGGCGGTCCAGACCGGCGGGCCGAGCGGCGGGTGCCTGCCCGAAAGCATGATGGACCTGCCGGTGGACTTCGAGCGCCTCACCGAGGCGGGCTCCATGATGGGCTCCGGGGGGCTCATCGTCATGGACCAGAAGACCTGCATGGTCGACGTGGCCCGCTACTTCGTCCACTTCCTCAACGAGGAGTCATGCGGCAAGTGTGTGCCCTGCCGCTCGGGCCTGGCCGCCATGCTGGAGCGGCTCGAGCGGATCTGCGCCGGCCAGGGGGCGTCCGGAGACGTAGACTTTCTCGCCGAGTGCGGCCGCTGGATGGAACAGGCGAGTCTCTGTGCACTCGGGACCACGGCGGCCAATCCCGTGCTCAGCACGCTTCGCTACTTCCGGGAAGAATACGACGCCCACGTGCACGAGCAGCGCTGCCCGGCCGGCGTCTGCACGGCCCTCATCACCTACCGGATAAACCCGGAGCTCTGCGACGGGTGCCGGGCGTGCGCCAAGGTCTGCCCGGAGCAGGCGATCGAGGGGGAGAAGAAGAGCCTGCACAGGCTTTATGCCGAGCGATGCATAAAGTGCGGGGCCTGCATGGCCGCCTGCCGCCAGGGAGCGATCGAAAGGATATAGAAAGTCCAAGTTTTTCCGTTAAGGATTTTAACGCAGAGACGCAGAGGCGCAGAGGGAAGAGGATTAAGGGTGAATTCGGAAAAAATAATGGATGTTGCGAGGGGCGAAGCCCCGAAGCAATCCCCCGAGCACCAAGGCAAACTGAGCGCAGGGGATTGCTTCGTCGCTGACGCTCCTCGCAAAGACCCTATGTTGAGTCTGTTTCAATCGATCGATTCCTATTCCTCTGCGTCTCTGCGCCTCTGCGTTGAAAATATCAAATGCGTTAAAGCTCGTCCGAAGGGCGTTGAATTCACATGCCGGAGCAAGTAGGTGTCTGAAGCGAAATCCAAAATAACCTTCACCCTCGACGGCCGCCCCGTGGAGGCCCGCGAGGGGGAGTACCTGCTGGGGGTGGCCGAACGCGAAGGCGTCCCGATCCCCACCCTGTGCCACTTCGAGGGCCTGGAGCCTTACGGGGCGTGCCGCCTCTGTACCGTTCGGGTGAGCCGGGGCCGGTGGGAGCGCTTCGTCACCGCCTGCAACTACCCGGTCTGGGAGGGGATGGCCGTGGAGACCGCCTCGGAGCCGGTGCTGGCCGTCCGGCGGCTCGTGGTGGAGGCCCTCTGGTCCCGCTGTCCCGACGCCCCGCTCCTCGAGGCGATGGCCGCGGAGCTGGGTGTGACGCAGCGCCGGTTCCCGGCCGGAGAGCCTGGCGAGCAGTGCATCCTGTGCGGGCTGTGCGCCCACGTCTGCGCCGACGTGGTCGGGGCCCACGCCGTCGGCCTGGTCGGCCGGGGGGTGGGCCGCAGGGTCGGCGCCCCCTTCGAGGCGTTCCCCGAGGCCTGCATCGGGTGCGGGGCCTGCGCTTTTGTCTGCCCGACCCGGTGCATCTCCATGGAGGGGGAGGCCGTGCAGCGGCTCAGGGACCGCCGGGGGGAGGAGCGGCCCTGCCGCTACGCCCTCATGGGTCTCGTGCCGGGCGCCCCGTGCGTGAACGACTACGAGTGCTGGGAGTGCGAGGTGGACCAGCGAATGATCGACCGGGCCGGAGGTACGCACCCGATCTTCCTCCGGAGGGAGGGAGAGGGAAAGTGAGCCGGGACCAGAAACGGGAAGTCTGCCTGCCCGCCGGCGAGGGCCGCGCCCGGCCCGCCGAGCGCCCGCCCGAAGAGCGGGTCAAGGACATCCATGAGGCGACTCTTGCCCTGAGCCCGGCCGAAGCGACCGCCGAAGCGAGCCGCTGCCTGGCGGCCCATGTCTGCACCTACTGCGAAGTGTGCGAGCTCCTCTGCCCCGACCTCTGCATCACCCGCGATGTCCGCACCGGCGAGATCCTCATCGACCTCGATTCCTGCAAGGGGTGCGGTCTGTGCGCCCACTTCTGCCCAAAGGGCGCGATCCGCATGGTCCGGGAGGGGGAGTGAGGGAAGCGGGCAAGAATTATCTGAGAAGACCTGATATAATATAGGGCAACTCATTCAGGCCTGTCAGGCCGGATTCATCTCCACCATCACCCCGCCAATGGGAGCGCCTATGAAATCCTCTGTTTTTTCCGCCCTATTTGCCATTTGCATTATTTGCCAATCCGCAGCCTACGCCGCCGCGATCCCCGCCGGGATCGATTCACCCGGCGATCTCCCGAAAGATGCCCCCCGGAATCCGAAAGTGGACGCGGGAAGAGGTCTGTTCAGCGGTTCCGAGCTCAGAGGTGAGGTGAAGGCTGCCAACGATCCCACCGTCGTCCGGACCCGGTTCGTCACTCCCGATCTCGACCTGCCGGGCCGCGCAGAGAACCCCTCGAATACCATGACGCTGAACCTGTTCGACGATGCCCTGTTCACGGCCGTGCTCGACCGTGTGGAGTCGGGGTCGCCGGGCGGATTCACCTGGATCGGCCGTCTG
>CAZFWM010000210.1:0-12716 GCA_964522545.1 uncultured Thermodesulfobacteriota bacterium
CCTGTACTATTGACTTTGATGACCTATGCGTCAACTGGACCGAAACCAGTAGCTCTGGCTCGTATGGTCAGTTCTCCTCCATATCCGCAGCATGGCTCACTGCCGGTGCTCTCTCTTGCCAGACTCTTTTGGCCTTATACTGTTTCCAGAATGACCCACTGGCGGTCGAATTGACTGAATTCACCGCCCGTTCAGTTCAGGGCGGTGTCATGATCGAATGGAAAACCGCCTCCGAGATCGACACCGCGGGATTCAGAGTCTGGCGTTCCGATTCCGCCGCCGGCGATTATGTCAAGGTCCACGAAACCCTTATCGCCAGTGACGGCAGCCCGGTACAAGGTGCCCCATACGCCCTCACAGATTGGAACTGCCTCGACGCTGACTGCTTCTACAAGCTCGAGGACGTCGACTACGACGGTGTGAGCACCTTCCACGGCCCCATCGGTGTCGAGCCTACATCCAGCGTGTGTGGCACGTCTACATCTTCCGGCGGAATAAATCATGCAATGTGGTTCCTTGTTCCAGTTATAATGCTTGCCTGGCGAATGAGAAGGAAAGGGCGGAGTAAGGCAGCTTAACTGTTCGCAAGCCCACAGATTACATGATTGCAGCCGTGGCCATTGAACGCGACGTGGCTTTGCTTCACAACGATCGTGATTTCCATCTGACAATTATGCCATCTCGGTGCAGTTAGAACGCGGGGACAGCGAAAGCTACGCCCGGGCGCGATGAATCGCGCCCCTACCTAGTTCGCCGACGATTTCACGGTAAAGCGACCGGCCTGTCGTCGTTACGCTGGCTGTATCGCCGGTCTCTGGCCAGCATGTCGGAAGCCGCGGAGACGGCGGCGATACAATATCCGATATTGGGCGCGGCGAGTAACGCCCCCACCGCACACAAGTCGTCATCGATCCCTTACCAACAGATTCGTCACTGCCTCGCGGTACAGGGTCTCGGTCTCGCGGCCCAGGCTCAGGGCCTCCTCGTAGAAGTCGGGGTGGCCGGGGAGGTGGAAGTCGGTGCGGGGGACGAGGTAGCCTATGGAGTCGCCGCAGTTTGTCATGTGCATCGGGACTTCGGCTTTGAGATTTTCGGCGATGCCCTCGACGGCGGGGAACCGGAACGGCGCCCACCCCGGACCGAAGTCGGCGGTCGACTCTTTCCGGCCGATCCAGGTCTCGGGGAAGGTCTCTCCCGGCGAGGTGACAAGGGCGGTCGGTCCTAGCCGGACCACGGCGAGACGTTCTGAGATGCAGCCGACCGGGCCGCACATCTCGGGCCGATCCATGATGAGGTCTTGGGGGTTGTAGTCGACGAGGCCGCTCAGGAAGGTGAGGAGCATGACCGGATTGGTCGCCGGAAGCGGCAGGGCCTCCACGTCAACGGATAGCTCCGGTGCCACAACGGGCTCGGCTTCGGCCAGGGCCTCGATGGCCATGTCCGCGATGACGAAGCCGAGGCTGCGGGTCTTGTCCCAGCTCCCCTCTCTCAGGAGAAGGGGCTCACCCTGATCATCGAAAATCGGCAGGCCCCGTTCGTCTCGCGCGGGCACATCGACGCCGATGGGGGAGCTCAGCCCTCCAAGGGCGCCGGAGATGTAGACGCACGCGCCGCCGAGCAACGATTCCATCCGCATTCGCGTCCACCGCGGAAAATCGGAGCTGACCTCGGTCGAGGCGATCATCACCTCAGGGTGGGAGTGCCAGTTGATCAGCGTGGCGACCGTGCCGCCGTCGGCGCCCTGGAAGGCGGCCGCAGAGAGGGTGTTCACAGTGATCGCCGGAACCCGCATGTCGGCGATGAGAGTGGGATAGTTGGAGACCGGCACATTCACCCCGGCCCGGGCCGCCCGCATGTTGACCGGCTCGAGCCGATCCCGGACCTCGAGGACGAGGTCCACGATGGTCTGCTGAATGAAGGCCATGTATTTCGGGGATACGCCGCTCGTGAGGACGTCGGGGCCGTAGACCCCGATCGTGTCCGGCCCTTCGTGGGTGTGGGTCGAGGCAATCAGGACATGTTCTTTGTCCAGGCCGAAGGCGGCAAGCCGGTCCTGGATCTCCCGTATCCGGGACCGGTTGAGACCGATGAGATCGAGGCTGACGAGGACCACGTGTTCCCCTCCCTGTTCCAGGACCAGCGCGGAGGCCAAGAGGTCGTCGTGGACCGCGGTGGCCTTCCTTGATGGGAAGACGCCCCCGAGATAGAGGGTCTCCGGGTGGTTCTCCTCGGTCGGCGTGATGATTGCCCGCCCGGCCGCGGCATAGAGGCGGTCGTCCTCGGCGTGGCGATGACAGGCGGCTCCGAGGCAGAGCAGTATTGTGCAACACGCCATCACGGCCCGGTTCAGCGCGGTTTGTTTCATTCGGTTCTCCCAGAAGTCTTTATACCACTTCGCCCCTCCTCTGTCATTTCGAGCGAAGCGAGAAATCTTTCCGAGTGTACATACTGAAAAGAATAGATTTCTCCCTGCGGTCGAAATGACAGAAGGAATCGCTCGAAATGACAGGAGGCACTCAATAACAAGAGGTGCTCGGGGGATTGCTTCGCTTCGCTCGCAACATCCTCAAGGTGCGAAATTGTCCATCTTATAAATTCCGATGCATAAATAAATGGGGCGAAGCCCCAATCATAGAATTTTCACAGGTGAAGTCTGTGAAAATTACATATTGCCTCTATCTTTACGATCTGCTAGTTTATGATGCTTCGATGAAAGAGAACATTCGGATGCATCCGTAATATTTCGAGCAATCCCCCACGCAGGCTCGAAAAAAACTTGATACCCATACGGATCGGCAGGAATCCACAGCCAGCCCGATCCGGCAGGAGTGGTAATGAGAAACCGTCCTTTCATCGCCCTCTTCTTACTGGCCCTCGCAGTGGCCTGGCCCACAGGCGCCGGGGCCAGTGTCTACGAATTCTACGGCTACGGGGCCCGCGGCCCGGCCATGGGAGGGGCCTTTACGGCCCTGGCCGACGATTTCACGTCCGGCTATTACAACCCGGCAGGCGTCATGGAGATCGAACGCCCCACCCTCTCGGCCGGCTTTTACTTCGAGTTTCCTGAGCTCGAAGTGAACGGCGCCAGTGCGAACATGGACAACTACGCCATCGGGTGGTACTTCGGCACGGCCATGAAACTCCCCCTGCACGGGAACCTCAAGGACCGGATCGGCTTTGCCCTGTCGGGCGCCTTCCCGTCGAAGAACTGGCGGGCCGTTCACTTTTACAGCCCCCCCCACTACGAGCCCTATTTCGCCCTCATCGACACGCAGACAGAGCATATGTCCCTCAACATCACATCGGCCATACGCCTCCACCCGTCCCTGTCGGTGGGCGGCGGGATCATGGTGTTCATCTGCCAGTTCCCGAACAGGCTGGACCTCTCTCAGGGCGCCAAGGGAACGATCGATATGTCGGGGTGGATGGGCCTCACCGAAACGAGCACCCCCGTGGTCGGAATCCATTTCAAGCCGGGGGAGCTCTGGAGGCCCCTCAAGGGCCTGCGCCTCGGCCTCTCCTACCGGGGGGAGTTCCGGGTGAAGGCGGACATTCAGACCGCCCTCGACATGGGCATCAAGGTGGACATCCGATTCACGGGCCACACCCTGTTCGTTCCCGAGGAGGTCACCCTCGGGGCCGCCTACGACGTGACCGAGGCGCTCACTCTCTCCTTCGACATGGAATGGGCCCACTGGTCGCGGATGCGCAATCCCTACCTCAAGCTCATCGTGGAGGGGCTGCACGACACCTTTCCGCTGTTCCAGGACGTCGACCTCAACCCGGAGGACCCGAACTGCCGCAACATCTGGATTCCCCGGATCGGCGCCGAGTACCGCATGGAGCTCACTCGGAGCATCCAGGCGGCCTGGAGGGCGGGGTACCACTACAGGCGCTCCCCCCTACCCTACCAGACGGGCGAGAGCAATCTGATGGACAACGACCGGCACGTCTATTCCGCGGGGGTGGGGCTCCATTTCGCTTCCATGTTCGGGCACCGCTTCAAGCATCCCCAGATACTCAACCTCCACATGGCGTACAACCACATGCCACGGCGCAAGCACTACAAGGATTCCGATGTTCCGGCCTCCAATGAGGGGTACCCCAGCATCGAGACAGAGGGATATATCTTATCGACGGCCCTGACGATGACCATCCAATTCTGACCTCCCGCCGAGGGAGCTCGAGTAGAGGAAGACGATGAAGATACGACTCTCCAGCATCGCAGTCATGACGATCCTCCTTGCCGCACTGCTGCCCGGGCGCTCAATGGCGGCTACATCCGATTTCTTCGGGGCCGGGTCCCGGGCCATTGCCATGGGAGGGGCCTACACGGCCCTCACCGACGACTGCTACAGTGCCTTTTACAATCCCGCGGCCTCGGTCTACGCGGAGCGGTTCAAGTTCACCTTCAACTATTTTTATTCCGACGCCCAGCTGAACATCAACGACGAGCGGTTCGAGATGGACGACTCCGAATCGAGCGGCATCACCGGCGGATTTGTTCATCACGGGAAGCTGATGGGAATGAATATCGGCGTGAGCATGTTCTTCCGCAACCACGACGTGGCCGGGATCCGGGTCGTGGGCCACTCCTTCGAGCAGCCTCGATTCATGCGGGTCAGCAACTCCCTGCAGATCTTCGAATTCTGGGCCGGCGTGGGCCTCGAGCTCACGGAGAACCTCTCCGTCGGCGGGGGATTCAGGATGGCCGGGGACTTTCGAAGCCGGCACATCGAAGTGGACATCGAGGTGCTGAGCGGCACCGCCTCCACCCCCTTCAACACGGAGATCCGGACCGACGCAGCCCCCAACGCCGGCGTATTCTACGCGCCCACCGACAAGCTTCGCATGGGCCTGAGCTACCGGGGCCAGATCGACCTGGACGCGAATTACGACATCTTCCTCAACTTCCACATGCCGGACCCCATTTCCGGGATCAACCTCACAACCCAGTTCGATATGTTCTACGACATCTACTGGAACCCCTACCAGATCACATACGGCCTGGCCTATGACCTTCTGGACAATCTGACGATCGCCGCCGACGTCACATGGTCCGACTGGTCCAAGTACGCGACCGCCTCGCCGGATGCAACGCTGACGTCCGGGGGCGTGCTGAAGATAATGCTCCCCGAGTTCCGAGTTGAAGAGGTGCCCCGTCCCGACATTCACGACATCGTGGAGGCCCGCGTGGGAGCCGAGTGGGTCGTGGGAGAGGAAGACCGGCGCAGGGCCACGCTCAGGGCGGGCTATGCCTTCATTCCCGCCGCGATCGATGAGCAGACCGGGCTGACCAACTACCTGGACAACCACAAGCACTTCTTCTCCTCGGGCCTGGGCGTGCGGCTCACAGACCCCACGGGCAATCTGATCCGGCCCGTCGACCTGGACCTCCACTATCTGTTGGTCTGGTTCGCCGAGCGGGAGCACAAAAAGGACGAGACCCTTGCTCTTCCCGTCGGAGACATCCGGGCCGAGGGTTTCATTCACCACGTGGGGGTGACTTTCGCAGTTCGATTTTAAATTTTCCGTCCCATTCTCCGCATGGGACAGAAAATAAAGGAGAGATCATGCAGAGACGATGGATGGAGCGCAGCATCCTCTTATTTGCGGTAGCAATATTGGCGGCGGCCTGCGGCACCGGCAAGGCGGGCCAAGGCGGCCACGGAGACAGGGGGGAAATACCGAATCCCGGATCCGTGGGGTTCGCCAAATACGATGGAGCTCCCGACTTCATCGACATGCTGGGTGTGCAGGCCGTGGTGTGGCCTACTCCCCCGAGCAGGCAGTTCGAAAATCACGATCCGGAGGTCATCGATACCGACGAGGGACTGCGCATGTGGGTCACCCGGAACGACGGCGATGCGATCCTCTCTCTGATCAATCCCTCGCGCGACGGCATCACCTGGGAGAGGGACGGCGGCATGAACCTCTATCCGGGCCTCTTCTTCTCGCCATGGGAGAACGAACGCGTTGCAGAGCCGGCCGTGCTGGAGGTGGACGGAACGCTCATGATGTGGTACCGCGGCGGCGACGGCGCGGGGATCGGGCTGGCTGTCTCCGAGGGCGGCCCGGGATGGCAGCGGGTGGACGGAAACACGAGCCTGCCCGGGGTGGACCCGGTCCTGGTCCCGACCGTCTCCTGGGAGGACGGGTACGTGGGGGCCCCCACCGTGATCTACGACACGGACGCCCCGGTCTGGGGACGATACCGCATGTGGTACGAGTTCGGATGCGGCGCCGGCGTGGCCCAGGCCTACAGCGAGGACGGCATCTACTGGACCAAGGAGGATGGAGATCCGGATACGGGGCACCTGGATCCCGCGCTCCGGCTAGGGGACCCCGGCGCCTGGGACTCTGAGTTCGTGGGCGATCCCGAGGTGATCAAGGAGACCACCGCCCTGGGAAGAACCCTCTACAAGATGTGGTTCACCGGCTCCGACGGCCTGAACATCAGCATCGGCTCCGCTCAGAGCTACGACGGTTGGACCTGGGTGAAGTTCGATTACAATCCCATCCTGGACGAGTTCACCCTGCTTTTCAGCCTCGGTGTATACATCAAGGAGATGGAGCCGGCCGTGCTGGGCGAAGACAACTACTACAGGATGTGGTTCGCCCAGTTCCAGGGCCTTCCGCCGGGCCAGGGCATAGCCCTCGCCACCCAGCCGTGAGCATCTTCCAATAAAAAGGAATTCAATGCAGGTAGGGGCGCTGCTTGCTGCGCCCTTTTCCGGCGACGTAGGGGCGCGATTCATCGCGCCCTCGGTCGGTGAGGACAGGCACGTTCGGGTTCGATGAATCGAATCCCTACTTTTTGGGCTCGTTCTTATACCAGATCACAACAGAGGGCAGGAAGTTTGCGGGGTCCGGGCCGGTCAAGCTCACTGGATCCAGGTATATCCGGCCGTTAATAAAAAACTCCTCTCCCGGACTCAATCCTTCAGGGCCGGTCGGGAGCTCGAGGCACCAGGGCTCTCCATTGCAGTTCATCGCGATCTTGTAGGCAAAAAATCGATCCCCCGCCTCGGGCCAGTACTGCTGGGCCGAGCCGATCGTCTCCTCATCCTGGAAGCCGGAAAATCCATAATAGTCCGACCCCCTGGTAAAGAAATACGCAAAGTAGGTCTCGAGCTCATAGAGGCCATGATTGGCTCCGACCAGAATGATGAAATCATTATCGTCCAGAACGAAGGGGATGAGGCCCATATCATACCATACGAATTCGACGTAAAGTGCGTCCGGATTGTCATAGTGGCAATGGTCCGGTTCGGGCGGTACGCCTCTGCACCTCTCCGGATCCAGGTGGAACAGGGTCTCGAAATTCGACAGAAAAGGCGCCTCGTATTGAGCCCAGTTCTGGGTGATGATCTCGGTGACCAGCGTCACCATATCCTCCTCATCGTCCAGCTCGGCCGTGTCCTGCCTGGGCACCCATTCCTCCATCTCGACCACATCCCCAACGGCCATGGGGTTGCTGCGAAACATATAGACCCCCAGCGGCGCATTCGCAATATAGGGATCCACGACCTGCGGATCCGAGCAGCTCATCCGTAACTGGAAGCGGAGGGTGTCGGCATTTTCCCCCAGGTACCCATTGGCGAAGTCACGGTGAAAGAGGTAGGTGTTGATCGCCTCTTCAGGAGCCCCTTGGTTGATCAAATAATTCTTGAGCGAGTTGGCGGCGCCGGCGCTCGCCGAGACGATCATGTAGAACCAGGCATTGTAGGGATCTTCGCCGTAGGTATTGATGGTGAGGTGATTGATGCCGAGCCCGACACTCGATTCGGTCAGCTCCCTCCCCTCTTCCCCGTCCCAACGGCCCTCCTGAGCGAGTAAGAAGTTGAAGTACCTTGCTTCGGGCACGGTCTTGCCAAACACAAAGAGCACATCCTCGCCGCTCATTCGAAAACTTTCGTCACAGGGTCCGAGGAGAACATCTTCTTTAGTGCAGATCTTCTCGGCTTTTTGCTGCTCCGTGGGGAAGGCCACAACACCATACATATTATAGGGATTGTTAAAAGTGCAGCCTATATAGGCACAATCCGCTAATGTCCAGAAGACAAACGAACCCTCCTCCCAGCTCCTGTGCTTGGAATAATCTCGCACCAGTTCCCGGATGCCCGGAGCGGCCGTAGCCCCGGCGGCCTCGGCCAGGACGGCCTCAGCCCTGACGGCCTCGACTCCGGCGGCCTCGACCGCGACGGCCTCGACCCCGGCGGTCCCGGCCCCGGCCACGGCGAGGCTCTTTTTCTCTGAAATCGCGAACCAGAGGCAGGCAATCACGGCGACAGGCAGGAATGTCCAGAGCCACTTTTTTCTCATTTTCATCAAAGTCCTCTAAAGTGCTCCAAACAGTCCGGAAAGACCGTCGGAAAGCGGTGGCATGAGCATCTCTGCTTTGTACGTTATCATTGGCATGTATTCCGGCCATGGATACCTGGCGTCCATATAGAGCTGCCAGGCGATCTCCCCGCTCGGCGTCACCTCGTAGATTTGTCCGTGCTGGGAGGAAGTTATCAGCGTATTGCCGTTGGGGAGCCGGTTGGCGTCGCCCATGGCCGCATCGTAGAACCAAAAACCCCCATCCACAGGAGGCCATTGCCAGACATCTTGGGCCCATCCCTCTACGGGATCATAGGCGATCTCTACGGCCCGGCTGAACTCGACGGGTTGTCTGTGGTTCCCGTTGTCGTAAAGGAGGATGTTGCCGTTCTCCAGGAACTGCGGGTCGTGTCCGTGGGAGAAGTGCCCCGCACCGAAATCCCCGTCTCGGCCCATGGACCAGAGGACCTCGCCCGAGGGGTAGTCGATCTTTACGATCCGGTCGAGGTGCCTGAAGTTTATATAGACGGCGCTCTCTTCTTCCCGGTATACGAGCGAATTGGCGTGAGACCAGTTATAGCTGGGAACGGCGGCGTCGAACACCTCCTCCTCCATGTGATAGGGGCAGTAGTCGTCGGTAGATAGGTAATCATCGCACCTCCATTCCCATACCGTCTCCCTGGTGATGGGGTCGACCTCTCGGATGCCGTCGGCCTGGAATGGGAAGTCCCAGCCTTCGACGTCAATATAGTAGTTGTACAGGTACATGATGTTTCCATTGGGCATCTGGATGACGCAGTGGTGAAGATCCGGAGCCGGTAGTGTCCATACCATGGAGTAAGGTGGCCTGAATAGGAAGATTTCATCCTCGAGACCTTCTGCCAGTATATCCGAGTTCTCGAGGACCTCAAAGTCCAGTAATATCGGGAAATCTTCAATCCTCCAAACCACATTACCGTACATGTCCAGACATTGTAGGATATAGCTATTTATGGCACTTAATACTACGACTCCGTTTGCCGATTTCTCAGGATGATATTGGATGATTATGGGATTATATTCACAAGACGAAAGAATCGATATGGCAATGAAAAATGCAATAGGAATGAACAGTGCTCGACTTCCCCTGTGGTTTTTTCGTGTACTGCCATGTTGTGATTTCATATTTTTTCTCTTTCTCTTTGGAATTCCAGTATGGAATCCTTTAATATGGTATTATTTTTTACTATTGTACGTGAAATTCGAAGGCATGTCAATAGTTTGGGTTTACAGGTTTACAAATATCCCGCTAAAAAATTCGCCAGCAGCGCCTCCCCGCACTCGGTCATGAACGACTCGGGGTGGAACTGGACTCCTGCCACGGGGTGAAGCCGATGCCTCAGGCCCATGATGATCCCTTCCGTAGTCCGGGCGATGATTTCCAGCTCCCGGGGAACGTCGTCGACCATGAGGGAATGGTAGCGGGCCGACTCGAAGCGGTTCGGCAGGCCGCGAAAGAGGCCTTGCCCGTCGTGCTCGATCAGGGAGGTCTTCCCATGCACCGGCACGGGAGCGTGCACGGTGCGCCCCCCATAGGCCTCGTTTATGCACTGCATGCCGAGGCAGACTCCCAGAATGGGAATCTCAGGGCCGAGGCGACGCACCAGGGCCACAGAGATCCCTGCCGAGGCCGGCGCCCTGGGCCCGGGAGAGATGACGATTTTGTTCGGGCGCATATCCAGGATCGCCTCCAGCCCGATCTCGTCGTTCCGGAAGACCGCCGGCTCCTCGCCGAGCTTTCCGAAGGCCTGGACCAGGTTGTAGGTGAAGGAGTCGTAGTTGTCGATGACGAGGAGGCTCATGATCTTCCCTTAGCTGTTATTTAAAACGTTCGACAATCTCGGCCTCTTTTTAAAACCGGGTCTCCCCGGCGCCGGAGTTTGACCTAAAAAATGTTCGGGGCACCGGCGGCGGGGCCCGGCCGCCGGGACGGCTGCATTACCATTCCCCCCCCCTTTGACGATGCCCCTGATATTTACTAGATTGAAAATTCATCGAATACGCGAAATCGACCATGACGGCAAAAGAAAAAAAAGAGAAAAAACTTGCTCCCGAGGAAGAGGGGGCCATTGCGAGGACCATTGTAGAGGACTTCGTCAGGATCCACGACTCTGGAAGGAGTAGCTGCACCCCGCTGCTCCAGGCGGTCCACGATCGTCTCGGCTATCTGCCCGGTGTTGCCATGGCTGAGATCGCCCGGGCCATCGGAATCTCGGAGACGAATGTCTATGGAGTGGCCTCCTTTTACAACCACTTCCGCTTCGTCCCGCCCGGCCGCCACCCCATCAAGGTCTGTATGGGGACCGCCTGCCACATCAAAGGGGGCCAGGCCATCCTCGACGTGTGGAAGCACAAGCTGGGCATCGATGAAGGGGAGGTAACGGCCGACCGCGAGCACAGTCTGGACCGCGTCGCCTGTGTGGGGTGCTGCGCCATGGCACCGGTCATGCTGGTGGGGGACAAGGTCGAAGGGCATGCAATGCCCTCACGGGTGGACGGTGTCCTGCTCGCCCATGAGCTCGAGCAAAAGCGCACCCCAGAAGAGAAAGACGAAAGTGGGAAAGGTGAATCCGGAGATGGCATCGACTAGCCGAGCGGTCGAGCGGGCCTTCGATGCCCTGCGCGAGCGGTCCGCCCCTGTCCGGCGGGACGCCGAGCCCCGGGATGCCACGGTCGTGCTGGTCGGCACGGCCACGTGCGGCCGCGCCGCCGGCGCCGGCGCCGTGGTCGAGGTCTTCGAGAGAGAGATCCGGAGCCAGGGGCTGGCTGCCCGCGTCATCGAGGTCGGCTGCTTGGGGCACTGCTATGCCGAGCCGATGGTCGTGATCCGTAGGCCCGGGCTTCCCTCCATCTGCTACGGAAGCGTGGGCCCGGGCGTGGCCGAGACCCTGGTGAAAAACTTCATCGCGCAAGGGGACCCCTGCTTCGAATTCATCCTGGGCGCGCTCGAAGAGAACGACATGGTCCCGCCCCTGCGCGATCAGCCCCGGTTCCGCTTCGAGCACCGAGCCCTCCTGGCCCGATGCGGCCTCATCGACCCGACCGACATCCTCCACGCCGTGTCCCACGGCGCGTACGCCGGCCTGGCCCGCGCCCTCCGAATGCCCCCGGAGGAGATCATCGAAACCGTGCGCCGGGCCGGTCTCCGGGGCCTGGGAGGCGCAGGGTTCCCCACCTGGCGCAAGTGGGACTCCTGCCGGGCCACCGCCGGCCGGGAGAAGCACATCATCTGCAACGCCGACGAGGGCGACCCCGGCGCCTTCATGGACCGGGCCATCATCGAGAGCGACCCTCATGCCGTGATCGAGGGGATGATCATCGCCGGCCTGGCCGTGGGCACATCACGCGGTCACGTCTATGTACGCGCCGAGTACCCCCTTGCCGTAGATCGCCTCGAGCATGCCCTCGGGCAGGCCCGGGCCGAGGGGCTCCTCGGCCCCGACATCCTCGGCAGCGGGAAGGTCTTCACCATCGAGGTCGCAAAGGGGGCCGGCGCCTTTGTCTGCGGCGAGTCGAGCGCCCTCATGTACTCCATCGAGGGCAGGCGCGGCATGCCCCGGGTGCGGCCGCCCCAATCGATCGAGTCCGGGCTCTGGGGACGGCCCACGGTGCTCAATAACGTCAAGACCTTTGCCGCCGCATCACTCATCCTGCGGGACGGGCCCGAAGCGTTCGCCCGGGTGGGGACCGAGACGAGCAAGGGGACCGCGGTCTTTGCCTTGGCGGGCAAGGTGGTGAACACCGGCCTCGTGGAGGTCCCCATGGGAACCCGGCTCAGGGACCTCGTGGAGACGATCGGGGGGGGCGTGCCCCACCGCAAGAAGCTCAAGGCCGTGCAGATCGGCGGTCCCTCGGGCGGCTGTCTCCCAGAGTCCCAGCTGGACACGGCGGTGGATTTCGAGGCCCTGGATGCGGCCGGCGCCATGATGGGCTCGGGCGGAATGGTCGTGCTCGACGAAGACAACTGCACAGTCGAGACGGCCCGCTTCTTCCTCGACTTCACCCAGCGCGAGTCGTGCGGAAAGTGCACCTTCTGCCGGCTCGGCACAAAACAGATGCTCGAGATCCTCGACCGCTTCGTCCGCGGCGAGGGGGCCCTGGAGGACCTCGACCTCCTGGCCGAGCTCGCCGAGGACGTGCGCGACGGATCCCTGTGCAACCTGGGCCGCACCGCGCCGAACCCGATACTCACCACACTCCGCTACTTCCGCGACGAATACGAGGCCCATATCCTGGAGCAGCGTTGCCCGGCCAGGGTCTGCACGGAGCTGTCGACCTACTACATCCTGCCCGACAAGTGCGAGCTCTCGTGCGACGCCTGCGTGGGGAGCTGCCCCACCGAGGCGATCTAC
>CAZFWM010000211.1:0-12709 GCA_964522545.1 uncultured Thermodesulfobacteriota bacterium
ATGATACATGAGGTCATTCTAAAAGTCTATAGCTGAAATGTCGCTGTAGTACTAGAAAGCATAAATAATAGTATCAAGGATGGTTGAACGCTGGCAACAAGGGGACGCCGTTCATGGCGCACCAGCGACTGTCCCGATGAAGCACTCCCCTGTCTCTTCCACCCACGCCCGGATCATGGCGTTTCCGTCGATGATCGGGCTTGAGTCGAGGGGCTCGTAGGTCAGGCCCCCGTCCGTGGAGAGATAGGAAGAGGCGCCCGCCGGCCCGTTCAGGTCCGTCCCTAATGAATAGCTCCGCTCATCCAAGTTGGCCACGGCCACGTAAAAGGCCGCATCGGGCTCTCCGGCCTCGTTGAGCAGGAGATCCCCCAGGGGAACCTCCTGGAAGCCCCCGCTCCCCAGCGCGATCGGCACCCTCACGACTTCCATCGAGGGCTCGGGACCCGGGCCCGTGCCGGTCGGGTCCTCGTAGACGATCACCTCGGCCCGGCCCCCTGCCGCTACGCCGCTCGTGTAGAAGGAGACCGCCTTCAGCCTGACAGGGACGTGGGCGTCGAACCGATTCGCCACGACAATCTCTCCGGAGACGGATCCCACGTGGATCTCGGCCGAGCCGTCATCGTAGAAATATTCAGTCCCTCCCGCTCCTCTTTCGACTCGATCGAAGGCGGAATAGGGTTCCTCGGGGAATCCACCCTCATCCCTTTCTTCAGTCGGACCCTGTATCCCTTTTGCTCCCTGCATCCCTTCTTCTCCTCCTACTCGTTTCGTCGTCGGGCCGGCGGCCATAACGTTCGCCCAGAAGGTGAAGGTCACAGCGGCCGGATCATAAACTCGCCAAACCCTCGCGATCCTCTCCCCGGGATCGAGGGTCCCGTCCGAGAGGTCTCCCACCGTGCCCTCGCTGTCCGCCTCGGTGTACCGCCAGCACGCATCCGGCGGCCGGCCACCACTGTGGGCCGTGTTGTCCACGTTGTCTCCGATCACCGAACCCGGCGTGAGGGTCTCGAGCACGGCGGCCATGGGCAGCAGGATCGCCTGGCTTGCAGAGTCATTCTGGATGCGGAAGACATCCTCGTAGATCATGTTGGAAGGGCTGGGATCCCAGCTCGGCCGGCCCGCCGACGGATCCCCGCTTATGGCCCGGATGTAGGCGTTCACGTTCGTCTCGCAGTCATCCCCGATGCCGTTGACGTTCGCATCCGCCTGGCCCGGATTGTATACGTCGGGGCAATTGTCCGAGGCATCGGGAATCCCGTCCCCGTCCGAATCGCCGGTCGCCCCGGACTCGTCCGCTCCCATGTCCGGCGGGTCGGAGCGCGCCTCGCCGTCGAAGTCCGTGGTGTAGCCGATCACCGCCACGCCGCTGTCGAGGCATGGCGAGGAGGCCTGGATGTGCAGGTCCGAAGTGCTCACGAAGTCCGGATCCTGAGATAGGCTGTTCAGGTCCCGGATCGTGGTCGTCTGCCACTCCGCCAGCGTCTGCAGGCTTGTTCCCGAGTACCGACCCACGTAGGCCGACGGCGCATACCAGTCATTGTAGTCCAGGTCTCCCATGTCCGGCAGGCTGTCGGCGTTCGTCACGTAGATCCCGTACCTCGCCCCCGAGCCCGTAAGATGGACCACGTTGTTCTTGATCCCGTCCGGCCGGTAGGTCGCGTTCCTCGCATGGATGTAGATACCTCCCCCGCTCGTGTTGTAGATCGAGTTGAAGTAGATATCGTCGTCACCCACATACCTCAGGTACATCCCGTAGTTCGCCATGGCCCCGCTGATCATGTTGTTGTAGATGTCCGCATACTGGTGGAAGTAGCTCGAGCTCGCAGCTTCCACCCGGATCCCGTCCCGCGTCGCATTCGTAATCCGGTTCCCCCGCAGCACCGTGTAGGGGCAGCCGGCCGTCCCCGCTGAATACACCATGATCCCGTAGTAGTCCCCTGTGATCGTGCATTCCTCCACCGTGGTGTACTGGCAGTTCCTGTCGATCCTCACGCCGGCATAATCGCCCGCCGTACCGGCATTGTCGATCGTGAGATTCCTGAGGGTGTTGCTGTCCGCCGTCTCGTAGATGTACACACCGTCCCCGGTGCAGCTCGTGATGGTGAATCCCACGAAGGTCAGGTAGTCTCCGCCGTACACGTAGATCCCGTTCGTGCTGCCGTCGATCGTCACCGTCTCCCCGCTCGCCTCGCGGAAGGTGATCGTGTTCGCGGCGCTCGCCCCGCTGATCGCCCCGAATCCCGTGGGTCCACCCACCTGCTCCACATAGGTCCCGCTGTAGACATCGAAGGTGACCGGACCGTCCACTCCCCGGCCGGTCAAATCATCCACCGCCTCGGTGAAGGAGGCGTAGTCCCCGCCTCCGGAGGCCCGGATCGTATAGAAGCCGGACAGGGGTCCCCCGCCCACGACGTGCTCGTCGGCTCCCATGTCCGGCGGCGATCCACGGCCATGGCCGTCGTAGTCCGAAGTCACCAGGGCCACGTCGATCCCCCTCGCCCGGCACGGGGAGAGCTCCTGGATATGGAGGTCGGAGGAGCTCACGAAGAGCGGATTCTGTGAAATGCTGTTCCCGTCCCGGCCCGTGGTCGTCTGCCAGTCCACCAGCGTCTGCAGAGTCGTGCCCGCGTACCTACCCACGTTGGCCGTCGGCGCGTACCAGTCGTTGTAGTCCATGTCGCCGAGAAACGGCAGGCTGTCGGCGTTCGTCACGTAGATCCCATACTTCGAGCTCGAGCTCGTCAGGCGCACCACGTTGTTCTTGATCCCGTCCGGTCGGTACGTCGAGTTCCTCGCATGGATGTAGATCCCTCCCCCGCTCGTGTTGTAGATCGAGTTGAAGTAGATATCGTCGTCACCCACATACCTCAGGTACATCCCGTAGTTCGCCATGGCACCGCTGATCATGTTGTTGTAGATGTCCGTGTACTGGTGGAAGTAGCTGCTGGCCGAACCTTCCACCCGGATCCCGTCGCGCGTGGCGTTCATGATCCGGTTCCCCCGAAGCACCGTGTAGGGGCACCCGGCCGTTCCGGCTGAATACACATGGATCCCGTAGTAGTCCCCCGTGATCGCGCACCCTTCCACCAACGTGCTGTTGCAGTTCCGCTCGATCCGGATCCCCGCGTAGTCCCCGGAGGTGCCTGCGTTGCTGATCGTGAGATCCCTCAGCGTGTTGCTGTCCGCCGTCTCATAGATGTAGGCCCCGTCCCCGGTGCAGCTCGTGATGGTGAATCCCTCGAAGGTCAGGTAATCCCCGCCGTACACGTAGATCCCGTTCGTGCCCCCGTCGATCGTCACTGTCTGCCCCGCGGCCTCACGGAAGGTGATCGTGTTTGTGCTGCTTGCCGAGCGGACCGCCCCGAGCCCCGTGATCCCTCCCACCTGCTCCGCATACGTCCCGTTGTACACATTGAAGACCACCGGCCCACTCACCCCGCGCCCGGTCAGGTTATCCACCGCTTCGGTGAAACTTGTGAAGCTCCCCCCTCCCGAGGCCCGGATGCTGTACGTCCCGGACATCGAAGGAAGTGCCGTCTTCTCCTCGTCGGCTCCCATGTCCGGCGGAGACCCGCGCCCCTGCCCGTCGTAGTCCGTGGTGAACCCGGGCACCGCCACGCCCCGCGTCTGGCACGGCGAGTAAGTCAGAATGTGCAGGTCGCTCGTGCTCGCGTAGCGCGGGTTCTGGCAGATGCTGTTCAGGTCCCGGCCCGTGCCCGTCTGCCAGTCCGCCATCGTCTTCAGAGTGTTGCCCGCGTACCGACCCACATTGGCCGTGGGCGCGTACCAGTCGTTGTAGTCCATGGCTCCGGGATTCGGCAGGCTGTCGGCGTTCGTCACGTAGATCCCATACTTCGAGCTCGAGCTCGTCAGGCGCACCACGTTGTTCTTGATCCCGTCCGGTCGGTACGTCGAGTTCCTCGCATGGATGTAGATCCCTCCCCCGCTCGTGTTGTAGATCGAGTTGAAGTAGATATCGTCGTCACCCACATACCTCAGGTACATCCCGTAGTTCGCCATGGCCCCGCTGATCATGTTGTTGTAGATGTCCGTGTACTGGTGAAAGTAGCTGGCGGCCGAACCTTCCACACGGATCCCGTCGCGCGTGGCGTCCGTGATCCGGTTCCCCCGCAGCACCGTGTCGTGGCAACCGGCCGTGCCTGCCGAGTATACATGGATACCGTAGTAGTCCCCCGTGATTGAACACCCCTCCACCACCGTGTTGGCACAGTTGCGCTCGATCCGGATCCCTGCAAAGTCCCCGGTGGTGCCTGCGTTGCTGATCGTGAGGTTCCTCAACGTGTTGCTGTCCGCCGTCTCGTAGATGTAGGCCCCGTCCCCGGTGCAGCTCGTGATGGTGAATCCCTCGAAAGTGAAATAATCTCCTCCATACACGTAGATCCCGTTCGTGCCCCCGTCGATCGTCACCGACTGCCCCGCCGCCTCACGGAAGGTGATCGTGTTCGTGGCGCTCGCCGAGCGGGCCGCCCCGAGCCCCGTGGTTCCTCCCACCTGCTCCACGTACGTCCCGTTGTACACATTGAAGATCACGGGTCCGCTCAATCCGCGTCCGGTCAGATTATCCACTGCTTCGGTGAAGCTGGTGAAGTTCCCCCCTCCCGAGGCCCGGATGCTGTAGGTACCGGACATGGGTGTGAGCGCCGTCTTCTCCTCGTCGGCTCCCATGTCCGGCGACGATCCGCGCCCCTGCCCGTCGTAGTCCGTGGTGAACCCGGGCACCGCCACGCCTCGCGTCTGGCACGGCGAGTAGGTCTGGATGTGCAGGTCGCTCGTGCTCACGTAGCGCGGATTCTGGCAGATGCTGTTCAGGTCCCGGCCCGTGCCCGCCTGCCAGTCCGCCAGCGTCTGCAGAGTGTTACCCGCGTACCGACCCACGTTGGCCGTCGGCGCGTACCAGTCGTTGTAGTCCATGTCGCCGAGAAACGGCAGGCTGTCGGCGTTCGTCACGTAGATCCCATACTTCGAGCTCGAGCTCGTCAGGCGCACCACGTTGTTCTTGATCCCGTCCGGTCGGTACGTCGAGTTCCTCGCATGGATGTAGATCCCTCCCCCGCTCGTGTTGTAGATCGAGTTGAAATAGACATCGTCATCACCCACATACCTCAGGTACATCCCGTAGTTCGCCATGGCGCCGCTGATCATGTTGTTGTAGATGTCCGTGTACTGGTGGAAGTAACTGCTGGCCGAACCTTCCACACGGATTCCGTCGCGGGTCGCATTTGTTATTTGGTTCCCCCGCAGCACCGTATAGCGGCAACCGGCCGTCCCCGCTGAGTAGACCATGATCCCGTAGTAGTCCCCCGTGATCGAACACCCCTCCACCACCGTGTTGGCGCAGTTGCGCTCGATCCGGATCCCTGCAAAGTCCCCGGTGGTGCCTGCGTTGCTGATCGTGAGATTCCTCAGCGTGTTGTTATCCGCCGTCTCGTAGACGTACACACCGTCTCCAGTGCAACTCGTTATCGTGAATCCCTCGAAAGTGAGATAGTCTCCTCCGTACACGTAGATCCCATTTGTCACCCCGTCGATCGTCACCGACTGCCCGGCCGCCTCACGGAAGGTGATCGTGTTCACAGCGCTCGCCCCGCGGGCCGCCCCGAGCCCCGTTGTTCCTCCCACCTGCTCCACATACGTCCCGTTGTACACATTGAAGATCACCGGTCCACTCAATCCGCGCCCGGTCAGGTTATCCACCGCTTCGGTGAAACTCGTGAAGTTCCCCCCTCCAGAGGCCCGGATGCTGTACGTCCCGGACATGGGCGTGAGCGCCGTCGTCTCCTCGTCGGCGCCCATGTCCGGCGGAGATCCGCGCCCCTGCCCGTCGTAGTCCGTGGTGAACCCGGGCACCGCCACGCCCCGCGTCTGGCACGGCGAGTAAGTCAGAATGTGCAGGTCGCTCGTGCTCGCGTAGCGCGGGTTCTGGCAGATGCTGTTCAGGTCCCGGCCCGTGCCCGTCTGCCAGTCCGCCATCGTCTTCAGAGTGTTGCCCGCGTACCGACCCACATTGGCCGTGGGCGCGTACCAGTCGTTGTAGTCCATGGCTCCGGGATTCGGCAGGCTGTCGGCGTTCGTCACGTAGATCCCATACTTCGAGCTCGAGCTCGTCAGGCGCACCACGTTGTTCTTGATCCCGTCCGGTCGGTACGTCGAGTTCCTCGCATGGATGTAGATCCCTCCCCCGCTCGTGTTGTAGATCGAGTTGAAATAGACATCGTCATCACCCACATACCTCAGGTACATCCCGTAGTACGACATGGCACCGCTGATCATGTTGTTGTAGATGTCCGTGTACTGGTGGAAGTAGGTACTGCTCGAACCTTCCACCCGGATCCCGTCCCGAGTCGCATTCGTTATTTGGTTTCCCCTAAGCGCCGTGTAGCGACACCCGTCCACGGCTGAGGAGTAGACATCGATCCCGTAGTAGTCCCCGGTGATCGCGCACCCCTCAACCACCGTGTAGTCGCAGTTCTGCTCGACCCTCACGCCCGCATAGTTCCCGCTCGTCCCGACGTTGCTGATGCTCAGGTCGCGAAAGGTGTTTCGGTTGGATGCGTCGAAGTTATAGACGCCGTACTCGGTACAGCTCGTGATGGTGAATCCCTCAAAGGTCAGGTAGTCCCCTCCGTGGATGTAGATGCCGTGGGTGCTCCCGTCGATGGTGACCGACTGGCCGGCCGCCTCCCGGAAGGTGATCGTGTTCGAACTACTCGCCCCGGAGATGGCCGGGATACCGCCGGCCCCGCCCACCTGCTCGGTATAGGTCCCGTTGTAGACCTCGAAGATCACGGGACCGCTCACCCCCTGACTGATCAGGGCGTTCACCGCTTCGGTGAAGGAAAAATAGTTGCCTCCCCCCCCGGCCCTGATCGAGTAGGTCCCGCTCATGGCGCGAATCGGCTCTCCGGGCTTCTCATCCCTTTCGTCCCCCTCCGATTCGTCATCCCCTGTTCCCTCGTCGTCCTCGCCCGCCGACTCACCACTTCCTTGCCCCTCTTCCACTTCGGCCCCATCCTCGGGGTCCGCGCCCTCCGGCCCGAAGAAATCCCCGATCTTCATCCACCAGGGAATTCGATAGAGCTCCAGGGACGACTCGAGAATCTCCACGCCCTCCAGACTTTCCAGGTTGAACTGCAGATAACCCCGGGTCTCCAGTTCCTTCGGAAGTGCGCCCACCCGAATCTCCCCGTCCTTCACCCTCCCCCACTCGTCCACGGTCCCGCTGCCCCCCTCAGATCCGGTCCCCGGAACCGTGATTGTCGAGGTGAGGACCAACGGGAACAAAACCTCTTCCTCCGGGAAGGCATCCAGATCAATTCTTAGGATCAGAATGAACCCGTGAGGAGTAAACTCGATCTCGTAGTAAGGCCCCCGGGCCGACAGCGTCTCGGTGTCGAACCGGCCCACACCCTCCAGGGCGACTTTCGAAAGCTCCAGGACCGTCTCCCCGTCCACATCGCGGAGCTCGATGCCGGCGCTGCTGATGAAGTCACTCCATCTCGGCTCCCCTGCCGACCAGACCGTCCACCCGTCGGGCAGGGCCCACTCCTCGGCCAGGACGAGCGAGCTCACCCCGGCTCCGGCCGAGTCAGGGACATCTGAAAGGAAACACACTCTCTCCACACCTTCGCCCGTCTGGGTGAACCGGACCCCGAATCCCGGAAGTACGTCGTGGTACTCGATGCGACTCTCCTCGACCCTCCCCGACACCCTGTCCGTCTCTTCGAGCCAATGGGTCTGCCCTGCGTCATCCGTCCAGCCAATGGAGGGGGAGAGCCAGATCTCCACGCTCCTATCGGGGTCTGTGCCGATGACGATTCCGGAATCGCCGCTCACTTCCGGGAAAAGGGTCCGGAATCTGTTCGACCCGTTCTGATAGCTCGCTCCATCGCCTGCAAGCAGCCGGAGCCGGTTGTCGATGGGCCGCCAGTCCCCCTCCTCGTCCCGGTAGTTGATCCGGTCGCCGAAGATCATGGCGGTGAGAGAGCCGTCCGGATTCATGAAGTGCCTCGAGTAGGCGTCCCTCCTCTCCTTGATCTCGCTCGCGAGGCCGGGCCGGCCGCCCGATTCTATGGGCCATGCCGACAATTCCTCTTCGCCGGGCCGGAAATCCGGCCCCGCCGGCGCCTCTCCCATCGATTGATAGTGTACCGCCAGATAGGGGGGACGCTCCGAATCGAGGTAGCCGTGAAACCTGTAATCGGTGCCCGGCCGGAGATAGGGACCATGCACCGGATCTGCTGTCCATTCATCTTCGACGAACCGATGGGAGCTCAGGGAAAGCCCTATGCCTATCCATCCACACTCGTCGGCCCTCTCCTGAATGAGGCTCACGCCCTCCATCGGAAGAGTGTGTCGGAACCACCCCTCGCCGCTCTCCCCGGGCCATGCCCCTTCCCACAGCAGCCGACCTTCCGGAATGGCCGGGAAAAGCTCATCCCCGTCCACCAGAGCCGGTGGATCCTCGAGCACATAAAGGGCTGCGGGTACATCCCCGGGCTGAGCCGTGGAAATGAGCCCTTTCACGTCTCCGCTCACCTTTGCCCGATCGAGCACTGAAATTTCCGGTGAGACGTCGGGCCTGGAAACGGCCCAGGTTGAAAGAGTGAGCGTGGCGAGAGCGATCGTAAGGAACGCAAATCGTTTCATCGTATCCCCCCTTCTTTTCGATGGACTCTACGAATAAAACTCTTTTATGCGCTTCGGGATGGCAATCAGATTTGGCAAGAAGATGCTATGAATTCATCATAGAGTATTGACGATCGAGAGGCAAGTCTGCCGGGTTACCTTGACCGGCTCTGGCTGCTTTTGTTAGCTTGTGGGACAATTATTTTCGGCCGGGAGCAGGAACTGCCGAACGGAGAGCCAACCTATGCTCTATGACTTCACCCCCCTTCTCACCAAAAGCATTTTTCGACACGATTTGTACTCCTACTCGATCATCTTCTCCACCGTGGTGGCCTTCATCTACGCCTTCTACATCAACCGCCGGTTCCGCCTCTTCCGCTCAGTCTGGGACGTCATTCAGTACGGCGTGGTCATCTATCTGGCCGCCTACTTCGGCTCCAAGGTCTACCTCATCCTTCAGCACGCAGACAGCCTCCTCAAGCTCTGTGTCGACCCGATGAACGCCTCTCCTCCCTTCGGGCCTGCGGATGAGCCGGATTGCCTGGCCCTGTTCCGGTTCTTCATTTCCTATGGGTTTGCGTGGTATGGCACTCTCCTCGGGGGGATCATCGTCTGCTTTTTCTACCTCGGCCGCGACATGCGCAAATTCCTTAAGTACACCGACTTCATCATCCCGATCGCCGCCTACGCCCTGGCGTTTGGCCGCATCGGCTGCTTCTCGGCCGGATGCTGCCACGGGATTCCAACCGAGCACTGGTTCTCCGTCAAGGTCCCCTACTCGGCCGTGCCGGTCTTCCCCTCCCAGCTCGTCATGTTCACCTACAACGCGCTCCTCGCCGTCTTCCTCTTCACCATGATCTTCGCCCGCAAACGCCTGAAGTTCACCGGGGAGATCTTCCTCTGGTACCTGACCATCTACCCGACCTGCCGGCTGGTCGTGGAGTTTTTCCGGGGCGACAACGCCCGCGGACTGCTCTGGTCGGTGGAAAAGGTCGTGACCGTGGCGGGCCGCGAGATGACCTACAAAGCGGGCTTCACCCTGCCCATGTTCTTCTCCCTCGTGCTCATGGCCGCGGCCGCGTACGGATGGTACCGCGTCTTCCGGTACGGGCGGCTCGTGGAAGAGGTCGAGAAGGAAGCAGAAATACTATCGACCGACACTACTGACTGAGCTCCTGTAAATCGTCCTCGTCCTCGTCGTCGTCCTCGAACCACGAATTTCCATTTTTCCTGAAAATAAGGTATAATTGATTTAATGGGATTTTCTGTCCTCAAAGCAGAAAATCTACAACATTCCTTAGAAAACCCATGAGAGGGGGTCCAGCCATGAAACGGATTGCAGCTCTTATTCTCGTCACGATCATTTCCCTGCTCCTCGCTTCCGGTCCGGCCCTGGCCACCCGGATCATCACGGTCCGCCAGGACGGAGCCGGGGACTTCACATCCATCAACGAGGCACTGGACGCGGTCCCGGCCCTGCTGACCGAGCCGACCATCGTCGAAATCCGGGACGCGGCCGTCTACTACGAGACTGTGAGGATAGAGAAGACCACGTCGGCCCTGAACCCGCTCATGCTGCGGTCGAACGTGTCGGCCAAAACCGGCACACCCCTGGTGGTCGTGCAGGACACCTATGCCGCAGCGATCTCCATCCACTGCGACTACGTCACGGTCGAGTGCATCCGGGCCCAGGGCGGCGACCGCTCCCACGCGATCGCCGTGCAGGGAAGGGACAATGTCGTCTCCTTCTGCGAGGCCTTTGGCACTATCAACCAGGGTTACTCCGGCATCTACCTCCACGGCGCAAGCAACTGCAGAGTGGCGAAAAACCACGTTCACGACAACCAGAATGGGATCACCCTCTATGACTACGGGAGCCACAACAATATCATCGAGAACAACATCATCTACGACAACGACTACCGCGGGATCTGGATCTACCGGACCTGCACCGGGAATCTGACGACCAACAACGTGCTTTACGACAATGGGATGGAGATCCACCTCGGCCACGGCGGCGAGCACTACGACCCGAGCGGCGACAACCGGTTCCGCAACAACGTCCTTTATGCCCGCCCCGGCGGGTACGGCCTCGTCGTGGACCGGCACGGCGATCCGGGCACTCTGCCGGCCGGCACGGTGATCGACTTCAACAACATCTACGCCCCCGGGGCGATCGTCGGGCAGATCGACGGCCGGGGCTACATCACCTTCTCCGAGTGGCAGGCCGGGAGCGGCCAGAGTGAACACGGGATCTCGGCCGACCCGCTCTTCGTCAATCCAGAGAACGGCGAGTTCGACCTCCAGTCGATCGAGGGGGGCTACGGGGCCGACAGCCCCTGCATCGACGCAGGCATCGCCCTGGAGACCCCCTTCTGCGACTACTACGGCATCGAGAGGCCCCTCGGCTCGGCCCACGATATGGGGGCCTACGAGCACGACGCGATCCCGATCGAGCCCGACGTGGCGGTCTCCTTCAAGATCACGGGGATCACGGATCCCTTCCTGGCCGGGAGCTCCTCGGACGTGACCATCACGGCCATCAATGACGCAGGTGACGTGGCCCACGGCTACACAGGCACGATCCGCTTTTCCTCCTCGGATCCCTTGGCCGACCTGCCGCCCGACTTCACATTCTCAGGGGGAGAGGGAGGCGTGCAGGTTTTCTCAGCAGGCCTCACGCTGCGAAAGTCGGGCGAGCAGGCGGTCAAGGTCTCCGAGGTGGGGGACGATGCGGGCGAGGTCATGGGGATTCGGAACCACATCACGGTGAGCGAGACGACTATCGGGAAGCACACGATCCGGCAGGACGGCCGCGGGGACTTCGTCAGCATCCAGGACGCCGTGGACGCGATGCCGCCCCTGCTCGACAAATCCTACCTGCTGGAGATCCAGGACGACGGCTCCTACTGGGAGTCGGTGATCATCTCCAGGAACACCTACCCGGACCGCTCGATCACCCTGAGGGCCCAGGAGGGGCGCGAGCCCACCATCGTGACCCGCAACACATACTCGGCTGCGGTCGTCATCGACTCGGACCGCGTAATCCTCCAGGACCTCTGGACCCGCGGAGGGGACAGGGCCAACGGAATCTCGATCAGCGAGGGGGCATCACACAACCTCATCCAGGGGTGCCACGCCTTCGGGACCACCAACCAGGGCTATGCCGGGATCTACATCCACGACGCCTCGGACAATGAGATCAACGGCAACTTCGTCTACAACAACCAGCGGGGGATCACGGTCTACGACTACGGCGGAGACCGGAACCGCATTCTGAACAATGTCATCCACGACAACCTCTATCAGGGGATCTTCATCTACCGGTCGACGGAGGGCAACCTCGTGGCCAACAACACCCTCTACCACAACAATCCCGGGATCCAGCTCGGCGGGGGGGGCGAGTACTACGACTGCGGGGGCGGCAACAGGATCGTGAACAACATCGTCCAGCCCTCACCCGGCAGCGCCTGCATCCTCTCGGCCAACTACGGATTTCCGGGGGTGCTCCCGGCGGGCACGGAGCTGGAGTCGAACCTCTACTTCGCACCGGACGCCATGGTCGGGCAGATCGACGGCGTCTTCTACACGACCCTGGCCGAGTGGCAGGCCGAGACCGGGCAGGACGCCCTCAGCCTCTACGCCGATCCCCTGTTCGTCGATGCAGGGGCCGACTTTCACCTGCTCGGCGTGAGCCCGGCCATCGATGCGGGCTCGGATGTCCCGGAGGTGATCCGGGACATGGACGGAGAGATACGCCCCAAGGGAGCCGCCTACGACATCGGGGCCTATGAGATCGGAATGGGCCCGGGGACCTGCTTCATCGGGGCCGTGACCTTACACAATCCGGAATCCCCCTGACGCACTTATCGTCCTCCGGGCGGACTTTGGCTCTCAGAATTTTTAACGCAGAGTCGCAGAGACGCAGAGGTCTGTTAATTTACTGATTCAAAGATACTCAATTGAGGGACGTTGCGAGGAGCGATAGCGACGAAGTCGAAGATTGCGAGGGGCAAAGCCCCGAAGCAACCCCACAAGCACTCTGGCATACGGAACCCGGGGG
>CAZFWM010000212.1:0-12697 GCA_964522545.1 uncultured Thermodesulfobacteriota bacterium
ACCTTGCTTTTTTATTATGTTTTTGGGGGAATTAGCTCAGGAACTTCTGACTAGATGCAAATGGCTCTTTTGAAGATAAACGCACAAGACCTCTGTGCGATTGGTTTAATTCAACGTTTTCTCAGAAAAACGACATTGCTTTCCACGACATTCACGAGTTTTTATATCCTACTCAAAAGTCGAGAAAAGAAGAATCTGAAAGTTAACCGAATGCCGGATAATTAAAAGGAAGACAGGATTAACAGAACGGCACTTGAGCAATTTTTATGCGTGAACTCTCGGCAGAACAAATAACAGAAATCGTCCATGATTTAAGTAAAGCAAAAGGGCGAAAGAGGGCGGCGATAGTCCAGGAATATGCTCAAAGATATGGGCTTAGTCGAGGCACAATCTATCGATATGCCAAGAAAGCAGGTTGGAATTCCGGGAGAAAAAAGCGTCAAGATTCAGGGTTACACAAAATTGAAAATTTCAATGAATATTGCGAGACGGTTGTTTCTCTAATCAAGAAATCAACTCACAAATATAAGCCCCAGGGAGGGCAATTTACTACAGGGGATGCTATCGATCTTCTAGAACGTCAAAAGCTCATCCCTCCGGGAGTGCTGAAAGAGAGCACTGTAAATGAATGGATGAGGAGAAACGGTCTGTCACGAAAAGAAATGAATGCCCCTACTCCTCACTTGATATTGAGAACAGACCATCCAAATCATGTGCATCAAGTGGATACAACTCGCTGTGCACAGTGGTACTTGAAGGACGGCGGCAACGAGATCGGCTTTCAGAGCGGGATTGATGAAGTTTACAAGAATAAACCTACAGACAAGACAACTCTATTCCGCTATGTCCTGACTGACCATTTTAGCGGGACCTTCTTTTTTCAATACTATCCCGATGAGAAAGCAAGCTCCCATATCGATTTTCTATATCGAGCATGGGCCAGAAAGGAAGATCCCTCCAAGTTTCCCTTTTGTGGTGTGCCTAAAATTCTCTACACAGACAAAGGATCAGGGTTGAATAACGCAGCCGCAAAAAACCTATTCAGGGCTCTTGATATAGATTGGATCACCCATAGAAAAGGGAACTCAAGAGCAAAGGGCAGCGTGGAGGGAGCCCAATGGTTAATCGAGAGAAAATTTGAAACGGCCCTACAAGTTAGACCGGCAACAACCCTTTTCGAGCTTAACTTGTGGGCGTTTCTCAAGGCACTGGAATTGAACAATTTCATCAAACACAACCGCCACGGAATGAGCCGATTCCAAGCCTGGAACACGATTGAATCTGAATTTTTGAGACTGCCTCCTCCCGAAGAGATTTACAAATTGCTTGCCCGGCAACCGAAACGCTGTCATGTCAGCTCGGATGGAATCGTGAGGTTCAAGGGGAATCAATATTCCTTATGGGAAACCGACCTTGAGGGAAAATGGGTTATTGCCTTGATCTCGCCCTATAGTTATCCCGATATCAGATTCAAGTCAGAGAATTCAGAAGACAAAAGAGAATTCTTGAGGAGTCCAATTGATTGGATAAAGGGCGTCAATTTGCCCGCCAATACAAGAAAATTTACTGAACATATCAGGGCTCCTCGAAAGACAGAGCAACAAAAAAAGCTTGATTCCCTCGAAGAGAAACAGCTTGAGATTAATATGGATCTTGTGCATACGAGCTGTGCTGACAAGGTTCGAAATGTTCATCACATCCCAAAGAGCGGATCAACTATCAGGGTTTCCAATTTGCCTGATTACACTCTCATCACGCCATATCAGGCGACTGTAGCAGTAAGGGAATATCTAGGGTTGGAACGGCTGACAGTTGAGCAGAATCAATGGTTACAGGTGAGGATAAAAGGGCAGAACGTGCGGGACGATGCGATTCCCGCGTTGGCTGAAGAGTTGTTGAAATTCATGAATCGGAGCAAGGCAATTGAGCTGAGAAAAACCGGGTAATTATTTAAAAACAGGAATTGCATGGAAAAAGAGAGGATCTGGATCGGATTGAACATGTCAAGAGAGCGAAGGTAAACGCCTCAACATTTGGAGAAATGTGATCAAGGCACATTCATCAAAGAGTTGAGAACGAGATCCGGCAGGTAGAGCTATCCAATGAAAACAGGAAAAGGAAAAAGGAATTCCATCAAGACAGGGATGCAGGTGCCCGATCTGAATAAAATGGCCTGGCATCCTAATGCCGTTCATCTATTGAGCTCCCGCGATTGTTGGCAGCTCGTATTGATTAATGACGGAAAAAGAGTTGTGCATCTAAGCGAGTATTTTGGGTTTGAGGGAAGCGAAGAAAAGGAGGAAGACCTTTTTCGATTTGCTCTTCTCGACTATTTCAGCGGGGTATTTTTCTTTCGGTACTACAGGGATCAATCGATTCATTCTTTCCTCGATTTTCTATACAGAGCATGGCAGGTGAAGGTGATGGAGTCGATCTTTCCTTTTCATGGAGTACCTAGAATCCTTTATGCCGGAAAGGACTTCAACCTTGATGAAGCTGAGGCCACACGGTTTTCGAAGACTCTACATCTTGAGTTGAGAATCCAGCAGCCGGGATGTTCAAGAGCTTTGATAAGTGCTGTTCAGCTTCAAACGTGGCTCGAAAAAATAGAAGCCATGCTGAATTTTATTCCTGTGTACGACCTGGAAGGGCTCAATCTATGGGCGTTTCTCAAAGCAATGGAGATCAACAGCAAATATAAACACTCCCGCCACGGGGGGATACGATTCAAGAAATGGAAGACCATATCGGAAGAGGCTTTGAGATACCTTCCCGATGGAAAGGAGTTCTTTGCAATCGCAGAGGAAAGCGACACAGAAAGTGAGCTCGATTGAGCATCACGATTTCAAGAAAGTTCCAAGAGTAAAAAATAGAGAATCACAGGCTAACAGGAGGTGCACAATGGCGACGTTTAGGACTGTTACAGAAGATCAATTGAACGGTGAATATCCTCACCATATCCATATTGTGAGTGTCGCATTCGCCCCCGAAACTAGAAAAAAAGTGAAAGGAGAGGAAGAGATATTACTTCGCTATCATGTGACAGACGGATTTACCGGATTTCGATTTTTTCAATACGGTCCCGATGCAACAACGGAATTGCTCATCGATTTTTTGTGTAAAGCATGGGGTATGAAAGAGGAGTGTTGTGTTCCCCCGTTCTGCAATAAAAAGCCGAAAATTGTCTACTTTAAAAATAGCATCGATCTTATTAACGGAGACCTGCTTGATTTTCTAATGGAGCTCGACGTTGATCTCTGGATCAATCTTAATTATGGAGATCCCAAGGAAGCACAATAGGATGTTTTGCTTGCCTAGTTTCCGTTAATGCTAAGGAAAGGAGACATCCATGAATAACGGCGAGAATGGGCGCAAGCCTGGCAATCAAAATTCTTCCTCAACGCAGAAAAGCCGCATATATACAGTGGGCAAGCGAGTGACGAGGTTTCACAGATGGCTCAAGATTGATCCCGATCGGTTGAGGCTTCCGCCTTCGAAGGAAAACGAAGGCTCATAAAAAGAGGAGAAACGGGTAAGGCATTCTCGATTGAGACGAGAGGATGAGATCGGAAGAGCTAACACATAAACTAGGAGGAGCCCCATGAACATCACAAAGGAACCGTTACAGGAAAAGGTGCTCAAGCATTTTGGCTTGAGAAAAGACCCTTTCAGCATGGAGCCCGATTCCATCGAAGAGGTCTTCCAGGATGAAACATTCAATAAGGCCAAGCGCACGATATGGAGCGCGATCAACAATCAGAAATTTCTCGTAGTGACGGCCCCCACCGGCCGGGGGAAAACCGTACTCCTGGATTCGATCACACAGGAGATCATGGAAAAAGAAAACATACTTTTCTGCAAGCCTCTGATCTTTGAGACTGACCGTCTCCGAGTCGGTCAGATCTGTGACGCAATCATTGAGGATTGGATCGAGATCAGACCGAAGAGGAGCTTGACGGCCAAGGCCCGCCAGCTCGCCGCATTTCTAAAAAGCTCAGCAAAGGGAGGGAGAAAGCACGTCCTCCTCATCGAGGATGCACACCATTTGAACTGGCAAACACTCCTCGCCCTCAAGGCCATGTGGGACATGAAGCTCGGTTTCGAGCGGCTTCTGTCAATCATCCTGTTCGGTCAGGATCGGATTGCACACTACCTCAACAATGAAGAGCAATACCGGGAAGTCGCCGAGAGGGCGCAGATCTTTCCCCTGCCCATGATGAACGGGGCGATCCCCAACTACATAGCGTTTCAGATCAGGAATGGCGGAGGTGATCCGGATAGAATCTTCAATCCCTCGTCACTCCAGGCCATTTCGAAGAGGTGCGCCACTCCTCAGATGGCAAATAACCTTGTCGCAAGGCTTCTGATTGACGCGGAAACGAACGGATTCCACGAAATCGATCAGAACATGATCGACGGTCTGAAACTTAGCTGAAAAGCAAAGACAGGGGGGTGTGATGGCTACGAGAAAGATCACAAAAAAGCAGATCACTCTGATCCATACCGCGAAATCTCAATGCATGACGGAAGAGGACTACAGGGAAGAGCTCGCGCGGATCGGGGTGAAATCATCAAAGGAGCTCACTAGTAAACAGGCACGGGATTTCATCAACAAGATCCTGATCGGGAAATATGGATTCATCCCGACGACGAAAGATCAATCGTACAAGCGAGGCATGAGAAAAGACGATCCGATCACGCCGACGCAGCAGGAGAGGATTCAGGCCGGGTATATGGCCATAAAAGCGGATAGCCTCAAGGCTCAGATGAAACTCAACGAGCGGGCATGCAAGAGGCCCTGGCCACAAACTATTGAGGAAGGACAGAAGGTCATTAATATGCTGAACAATATGGTCAGAAAGGGCTACAAGCTCGGCGGAGATGGAGCACAGGAGGCAACGAACAAGGGAATGTGATGGAGGTGTACCGGCTAGGGTAGCTCCTGAAAGGGCACTACCCCAGGTGCCTTGCCGGTACATCAACAATTTCTGGGGACCTGTGACTTTTGGGGGGTTGCACTGGCGAGGCCGGAGATCGGCCACTGTAGCCCCCCATTTCTTTGGGCGGGTGACAGGAGGGTGCACTGATGGAAACAGAAGAAAAGAGCGCGAGTGAGGAGCAGAATCCAGAGATTGAGAACAGGGATTTCAGGGGGGATCTTCTGGATTTCTACGATGAGGTACACATGTTAACCAGCAGCATTGCTTCACTCGGCAATCTCATCAAATGCATAGGGGATGAGACGAAAGATCCAGGACAATTCATTTATGGTTTGCCGGGAGTTGGACTGTCTCTTGAGATGATAGCAGGAGCAATCCTTTTGAAGTTAGACACGCTTTGGAATGCAAGTGTAGAGGCTCGTTCAGTCCTTGCCGCGCCGTTACTTGGCAAGAGGCCCTCGAAAGAGGGATTGAGGGATTGGCTTGCTATTGAAATAGGGCGTGAAGAAACGTTCCTCGATTCACTGAAACAATATTTACAGGTCACGGCCCGACAGAGCAAAGCCCATGGAGACTCTGATTTTTACTCCTTGCTCTCGCAGATGAAGAGAGCTCTTGAGCTGTTAAGGGGATTGCAGGAACGGCTTGCCAGTTAATGACCGGTCGTTTCAAAACCTTGAGGAGTCAATGAAAAAACGAGAAACCCGAATTTCGCACCTCCTGAAAAAAAAGAGAATGAGGCTCAGATTGACCTTGCGCCAAATGGCAAAAAGGACAGGAACGTCAATATCCACTCTATCGAGGTGGGAGACAGGATTAAGTCGACCTCATTACAAAGAAGATCGTATCAAGGCGATAGCTGAAGGCTATGAGCTCGACGAAAAAGCCCTTGACGGGATTATTTTCAGAATGTGGATAGTGCCGCCTAAACGGAAAGGTCCCCAGGGCGCACCATCTCAGATCTCGATCGCAGGGATGGAGGATCTACTTCAAGAGTTGGCTTGTAAACTGAGGGAGACTCTTTCAACGATCGATCAGTTTCGGGAGTCTTTAGCGAATGCCACAATGAAAGCACGCAATCTGCATTCGGTGAAGTGATGAATTTGGATTCAATGCATATTCAGGCCGATCCTGTAAACCTCTTAGCAGGGTTAATCGTGATTGCCTCTGCCGGGGCTCCCTCCCAGGATCGGCCTGATTTTCAAATTCAGGGGAAGGACCGGAGAAAATATGGGGCAGATCCTGTCCTTCTCCTGTCGGCGTTGCTCCTTTCTCAGCGTCGGGACTGTTCATCAGGATCTGCCCCTCTCTTTGAAAACAAGGATTTTTTATCCATATCGATGTGGACTTTAATGAAACAGCAAATTGATGAAATTCAGCTTTTAGAACATGGGGAAAGGCGGCTTACCTCGGGCGTACTGAGGAGGCTGATCCTGTGCCTTTTCCTATGGGCAACCTATGCCCGGTTGCCGTTGAGCTTGAGACGGGATCAGCCACAGTTCCAGGAGAAAGGGACTCCTTTCTTTTTTAGTCGGTTAAATATGGAGGCCGATCTTGTCCTTTCTCTTGTCGGCGCAACAGCGTCGAGTTCATGCTTGTAGGATCGGTCTCTTAACCGGCTAAAGCAAAGAAATATGAGCTCTAAGGCGAGAACTCTTATTGTGGAGGGGTGAATAGCTGGGGCGGCTCTTGTGGTCTCTCAGAGGCTCACAGGAGCTGCCAACAGGCTTTAAATCCGAATTAAGGAGCATTCTTCCAATAGGCAGAATTGCATAGGAGAAAAGGCAATGGATGAAAAATCTCTTGGGCCTACACAGATTGAGGAGATGATAAAAAAAACGAAGCGGGAGTTGATGGAGGTCGACCAGGAGGTCCAGGCCCTGAAAAGCAAACTCATGGATGTGGCAATAGTCGCCGTCCAGAATCGGAAAATGGAGCATGAGTTAGTAAGACTCGCCAATCTCATTGACGGCAAGGAACTAGAAATTCGCGGGAAAAAGATGGTCCTGTATTCATTGGAGCATCAATATTCTACGCCTATCAGCTAGAAAGGAGGATCAGAACAATGATCACTGCAATCGACAGAACAGTGCTGAATCATCAACAGGAGAAAGCTCAAAAGGAGATTGAAGAGGCGGACATGGAGGTCTTCAATCTCGAAGAGGAGCTGATCACGCTGAATGTCCGGGCTCTCAAAGATCCGGGCGCAAAAAAGGAGGCCGACGAAAAGAAAGCCCGGATCGAGGATTTGAAAGCGGGCATTCGTGGAAATGAATATCTCATTGAAACGATCGCCGCGAAGCTCGTTGACTCACAACTTGGAATCACGTCCAAGTGAGACGGCGACCGAAAGAGGAGGAAATTCATGAAAACCGCAAAAGATTATTTGAAGGCAAAGAATCGGCTCGTCAAGGCGGAGAGGGAGCTTGTCAGCATTGAAGAGCAGATCGAAGGGGCGGCTCAAAGGTGTATTGAGATCGAGGGACAGCTTGAAAAGCTTTCAGAGGATCGGTCTGAATACCGCATTTCCGCCGCGCTTGACGGTACAGTTTCCCAACAGGAGAAGAAGAAAATCGAGGAGTTTGACCGATCGATCGAGCAGAAAAAAGAAGAACTCGAAAGAGCCACAGCGCTGAAAACGGGGCTACAAAGGAAGCGTGCGGAGTTGATGGATCGGGCCAGGGCGGCCAGAGATAACCTCAAAACGGAGAAATGCAAGGCCCTTTCAGCAGCCTTTGACAAGGCGGCGGAAAGCTATGATTCGATCATCGATCAGCTCCTTTCGACGGCCACGGAGCTTTCCGTTTACGCCAAAGTGTACGCAAATGCCGTGCAGAACGCAGGAGTCCCGGTAAAGATAGCGGCCTTCTTGGAGCATCCAATCAGTCACCGGAAGATCCATGAGAAAAAATCCAAGTCTGACGGCACAGCTCCTTGGGTTCAGAGACCGATTTTTCTGGTGGGGCGGTTGAGCCAGGAGGAGAGAGATACCATCGTTTCGAAGGCGCTAGGATCAGAGTGAATTTCAAGCGATCGAAGAGGCGTGGGAGTGTTGCTTTACAGGCTGAATTACACTTCCTCAATGCCGTCTACACGGTAAAGAGGAGGAGTATTAGCAGAGGATGCAGGCCGGGGGATAGTCGAATTGTTGGAGATCAGGAAGACTTGAAACCGGCCGTTGAGGACGGAAGAGGGTTCGTTTTCGGGCGACTCTTCCGAGTGCGGCCGGTGGACATGCGGCAGCCGGACCGGACCGTCCGGACCACCCGAACCGCCGGGGGAGTGAGAAGATAATTTCAGGGGGTATTTTTTCTTAATCGAAGCAGCAAAGTAAAATTTTTTCTTCAATTACAGCTCTTCATATTATACCGCTTTCTCAAGCCGCACTTTCAGGCCAGATTTCCGGCTAATTTTAACCGTTGAACGTCTCTATTTAAAACATTGTATCCGGCGAATTCCTTGCTTTTTGCCCCCTTTCCGGTACAATCAGTGAGACACCGAGTTATTGCAATTCTGCGAAAAATTATTGCAGGCGGGCTCAAATTCCGAAGAGTCGACAGTCGAGAGTCGAGAGTCACCCCTCGTTCCCAGGCTCCGCCTGGGAACAGAACTTGCGGGAGGCTCAGCTTCCTCTATTGGAGGACAGCAGCCTTATTGGCCGAAAGGGGCAGAGCCTCCGGGCGGAACTCCGCTCCGAGGCAAAGCCTCGGAGCGAGATCAGGTTTCGCTGATTTAGTTACAGCTGCGCCGTCCCAGGAGATTTCATGCAGACCTGCACACGCTGTATCCTGCCTGAGGTGTACCGGGGCATCCGATTCGATGAGTCGGGAGTGTGTAACTACTGCCGCTTCTACGAAGAGAACCGCGCGGCACTGACCGATTTCGACCTCGGGAAAAAACTTCTAGAGGAGCGCTTCGACCGAGTGCGGGACCGTGGGGGCTACCACTGCCTCGTCGGGCTGAGCGGTGGAAAAGACAGCACCTATGTGCTCTACCGGCTCGTCCGCCACCACCGCCTCAACGTGCTCGCCTTCACCTGGGAAAACGGATTCCTCAACGACTATGCCCGGGAGAACATCCGGACCATCGTGGAGAGGCTCGGCGTGGACCACTTCTTTTGCGAGGGTGAGTGGGAGCCGCACCGGGAGCTCTACAGGCAGGCCATCCGGCGCATGGGCTTTCCCTGCGCCGCCTGCTTTTCGGCCGGGTTCGGCATGACGCTGAAGGTCGCAGTGGAGAGGCGGATTCCGCTCGTCCTTCACGGGCGCTCACGCTCTCAGATGTTCAAGGAGCTCGCCCCGGGCACCCGGGACCCTGCCGTGCGTCTGATTCCCCCGAGCCTGGCCCCCTTCGACGCCGAGGCGAACGCGCGGGCCGTGAGAAAATTCAGCAGGGCCCTGAGGCTCCTGCTGCTCACCGTACGCAACCGGGAGCTCAGGCGGCGGGCAGCCCGGGAGTACTTCGTCGAGAAGGGCCTGCTCGCAGACCCGGCGGCCGTGCCCGAGCTGGTGGGGTACTTCCTGTACCGGCCCTATGACGAGAGAAAGATGATGGACACGCTGGAGGCCGAGATCGGATGGCGGCGGCCCGAGCGCGGTGACATTCTCACCCATCACGACTGCGACGCCCACGACGCGGCCGACTACCTGTACCGCCACGCCTGCGGCTACCACAACCTTTGTTTCGAGCTGAGTGTCATGATCCGCGAGGGGGCGATCAGCCGGGACGAGGCAGAGGCGCGGCTCGCCCAGGAGCCCGATGCCGAGGTCGTGCCCGAGGACTCGCTGCGGATCGTCTGTGAGCGGCTCGGGCTGGACAGTGCCGGGCTGCCGGGAGTCATGGAGCGAGCACGCCGGTCCAGCGAGCGTAGAGGCCGGGTGGTTCGCGCCATCAACACCGTGCGCAGGCCCAGACTGCGTCTCCATTCAAACGAGTCTGAAATATCTCCAGCTAAGAGATAATCCTCCCTCTCTACCCGGATTTTTTTCCCGAGTTCAAAAGGCGATCAGGCCCGATTGTGAAGAGAATGACTTCGCTCTCCGGTAAAAAAACAGCTTAAATAAATAAACTATTTTATATGACAACCGGACCCTCGATTTAAACACCCCCAAAGACAACTTCCCTGGATCCTGGGCTACCCCCATGAAATCAGTAATAAAATCTTATTTTTTCGATCCGCGACCGCTCTGCAGGCGCAAAAATCAGGATCTACCGTCCCGAGCCGCCCCGCCATGCAGCCAGGAAGTCCTTATCTGACGCACTGTTTGGCACAAGGCTTGCTCACTACCCATATGCGTGAACGGTATACCTGAGCGGACAAAAGACGATTGAAAAGAAATCGCGCCCACCTTTCCGGGCTCGAAAATAACTCAGGAGGTGACCAACAATGAAAAAGGTAAAGGGAATGATGGCCATCGGTTCTTTTATCCTACTCCTCGTCCTTTATGCCAATCCCGCCTTCGGGGATGTGTTCGGCGTCAAGGGGGACTTTCTGACAATTCAGGATGCGATCAACGCTTCGGTCGACGGGGATCTGATCCTGGTGTCGCCCGACACGTATGTGGAGAACATCAACTTCCTCGGTAAGGCCGTAACGATTCAGAGTACGGCAGGGCCGGCCCTGACGATCATCGACGGAGACCAGCTCGGCTCGGCGGTGACGTTTGCCAGCAATGAGACGATCGATACGGTCCTCGACGGATTCACGATTCGCAACGGCGTCGCCGACGATGGGGGCGGAGTCTACTGCTGGGGCAGCTCGCCGACGATCATGAACTGCATGATCGTGGAGAACAGCGTAAGCAAGGCCTGGAGCTCCGGCGGCGGGATCTGCAGCAACGAATCCGCTCCGACGTTCATCAACTGCGTGATCGCCGATAACAGCGCCGAATACGGGGGTGCGATCTCTTTATGGACCGATTCGGCCGTCGAGTTCATAAGCTGCACGATCGCGGACAACACCGCCACCCAGTTCGGTGGCGGGATCTATACCCAGCACTCCTCCGTGACCCTCACGAATTGCATCCTGTGGGGAGATTCCGCTCCCGACGGCCCCGAAATCACCCTCCTGGACTCTTCGGATGCCACCGTAAGCTACAGCAATGTCCAGGGTGGAGAAGCCGCCGCTCATGTAGATCCTCTCTGCATTCTGGATATGTCTGAGGGGATCATCGACGCGGATCCGCTCTTCGTCGGAGGGGGGGATTATCACCTGACGCCCATTTCGCCCTGTCTCGATACCGGCACGGCCGTCACGGCCCTTACCGACATCGACGGCGATGTGAGGCCTCAGATGGCGTGGTTCGACATGGGAGCGGATGAGCTCCTCGCCCCACCCTGCTTCATCAGTCTGGTCTGGTAATCAAAGCGACCCTTCGGCTGGCTGACCACGGCCCCCACCGGCGATCCGGTGGGGGCCTTTTTTAACAGACGATCGGGACTCTTGTGTAAGCAAAGGAAAAGGGGGAAATTGGAAAAATGGAAAAGAGAAAAATCATTAAATAAAAAATTTCCCCTTTTCCCCGTTTCCCCCTTTTCCCTTGCTTACACATCCTTTTGGTTGCGGCTCCGCCGCACTATGTTTCTCTCTTCAGGAAATCGAGGATCTCCCTACGGTACCGGTTGAACTCCACGCCGGTCCGGTCCCTGGGATACGGCAGGTCCACTTCGAAGATCTCTTTCAGCGCGCCCGGCCTGGACGAAAGGCCCAGGACCCTCTGGCTCAGGAAGACCGACTCATCGATGTTGTGAGTGACGAAGATGACCGTCTTCTTGTTCTTCTCCCAGAGGCCGAGGAGGAATGCCTGCATGGCGTTCCGGGTCTGCGAATCCAGGGAGCCGAAGGGCTCGTCCATCAGGATGATCCTGGGATCGTTGATCAGGGTCCGGGCAATGGCCACCCTCTGCTTCATCCCGCCAGAGAGATCCTTGGGGTATCTATCTTCGAACCCCTCGAGCTCGATGGCCCGGACATAGTCGCGCACTCTTGCTTCCCTCTCCCCGGCTGGGACGCCCCTCACCTCGAGCCCGAACTCGATGTTCCCGGCAATGGTCCGCCAGGGGAGCAGGGCGTACTCCTGAAAGACCATCCCGATCCGGGGCCCGGGCTCCACGATCTCTCTCCCATCGAGGAGCACAGCCCCTTGGGACGGCCGGATCAGGCCGGCGATGATCCTGAGCAGCGTGGTTTTCCCACACCCGCTCGGCCCGATGATCGAGACGAACTCCTCGTCCTCGAGCCCGAAGCTCACCGATCTGAGGGCCTCCACGGCATCGGCCGGAGTCGGTCCCTCGAAACGCTTCGAAAGATTTCTGATTTCTAGTGACAACGGATCACCTGCAATTATGGCCCTTCGGACGGACTTTGTCTCTCTGACATTTCAAACGGTACGTTATATAAATTCACCACAGAGGACACAGAGAGCACAGAGAAAGTAACTGCCTGATTACATTCATTCTCTCTCTGTGACCTCTGTGATCTCTGTGGTGATAAAATCTTTTCATAAGCGCCGCGGACTTCCCCCTCTGTGTCTTTGCGCCTTTGCGTTAAATCTTTCCTGTCGCCGACCTCCATCAGACCGTGTCTCTCCATCTGAGAAGTCTTGCTTCCATGACCCTCAGGATTTTATCCATGCCCACCCCGACCAAACCGATCACCACCATTCCGGCCACGAGCTCGTCCACCCTCTGGATGTCCCGGGCGGTCATGATCATGTAGCCGAGGCCGAGGCCGCTCTTCACCCCCGTGAACTCCGCGG
>CAZFWM010000213.1:0-12687 GCA_964522545.1 uncultured Thermodesulfobacteriota bacterium
GACGAAGCAATCCACTGAGCACCCTGGCAGGTTGAGCCCGGGGGATTGCTTCGGGGCTTCGCCCCTCGCAACATCCATGACTTTTTCCGTATTCCCCTGGATTCTCTTCCTCTGCGTCTCTGCGCCTCTGCGTTAAAATCCTCGAGCGGCTCAACTTGGATTTCCTGTGCAATCAAGCCGTGAAATCTAGACCGCCTCCAGGAGCTTGTTGACGAATTTCGATCTGATCTGCTCCTTGGCGAGGATCTGTTTGGCCGGAGGCAGGCTGAGGATCGCACCTAGAAACCCACTCAGGGCCCTGTGGGTGACCTTGGTCGAGTCGTCGAAGATCATGTTCTGCAGCTTTCCGCGCTCCAGGGCCTGGACCATCATCTTCTCCATCATCGTCTCGGGCGTGTAGACCCGCGAGCCGATGGGCTTCATGGCGAGAGCGCCGAACTTGCACTGCCGGTGACAGACGCCGCACCCGAGACAGAGCGATGCGTTGACTTCTGCGCGCTTCTTGCGCTTCTTCGCCTTGGCCGTGGGCCTCGCGGCGACGAGGTCGATCACCTCGATCGGGCAGGCTTTGGCGCACTTGCTGCATCCGGTACAGGTCGGATCGTCTATGACGGCCACGTAGTTCGACGTGACGACCTTTGCCTGCTGCGGCAAGGTCCGGAAGCTCTCCATCATCTCACAGCAGCACTTGCAGCAGTTGCAGATGAAGGCCGGCTTGTTCTTCACATTGTCGGCCATCTGGACCATGCCGAGCTCGCGGGACTTGACGAGGACCTCCATGGCCCTCTCCTTGCTGATCTTCTTGGCGTGGTCGATCTTGATGAGGTGCCTGGCCGGATCCCCCAGGCAGAGGCAGTGCTCCAAGGGGTAGTCACACCGCTTGTCCATGTGGAGCTTTATGTGCCGGCAGTGGCAGAGGCTCTCGCCCCAGGCGCCGGCCCTGTCGATGAGTGTCGAGGCCCTTTCGTAGTCGAGCACCTCCGAGGAGACCTCCGGCGCCAGGGTGTCCTCGTGGACCACGGGGCGGCCAATGTATGTGCTCCCCTCCGCCATCATCCGCATAAACGCCAGCTCCGGGTCCTCCCGAATGTAGCTCCACATCAGGTGGGCCACTTTCTTCTGGTCGATGTCGTCCCGAACGCGCATCATGGTGAACTCGAAGAACCCGACTATGGGTGGATTCAGAAAGTACTGGATCTCGCCGCTTGGGTCGGGGATGTCGATGACGAGACCTTTTTCGACCATGGCGTCCAGGATCTCCTGGGTGCGCTGCTCGCCCATCTGCGCGCACCGGGCGATCCTGCCCACAGGGGAAAGCCTGAGGGGAATGGCGGCGGCCACGCGACACTCCTCCCGGGTGAAGATCTCCTCGAGAAGGGAGAAGAACTCTGCTTTGGCGGGAGCGCCGATCGGCATCCTGTCGAGCCTGCGCTGGAGATCGAGGTAGTCACGTTTTGCGCTTATGTGTCCCATGAGAGAACCTCCTTTTTGTAGTTATTTCTTGTAACGGTGCTGTCAACTCTTCCTGGTCAAGAGCAATTCCTTGAATGCCTTGTCGTGTTCTACACGGAAGGATTCCTCGAAGCCCATGCCCGGGTTTCCCGCCAGATATTCCTTGGTGAATCGGAGCGTCTCGGGCGGTGCCTCTATGATCGTCTTGGCGATCCCGATCGCCCGCTCGATCAGTCCGTCATCGTCGACGACCTCACTGACCAGCCCGATTCGAGCCGCCTCGCCTGCATCGATCTTCCGCCCGGTCAGGCAGAGGTCCCGGGCGAATCCGTCAGAAATCTCGTGCCTCATCTGAATCGATATGGCATTGCGCCTTTCAGGTCGATTCAATGTGATCGTCCCGATCTTTTCCGGAGTCACCTCGACTCGGATTGCTTCATAATTCATGAAATCGCTCCTTTCTTCAGAACCGGAATTCCCTCTTCTTGTCTTTCATCACATTCATGATGACCTGGTCCATCGGCAGCAGGGGCTTCTGCTCCTCCTCGGGCCTCGCAACCAGCAGGATCGACTCTGTCGGGCAGGTCGGGCAGCACACGCCGCACCCGATGCACTTCGACCCGTCGACCGCGGCGGGCCCGTCGTCGAGCGCGATCGCGTCCATGGGACACCGGTCCGCACATGTGCCGCACTCAATGCAGGTCTCCTGATCGATCCGTGAAATGTAGTTCGACCGGGCGAACATGTACGGCTCGCCGCCTGCGAGCAGACCGTTGAGAAAGACGCAGGCACAGGCGCAGCAGTTGCAGATCGTGTCCACTTCGCCCTTGAAGTTGCTCGTGATGTGCACCAGCCCCTCCTCGTTCGACCGCTTGAGGATGCCGATCGCCTCTTCTGCATCGATCTCTTTCGCCATTGTCGTTCGTTTTTAGAGAGAATCTCGGCCGATCATCGAAGCCACTGGTCGAGCATCTGCCGGAGCAGGCCCACGTTTCGCTCCATGACTTCAGGGTCCTTGTGCGTCTTTCGCAGCAAAAAGGCGCCCTGGATCTGGGCCAGGGCAAACTCCGCCAACGCTCTGGACGGCAGAGAGTCCTTGAAGATGCCTTCTATTTTTCCCTGCTCGAAGCATCTCTCGAGCGCCTCCATGCAGGTATGGAAAAACCCGCTCACGGACTGTCGGAGCGGTTCGTGGATGGAGCTTACCTCCTGTGCGAGGTTTCCGAAGGGGCAGCCGAGCTCGCCGAGCGGTGATTTGCCGAGCACCTTCAACCTATCGAGAAGGGCGAGGATGCGCTCGAGGGGATCGAGCTCGCCGGAGTCGAGGGAGGGCCCGATGATGAGGGAGTGGAACTGCTGCATCCGCTGGCCCAGTATCTCGAAGGCGAGCTGTTCCTTGCTCTCGAAATGATAATAAAAATTGCTCTTTGTGACGGATGCGGCGTCGAGGATGTCCTGGATGCTCGTGTGGTTGTATCCCTTGGTATGGATCAGCTCGGAGGCCTTCGAGAGGATTTTTTCCCTGCTGTTCATGGCTTTCCCTTTGCGCGAACATAATTAGGACCAACCGGTCGGTCCTAATCATATCCAAGACTATGAATCTTGTCAAGTGCAAAATTGAAAAGAGTTATTCAGGGACAATAAGGAACGATCTCGACATAGTTTGAGGCTGCCTGGAGTAGTACCGATAGATCCTCGACATTGATGGCACCGTCCGGATTCGGGGCGACCCGCATCGGAACCTCCGGCCCTTCACAGACCTGGACCGGGGCCACGTCGATCAACACGGTCTCTTCGCCGGTGAAGTAGAGCCCCGAGCGGATACAGTCGATGGAAAGCTCGAAATCGGCGGCTGTCCAGCGACCGTCCGCATAGCCGAAGGGCCCCAGGTCGCCGTAGAAGGGCTCGTCGAAGAAGCCGTCGCAGTCGTTGTCGTGTTCGTCTCCGGGAATTTCTTCATGCCAGGGGTGGCAGGCCGCACCGCAGGCGGAGAGGTCGTCATCGCAGTCCATCTCGCCGCAGTCCCCTCCATCCATGGCGAACCCATCCAAATCAGCATCAGTGCATCCCCCGGGGACAGGGGGGTATTCTCCGCTATAGACGCTTCCGCCATCGATGATCTGCCCTAATTCCATGACGATCCATTCGCCTCCGGCCAGAAATGTTCCATGTACCTCCAGCACCCCGGAATTGACCTTATAGATTGTCTGTTCTCCATTTGAATATTTCTCGAGATCTACGTGGTAGCCTTGCATACCCGAGATATAGGTCCCCACTCCCTCCGAATAGATGAGCAGCTCGAAGTCGACCTCTCCGGCCAGGGAAAAATCACCCTCGATTTCCAGCTCCAGCCTGCTGACGACCGATCCAACTCGATCGACCGAACGTGTAATCAATCTCCACGACCGGTGGTCGTCTATGTAACGTCCGAAGGATAATTCGACTGAGGTTCCGGAGATGGGAAGTCGATCGGGAAGATCACGATAGATATCCGAGCCCCTCGCGACAAGGCTCCTGTCGCCACTCAACCACCCGACCACGGCATCGCAGTCCAGATCGTAGGCGAAGTCGACCTGGCCATCCAGGTCATCGTCTATACCGTTATTGCAGACCTCGTCGTTGCTGAGCGCCTTTACCAATTCGCCGGTGAGGGTGAGACGGCCCTCGGGCAGCCGGCCCGTCTCGGAGTCGATCAACCAAGAGCAGTAAGTCGGATCTTTATAGTATATCAAGACTGCGAGGCCGCTGCACTTCGTGTCGACATTCCGGAGGTCATACCCGTCAGGGGGATTCCAATAGGGAGCACCGTAGTCGGAAGGCAGCTCATCGTAGGCGAGATAATCATAATAGTAATACGCTCCGAAGTAGGGCATCAGGATCTCGAAATTCTTCCTTTTGCAGGCATCTCTCAGCAACCGGAAATATTTCTGGTCCAGGGGGGCCCAGTAGCTGTACACATCTCGTCCGAAGATGAGCATCGGAGGCTGCGGGGGAAATGCTCCCATCTCTTCGGCGCTGGCTTTATGGAGCCAGCATTCCCCTATGATAAATCGTGCGTTCGGGTTAATGGCCTGGATCCGATCTGTCCACGTGATGAGGTTTTTTAGACCCTCGATGACGATCTCATCAGGGGTCCCCTCGTCTCGGATGGCTTTCGCCGGGAAGGTGTGCCAGTCGAAATAGACGATATCGTCGTGTTGGGCATACGCCTCTATCATGGAGTCCACCGCCTCCGGGTCATCCCACGTTCCCATGCAGATCCCGAGATCCGACGGCGGCGGGCCGCCTGGAATGGCCTTGAACGCGGCAATCGCCTCATCCACGTACGATCCCCAACCAATTTCATAATCAGGATGACCCTCGGACCAGTACGTACCGAGAAACAATGGAGTCTCCCTGAGAAGCCCCCCGGGAGGTTCCATGTCTCCAAAATCTATGTTTTGCTGTGGGGGCTCCATAAGGACCAGGGCGTAATCGGGCCGGAGCTCCTTGCAGACGAAGGCAAACTCGGCTGAGCGCTCCCTCCTGTATCGGATCCGGATATTCTCCTTGTCCCAGCCCTCCTCATCTTTCATCTGGTCGAAATAGCCCAGGCTCTTGATATTGGAAGCCTGCCACTTCAGGGTGTTGTGGGTAAGATAGACCTTTATCCCCTTGCTCCGGATGTAGTCGACAAGCTCTTTATAGAAGAGAATAAAGTCCTCTTTGGCCCAAGGCACATCGACTCCATGCTCCCACAGCTCCGGATCGCCGGTCGCCCCTGAGGACGGAGAGCCCCAATACCCGGGCGATTTGTGTATATCGTAACAGCCGATATCGACGTAGTACCATTCCAGGACGGTGGCTGAGCTCCAATCATGGAATGCATCGGTAAACAAGGGGTAGCCGGCATTCACCTTGATAACGCCCACTCCCATTGCCACGTGCTTGTCGATCTGATCCTTCAATTGATCCATATATTCGGGATGGGGCTCGTAGTGGTCGACATTCCAGCTCAGGAATCGGAAGCAATTAATCGACGATGCCCCCACGACCGACTGCCCCCACATGAGCGGGGCCGCCGGCAGGACCTGACTCACCGCCGGATCCGATGAATCCAGGTAGGCCTCGAAATCATCCAGGGTATTATCAACGTCATCGTAGATTGCGGTGTAATCGGTAGGCTCGGTGGGCAGATCCTTGCGTTCCACATTCAGGGTAACCTGGTGGTAGCCGTCCCCATTGCCGTCCGAGGCCTTGAAGGTGAGCACAACGGATCCCTGGTGGTCATGGGTGGGGAGCCAGGAGAAGTTCCACGTCACCTCATCGTGTGGGCCGCCGTCGCCGGGCATTCCTGTCAAGCTTGCTCCGTCAGGGAGAGGGTTCAGGCTCCAATCGGTAATGCCTGGACTGTCCGATTTCGAGGCAGTCACCGTGAAACTCATGTTGTCCCAGGTGTTCGGGAAGGCCCAAAAGCTTGTGCGGTCGCCGGCGGGAGTCTGTACGAAGGTCGGCTGCCCGGAGGCCATGGAGACAAAAGCAAGCAACGCCCATTGGCATAACAGCATAATGAGCAGATGTCTCTTCATGTTGTTCCCTTTTCGACACGTAGATATTAAACTTTTATTTTAACCACTGTCTAAATTTTAGCGTATTTTTTCATTAAGGTCAATAATCTTGCCCATAAAAAAACATATTTATCGAATGTACAATTTCTATGATCTCTCCCTGGTTATTTCGACCACTTTTTCTGTCATTCCACCTTTTTCTGTCATTTCGACCGCAGGGAGAAATCTTTAGCACTTATCCCGGCTTCGCCTGGGACTTTTTCTCGACCAATTCCCCGTCGTTCCCGCGAAAGCGGGAACCCATTCCCCGCCTTCGCGGGGACATGGGTTGTGCTCATTTGTTGGATGCCCGCTTCCGCGGGCATGACGGTGCGAGGGATCAATTGGATTTCCTATGCAATAAATTTTCCCCTTTTCCCTATTCCCCATTTTTCCCCTCGCTTACACATCTTTTCGGTTGCGGCTCGGCCGCGTTAGGCCGATATTCGAGGATTTTGCCGCATGGAAAGAGAAATCCGGCCGCGAGGTATGTCCACCTCCAGTACGGTGACAGACACTCTCTGTTGAACCTTGACCACATCTGCCGGGTTCTTCACAAAGCGGTCGGCGAGCTGACTGATATGTACAAGCCCATCCTGGTGGACACCGATGTCCACGAAGGCTCCGAAGTTGGTCACATTGGTCACGATTCCCGGCAGCTTCATCCCCGGCGCGAGGTCCTCCATGCTGTTCACACCCTCGGTAAAAGAGAAGGCTTCGAAGGCATCGCGCGGATCGCGCCCCGGTTTGGCCAGCTCTTCCAGGATGTCGGTGAGCGTCGGAAGCCCCACCGTGCCGCCCACATAGCGGTCGAGGTCGACACTGCGGCGCAGGTCCTCCCTCGACATGAGATCGAGAACCGTACAGTCGAGGTCTCGGGCCATGCGGTCGACGATGGAGTAGCTCTCCGGGTGGACGGCGCTCCGGTCGAGCGGGTTCTCGGCATCTCGTATGCGTAGAAATCCCGCGGCCTGTTCAAAGACCTTCGGGCCGAGGCGCGGCACATGGAGGAGCTCCTGCCGGCTGCTGAAGGGGCCGTTCCGGTCGCGGTAGGCAACGATGTTCCGGGCGAGAGTCGGCCCGAGGCCGGAGACGTAATTCAAGAGCTGCCTGCTGGCGGTGTTCACCTCTACGCCGACCCCATTCACACAGCTCGCCACGGTATCATCCAGGCTGCTCTTGAGCTTGCCCTGTTCCACATCATGCTGGTACTGCCCCACGCCGATGGACTTTGGATCGATCTTCACGAGCTCAGCCAGAGGATCCATCAGCCGCCGGCCGATGGAGACCGCCCCGCGAACCGTCACATCCTGATCCGGGAGCTCCTCCCTGGCCGCTTCCGATGCGGAATAGACGGAAGCACCGCTCTCGTTCACCATGACGATGGGGACCTGTCCGGGCAGACCGAGCCCGCGCACGAAGGCCTCGGTCTCCCGGCCGGCCGTGCCGTTGCCGATGGCGACCGCTTCGATGGGAAATCGCTCGACGAAGTCGAGCAGGATGGTCTTCGCCTCTTCAAGGAGCTTCCTGGACTGGGTGGGATAGATGGTGGTGTTGTGTAGCAGCTTCCCCTGCCGGTCGAGACAGACCACCTTGCACCCTGTTCGAAAGCCGGGATCGATGGCGAGGGTCGCCTTCTGCCCGAGGGGCGCCACCATGAGAATCTCCCGCAGGTTCCGGGCAAACACGCGGATGGCCTCCTCGTCGGCCCTCTCCTTGGCATCGCCGCGGATCTCGTTCTCCATGGAAGGCCCCAGCAGCCGCTTGTAACAATCGTCCAGGGCCTGGGCGACCTGCCCGGCGGCGGGGCCGTCGTTCTTAATAAATCGTCTCTGCAAAAGTGCCAGCGCCGCTTCCACGGGGGGCCTTATGGTGAGCTTCAGAGCGCCTTCGGCCTCGCCGCGCAGCATGGCCAGCACCCGGTGGCCGGGGGCCTTGGACACGAGTTCCTCAACCTCGAAGTAGTCGCGGTACTTGGCCCCCTCGGCCTCCTTCCCTTTGGCCACCCTGGACTGGAACATGCCCTGCCGGGAAAAGAGCCGTCGCATGGCCTGGCGTGCGCCTGCGTCCTCGCTGACCCACTCGGCCATGATATCCCGTGCGCCTCCGAGGGCGTCCTCGACCGACTCCACTCCCTTCTCAGGGATGACGAAGGCGGCCGCCTCGGTGACCGGATCCGTCTCTTTCCCCTGGGCGAAGAGGACCCGGGCCAGGGGCTCCAGCCCTTTCTCTCGGGCGATGGTCGCCCGGGTGCGCCGCTTGGGACGGTACGGCAGATAGACATCCTCCAGCACGGCCATGGTTCCCGCCGACTCCACGGCGCGCCTCAGCTCGTCGGTGAGCAGCCCCCGTTCCTCCAGGGATTTCAAAATGGCCTCACGCCGCTTGTCGAGCTCGGCCAGCTGTGCCAGGCGGTCCCGGACCGAGGTGATGGCCACCTCGTCGAGAGAACCTGTGCGCTCCTTCCGGTAGCGGGCGATGAAGGGGACCGTCGCGCCTTCGGCCAGCAGCTCCTCCACGGCCCGGATCTTACGGGCGGGAATTCCGAGTTCACCTTCGAGTTGAAGGCAGTGGGCTTCAGACATGGTGCTCCCTCTCTTTGCGTCAGCTTTTTGATTATCCGCCGGAGTCGTTTTTCACCGGGTCGCACCTGACCAGTCCGGACCTGACCAGATAGTCGGCTATGATCCTGGCGAGCGCTCCATATCCGTCTGCGGTCATGTGGACGTTATCGAATATATACGAGGATGTGTCGAAATCATCGATCTTCAATATGTGGACCGGTTCATCTGCATATGTCTGCGTTGACTTCTCGAATACTGATTCATAGCACAGGTAATTACGATTTGTTATTTCCGGAATCAAGAGGACCAAGGCCCCTGTATTCAGAGCCGCCTCCACCAGCAGGCCTGCCGATTCTTCCTTGAATTGCTCACTCACTTTATCCTGTGCGTCATCTTGCATGTATAAAAGTATCTCATCGAGTATGAGCTTCATCCCAATAAAAAGCCTGGATTTTGCCAAAAACAGATAGGTTCTGATGAAAATCCTGTGAGGCCACCTGAGGCTGAGGCCGGCCTCGATCTCAGCAAGAGAGCCAATTTTTGGATTATCCTCCAGCAAGGATTCGACCCTCTCATAGTATGCCAGGTCGGAGGGATCATCACCGTTTAAGCCGAAGTATAGTATCAGCAGGTCCGGGTCCAGGCCTGAGAGTATGTGCTCAAAATAGATCCTGAGTTTTGTCAGTGTGTAGCCGCCTACGCCGGCGTTGATAACTTCGACTGAGCCGGGCAAACAGCCGTTCATCAATCGACCCAGCTGCGCAGGGTAGCTCCATGTGCCGATTTCATTAAAGTCAAGATACTCGGTTGCACCTTGAGTAGAAGAGCTTCCCAGGCATACAATTCTGTACAATCCGCTGGCTTTCTCCCTCTGCCAGGTGGCTCCCATGGAATCCTTGTACATCTCTTCTCGTGAGTGATCAAAGATGAGATTGGAGTCCTCGCGGAGGTCCCAGAATACGTTTTCGATCCTAGAGTCGAAGTCCAGATGCATGCTGACCGGGATCGGCCTTACAGCGAACTCTACACAGACAAGTGCAAGGACCACGGCGAGGAGCCTGCCTGAGATGCCCACCCATCCCGGCCTCCGGATCGCACTGGCATACAGACCCATGATAAGAACGGTGGGGATGAAAGTAACAAAAACAAAAGTATCGAATCCAAATAGGCTCCACACCTCCCTGATCCAAAACCAGTGGAGAACTTGAATTCCACACAGAGAAGACCATAAGACGAGTCCCCATTTACACTCGGGCTTAGTCCACTGTCCCGCCAAGAGGATAAGGAACACAGCAACTTGGACCGAAGCCAGACCAACAATGGATACGGTATTCTCGGACTCTGTCCTCAATACAAGAATGAGTGCAAGGAAGGTGGTGACTGCGACAAGACCCAATAATGGCCAGGGTCTTTTGTAGTAAATCTGCAGTTCCTCCTGCGGGCGGACAAAGAGAGATATCAATATCTTCGAGGTCCAAACCACCACAACAGAGCAAATCTGGGGAACAAATGGGAGCAAGAATATGTTCTGAATCGCCAGGATCATAAGGGCCTGGGGTACTGCAGTGGCAAGAAGGGCCTGAATGGGGGATCTGCGGCCGATCAGTGCCATCCCTACAAGATCGAGCAACAATGCTGCGACCAAACTTACCAATGTAATTATTATCCATGATATTTTGGAATCCATGTCGAATAAGGAGTCAATCCGACTGGTCTGAAATGGGTTCGCTTCGAAGTGTTCCTCCATGTGTGTGGTCCAACCGGACCCTGCTTCTTCAGTACGAACGCCCAGGTCATCAAAAGTGACACATGAATTCGCTGCCGTCTCGAGTTCAATGGTGAGCTGATCGATAGGATTGTCTGTGGTTGCGGAAGCGTAGACTATGTCATCCACTGAGGCCAAGATGACGTTGTGTTCGCCTTTGAGCGAGAGGGTATGAGAGAGGTTATCGATAGCTTCCCCGTATGAGGGTGCACACTCCCCAACCAAATGCTCCCCCCCCTGATCCTCAAGGTAGAGGCCGCATGTATCCGGATCGAGATCGAAACGAAATCGGTTGCGATCCGAGTTTGAAAAGGTGAGAGAAAAAGAGGTGTTCCCCGTTTTTTCCCGTTCGAACCATCTCCTGTGGGGTCTTCGTTTGCATCCATCCTCCCAGGTGAGAACAATCTCCCAGGGTCGGCCGGCCACGGCAACACTTTCCCGGGCTTTCATAGAGGACCCTTGGAGCATGACCAACTTATTATAGGCGATCCCGCTGCCATATTTCAGATCATCAAGGACCCATCGGTCCTCCAGGAGGCTGGTGCCTGTATAGCCTAAATAGAAGTTCGTACCATCGCTGTAACGGCAATGAGTAATGAAAAAAACCCAATCCGTGGGATATAGGATGACCTGGAATGCAATGACGAGAACGGTCAAGCAGAGGGAGACCGCCAGGTGGCGTGAAAAGACTTTCCACATGGGGTGTCAGTTCCGTGAAGAAGTACTCAATCGGGGCTGAATTTTTTCCGGGCCCCTAGGGCAACCGTGGCGGAGAGGATCAGGATCAGCGTCCAGAGAACTGTGGAATTAACCTCCCTGTCCGCTCCGCACAGGGAGCCCACCACGACCTCGACCGGCCCGTGGAAGGAGGAACTGCCGCCGGCTTCGATCTCTTGAAGGGCATAGTAATACAGCCCGGCTTTCAGATTAGGGTCCGTGTAGGAGTACTCGGCACCAAAGCCCCCCGCTCCTTCCGCGGGAATGAGGTGGGGTGTTATTTGAATGAATTCCCCACCCTCGTTTTCACTCCTCAGGACATGGAATCCCACCGTTTCGATCTCGGTCTCGGTCTTCCACTCCAATAGCACGTCGGAGCCGACAGGGGTTGCGCGGAAATAAGCCAGCTCGACCAGGGTCGAGCCGGAAAAAGCGATGTCGGGCTCCGGATCTACATACTGGCCGATAAAGGTGTATCCGAAGTTGCGCGAAGAAAAATTTACGTAATTCGTCGCGTGGGTCATAAGACGTATCTCATCCAGCACGGAAGTAACATTCATGCCGGCGCCGCTTATTTCCACGGGGCCTCCGTCCACATTGATGTCGAAGGTTCCCATGGTTGTATCGCCCGTGACCTCTATGGTGTGGCTTCCTGAAATGGTCGCCACATCCGCCTGGATCGCCCCTTCGTCGAAGTAGGAGAGGACCTGATGGGTCTGTCCGGTGCCCCTGTACCAGACCAGGTCGACCCCGGTTCCCGTATGGCTCGTTGGAGAATCAGCGGAAATGGGCTCTGCGGTCTGGGTATGATCCAGCGATGAGGAGTCGCCGAGCTGCATGTAGATCCAGTAGCCGTTTTCCGCGCCGGAGCGTGTCCAGTCAAAGAGGATCTTCCAGCGAAATTCACCGGTCAGGGTGGAAAGCGTCTGATAGACCATCGGTCTCTTCGGGTCGTCTCGAGGAGTGAACCGGAGCATGCCGGATGCAATCTCCGCCGTGGAGCTCGATTCGGCCTCTGTCCAGCCGTTCCCCACGGTCGCGCTGTCCGGCCGGTCGAAGTCGTCGAAGAGCTCGAAGGTGCCTGCTCCATCCGAAGTGGTCGTGGCGGTTCCGGGAATGTAATGGTAGTACATGTAGACTTCGGTGGAGCCGTTTGCCGGAATCGTGGGGACTTCCACCCAGAAGGTGGCTGTAATGCCGGGTGTATAAGTCTCCAGCCAATAGTCGATTTCGACATCACTCGTGTCGGAAAATCGTACATCACCAAAATCACTCTGCATCTCCGACTCATAACTCACCTCGGTCCTGACTTGATAATCGGTGAGCGCACTGCCTGAATTCTCTGTTATGGTGATGGTTTTTCGGTACTGAAAATCGGCAAGCCAGGCCCAGGAAGGTTCGGCGGCCCCGAACAAGACACACGAGGTGATCAAGGTGACTAACAAATAAAACAATCTCATCCTAGTGGTCCGATTCATAAATACGATGACGCACCGAAGCCGTCAAGGCACCCGCCTCGCAAGGCGCGAGTAGGGCGAATACCGTTGCCGTATTTAACCGACGAGTAACGTAGCGGGGCGGGATGCATCGGCGGCTGAATGCC
>CAZFWM010000214.1:0-12628 GCA_964522545.1 uncultured Thermodesulfobacteriota bacterium
GGAGGGATTTACCTCTTGACAAGGTGCCTTTTAATGGGTGCCTGGGAACGCACTTACGGGAGGCTCCGCCTCCTCTATCGGCTTATTGCGAACTTGCGGGCTAAAAGGGGCAGAGCCCCCGGGGAGCTCCGTTCCGAGGCAGAGCCTCGGAACGAGAAAAAAAGGGCGCAGCAAGCAGCGCCCCTACTTGCACCGCATTACTTTCATCTATGAGCTCATTATATGACAACGCGAGGGTTCAAGCAACTAAAAACAAGCCTCACTCCCCGAACATACGGCGCACCTTTTCCACGATCCATTCCTTCTTGGGGGTCATGTGGTACTCGAGCTTCATGTTGTACGGGTGGGGCGTGCGCATGGAGGCGATGCGCGCCGGGGGGCTCTTGAGCGCCCGCGGCGCGGTCTCCGCTACCCGGGCCAGGACCTCGGCCCCCATCCCGCCGTCGAGGTGTCCCTCCTCCATGGTGAGGAGGCGCCCGGTCCTGAAGACCGAGCGTAAGATTCCCTCGGTGTCGAGGGGCGCCAGGGTCCTCGGATCGACGACCTCCACTTCGATCCCGTCAGCCGAAAGCTCCTCGGCCGCATCCAGGGCGACGTTCACCATGTAGCCCAGGGCCACCACGGTCACATCGCGGCCCGGCCGCTTCACGTCGCATTGGCCGAAGGGTACGAGGTGCTCGCCCGCCGGCACCGGCCCTATGTCGGTGTAGAGGAGCTTGTGCTCGAAGAAGAGGACCGGGTTGTTGGAGCGGATGGCCGTTTTGAGCAGGCCGCGGGCATCGGCCGCGCAGGAGGGGACCGCCACGATCAGGCCGGGCACGCCCATGAGCATCGCCTCGAGGCTCTGGGAGTGCTGGGCCGCCATGCCGAACCCGGCCCCGCCCGGGGTCCGTATCACCAGGGGGATGCTGTACTGGCCGCCGGACATGTAGCGCAGCTTGGCCGCCTGGTTCACGATCGGGTCGAGGCAGCAGGTGAGGAAGTCCGAGAAGAGGATCTCCGCCACCGGCCGCATCCCCATCATGGCCGCCCCCACCGAGGAGCCCACGATGGCGTACTCGCTTATGGGCGTGTCGCGGATCCGGTCCGGCCCGAACTCGTCGACGAGGTCCACCGTGACCCCCATGTAGCCGCCGAGCGAGACGTCCTCGCCCAGCAGGTAGACCCCCGAGTCCAGGCGCATCTCCTCGGCTAGGGCCAGGTTGATCGCCTGGGAGCAGGTCATCTCTTCGGGCTCGCCCGCCGCGGCCACCGCCGCCACGCCCTCCAGGACCTCGGCCGGCTCTGGAGAGAAGAGGCTCTCCCCCACGGCGTCGACATCCGGGTCCGGGCTCGACCGGGCGAACTCGACCGCCTCGTCCACGGCGGCCTCGGCCTCCCGGCGCATCGTCTCGAATGACTCATCATCGAGGGTCCCTTCTTCGGCCAGCACGGCCCTGAAGCTCTCTACGGGGCAGCGGGCCCGCCACTCGGCCTCCTCGTCCCGGCTTCGGTAGGTCTGGGCATCCCCCTCCATGTGGCCCCGCCACCGGTACGTGAGGCACTCGATCAGCACGGGCTTCCCATCTGTCCTCGCCCCGGCAAGGGCCCCGGCCACGGCGCCGTGGACGGCGAGGACGTCGTTGCCGTCCACCCGGATCCCCTCGAGGCCGTAACCTGCGGCCCGGTCGACGATACGCCGGGCCGAGCAGTGTTGCTCCACCGAGGTAAACTCGCCGTAGAGGTTGTTCTCCACCACGAAGACCGCGGGAAGATCCCAGACCGAGGCGAGGTTCACACCCTCGTGGAACATCCCCTGGTTCGTGGCCCCGTCGCCCATGAAGACGACCGTGGCCCCGCCGGTCTTCATGAAGGACTGGGCCAGGGCCGTGCCCGCGCCCAGCAGCGTGGATGCGCCCACGATCCCGTTGGCGCCCACGGCCCCGATGGCGGCCTCCGTGACGTGAAGGCTCCCGCCCCGACCCCGGCAGAGGCCGGTGGTCCTGCCGTAGAGCTCGGCCATCATGGCCTTCACGTCGGCCCCACGGGCGATCATGTGACCGTGTCCTCGGTGGGTGGTGGTCATGAGGTCCGCCTCGCCCATGGCAAAGCACGCGCCCACGGCCACGGCCTCCTGGCCGGTGGAGAGGTGGACCGCCATGGTGGGGAGGCGGTTATCCGCAAAGTCACGGGCCACGGCCTCCTCGAATGCGCGTATGAGGAGCATGCGCCGCAGCATTTCTAGTCGGAGCTCGAGCTCCTCACCCGGGGGAACCACTTCGGATGACCGTCCGCCGGGGGGCGCGGCCGGGCCGCCCGGCCCGGGGATGTCCATGCGGTACGGAGAGAGGTCCACCTCGGCCAGGGTTGGTACATCCCGCACCAGGCGCGAGCGAAGCCGGCGGACCCGATCGAAGAGCGGGGAGCGGGCCAGCCGCCCCGCTCCGGACGGGCCGGCAACGATCATCGACTCGAAGCCGAGCCTCCGGAGCACCTCGGGGTAATGGCGCAGGGCGGGCCGCAGCGCGGGCAAGAGCTTCATCGCTTTGGCCACGGAGCCCCTGGCCACCATCTCGCGCCGGGCTATGGCGGCGGCGAGGTTCAGTCGGCCCGACCAGAACAGGTGGGCCGCGTCTCCGGAGAGGAAGAGTTCGAAGTCGGGTTTCAGAGCTTGTCCGGCCTCGCCCGGGAGGACTTCGGCCCGTCCGCCCGTGCAGTCCACGGTGATGACCGCTTCCGGCTCGTGGTAGGAGAAGCGGAAGATCATTCCGGAGCGGGCCATCTTGGTCTTCATGGCCGGCTCCTCCTCCAGGGCCGTCGTTAGGGTGGTGCCGATCACCTGGTAGAGGTGGTCCGCGTCCTTGAAATAGCTCATCCTTTGCTCCTCGGTTTGCAGGCGGTAGCAACAGAATCCGTAAGGGCGACCGGCGGTCGCCCAAACCGGGTTCCGTGGGGGCACGGCATGCCGTGCCCCTACCTGTCAAAAAAGAACTGGATTGAATAAGCTCTAGAAATGAGCTTCGAGCTCTTGGATTCTCTTTTTGGCGGTGTGGAAGAGGTCCGGCAGGCGCTGGGGAGCTTCCGGGTTGCGGCAATAGGGGAATCGATTGACTCCGGTGGAAAACTCGAGAAAGGCGCGGTAATGATCGATCGCTTTCGTCTTCTCCCCGAGGCGCTCGTAGGCCAGTCCCAGCCGGAAATGAATGTCGGTCTCGTTACGCAGCCAGTTGGATTCCCTCTTCGCGGGATCCGGCTGTAGAATATTCTCATTTTTCTTTCTGATATCCGGGATCTCTCCGGTTCCCCACATATCCTCCTCATCGTCCTCCCCTCGAGAGCCCTCCTTCTCGTAGATCCCGAGGGCCCGCTCAAAGGCTTCCACGGCTGCCTTGTTCCGGTTTCCCGCCAGATAATGGGTGCCGTCCTTGTAATAGCGCCGCTTGTTCATGCTCCAGATCATTTGGGTTATCGACATCGGAAAGATGAGCACATTGGTGAGGAAGACACCCATACCGTGCAGCGCCTTTTGCCAGCCTTCGTTGAGATAGCGCTCCTGTGCCTTGTAGTATTTGATGTAGCACCGCTGCGCCTCATCCGCGGTCTGAACCTTTCGCCCGGTCTCATCCCGGATGATGTAACGGTGGCGGTCCGGGTGGGTCGCACCCACAATGCCGATGTACCCCTCATAGTATTTATCGTACGTGATCAGGCGGTTCTGCCAGAATTCCGTGCTCCTGAGATTCGGCTCCATCGGGCTGCACGACGAGAGAACGACAGAAGCGCAGAAAAGGAGAATCAGCGGACCTGTACAATGGAGTATGGCTTTATTTTTCATGGCGAGCTAAAAAGTAAAGATTCCCTTTATCGAATTGAACAACGCCTTGAACACGTTGCCCATGCGTTTGAAAACGCCTTCCTTCTCTTCCTCCTGGACCTGGGCCTCCTGGAAACTGGATTTTTCTCCCAGCTTCAAGACGTAGGTCTGCCCGATCTCGGGATAGTGCTTTTCGTAGGTGGAGATCTCCTCCCGGGTGGACTTGTTCATGGAGAGGCTGGGCGGCAACACGAACTCGTTCAGCTCATTCTTCAGAAAGTGCTTGTCGCTGCGAAGGAGAATGTTGTACTTCCCGAATTTGAGGTACGAGAGGTCCCAGTACCGAATGCCCTCCGAGAAGAGCAGTACCTCGGAGGCTGGGACGGAAGGTTCGAACTTGAGTGAGAACCAGTGGTTCGGCTCGAGGACCACCTTGGCCGTATCCAGCTCCTGGACGAGGTAGAAGTTCCTCACATAGATTGCCTTGTCCTTGTGGTCGATCGAGTACGTCCCGTAGGGGACCAGCGTCTCGAATTCCATGTCCCCCATGGTGATTCTTTCGTCGATCACCTCGATGATGCGTGGATCCACGGGAAGCCGGGTGGCCTTGTCCAGGATCACGATGCCGGGCTTGAGAGGCGAGAAAGCGGGGAAATTTCGTATGCGGAACTGGACGATGCCCATCTTCTCCGAGACCTTGCGCCGCTGGGCGAAGCGCTGGATCTCCATGTAGAAGTGGAGGACCTCCCCGCCGATGTCGATCGTTTCGATCCGGGCAAAGTGGTGAAGCTTCATGGCGAGCTCATACTCGAAGTGGGCACGGTAGTAATTCTTGATTCGGTCGAAGACCACTCCGAGCAGGAAGTGGCAATAGGCCAGGGTCTTGCGCTCCTCAGAGCTGAGGTCCGCCGCGAATGTCGTCTGGTCGATGTCCGAAACCACGTCGAATATAAAATCTTTGAGAAGATTCAGCGTCAGCAGATCATAGTCGGAATCCTCCCCGTGCACCTGATACTCCGCCAGGAAGCTTTCGGTGAGAGAGCGGACGAGCTCAAAGTTCTTCACCAAGTACTGGTGGAGCGCCGGATTCCCCTCCGCGTCCTCATCCTCGGCCCGGGCCGTCCCGGGACCGACCGCAAGGAAGAGGAGCAGGGAAATGGAGATGAGCCGAAAGAGAAGCCGTTTTTTCATCTGGTCCCCATTTGTCCGTAGGGCGGCCCATGGCCGCCGTTATGATTGCATTCCAACCGTGTTGGCGGACACGGCCTGGCGGGCACGGCCCGCCCTATTCCTCCTCCCCCTGGAGGACAGACTTGCGCATCTCCATCTGCTTACGCTTCTCGGCGCTGATCGGCTCGGAGGTCAAATGGACCTGGTTGATGAAATTGAGCTTCTTTGTAATCACATTCAGGTCCTCAAGCTCGGAGTCCCCGGAGGGGGGGTGTTTCTTGTCGAGGATCTTCAGGGCCTTGAGCGCATTCTGATACGCCTTCAGCTCTTCCCCGTCGATGTAGGACTGGATCCTGGAGAGCTCGTAGTATGCGCTCTCCAGATCCGACCATTCAAATGTGGTGGCCTCCACGGCATAGCGCTTTGCATCATCGAACACGCGGCGGTTGAAGCAGTCCCGCACATAGTCGATCAGGGAATACCCGTAAAAGGTGCGGATATCGTTGTTCTCGGGATTGTTTAGAAATGCAAGTCTCATATACTTGATGATGTCCAGGAGGAGCTGGGAAAACTCCCTCCCCTTCCGCAGCATCTCGAACATCTTGAGGTACGTGGCGAGATCCATGTACCGGTCGGCCTTCAGCGTCAGGTCGTGGGTGGCCTTTGCCGCGTTCTCCAGGTATTCGTGCCCGCGCTCGAACAGGGCGACCTTCTTCTCCGGGTTCGTCTCTCTCTCGAGCTGGTTCCCGGTGATCTTCGCCTTTTCATAGAAGGTGGAGGCACACAGGTTTCCGTCGTCGTACTCCATGATGCGCCCCACCGCCTTGAGGTAGGAGGCCATGATGTAGGCATTGTCGTCGGGGCTGTGAGTGGAGAGGATCCGGTCGAAGACCTCGCTGTCGGCCCCGTGGATGGCCGTCTCATATACATGCCGCATCAGGGCGATATAGGCCTTTGAATCGCACTCGATGATGGAGTACTCCATGCATATATCGGAAAACTGCCGCACATAGGCGAACAGGTACTCGTCGTCCAGGGCGTTCACATTGTGGCCCTGCTCGATCTCTCGTATGGTTATCGCCTTCCAGAGAAAGAGCAGGGACTCCCTGCGAAGCCGGCTGCGCTCATCTTCGTCCAGGATGCCCGACTTGCGGGCCCACTGCCAGCGCTCGTAAGAATACTTGCCGATGTCGGCGTAGATTTCGTCGTCCTTGGTCTTGGTCGAGAGGAGCTTGGCGAAGTCGAGGAACTCGCCCATGAGCTCCGCATCATCACTGTCGAGGAGAAGGAAGAGGTAGCTCTGGAGCACGATCTTGCCGATCTGAATCCTCTGCCTGGGATTGTCGAGGGCGTGGAAGAGATCCCGCCCCTCGCTGATGACGGCATTGTAGTCGCTTGCCTCGTAGTTGTTCTTGATCGAATCGATCTTGGCCTGTATGTCTTCCAGGATGTTCCTTTCCTGGGCCCCTGCCGGATTGGGGAAATACACCGCGAGCCCGGCGACCAGTGCGGCAATGACCAGGATTCCATAGCGCAGTTTCATCGCAATCCTCTTATATTTTCCGCGAAAATGTAGAAAAATTCGCAGGATACTCTAAAGGTTTTACGAAAACCTGTCAAGGATATCGATGGAGGACTTTCCCCCCCAAATTCAGGTCTCAAACAAGGTCATCTGAACAGATACAGGATCACCGCGCGCAAGAGATGCTTTCGAGGCACTCACTGGAAGGGGTTCTCCTATTCTTGACTGTCTGAACATATTGCTTTAAACTAGCTCGAATTTCCATGTCTGGATTCCCATGTAAGGGAGAGCCCATAACATCCTCGGCTCATGATGCGGGCATCAGGGCATAAATTTGGATAAGGAGGAATAGATGGATTTTACTTTCTCGGTCAAAGATCTCTTCGTGATCGGCGGATTCACCATGTATATATTGACGTTTTGTTCAATGGTGGTAATTGCCATCATTGTCGAGAGATCTTACCTTTTTTATAAATTCAACAGTGAATTCGGCTTCTTGAAAGAAAAGTTGAGAAAAAACACTGAAAACGAAGCTATCACGTTTTCGCAATCCCTCTCTTCTCTCATTACGGATATCGGTTTGATCTTCAAGGCAGATGAAGGGCGAAAAGAGAAACTACACAGCGCCAATATGACCTCCATACAATCCTATTTGGATAAACATCTACCGATTCTGGCCACAATCGGCGGAATGGCGCCGTTCATCGGCCTCTTTGGAACCGTTCTTGGAATCATCAAGGCCTTCAAAGATTTGAGCATCCACAAAGGCGCCGGAATCGAGGTTGTTGGGGTGGGCATTGCCGAAGCACTGGTATGTACGGCGGCCGGGCTATTGGTTGCCATCATAGCCGTGATCTTTTTTAACTTGTTGAAAACGAGGACAAAACGCATCATTGATGAATTTGACGTCGAGGTGAGTAACTTCCTGGCCGGATGTTGAAGAGAGGAGAGATAATTGCACAATCAAAGCGATGATAGCATTTTCGCTGATATCAATCTGGTCCCCTTCATCGATGTCTGTCTCGTCTTGTTGCTCATCTTCATGATCACGGCGACAATGATCGTTGCGGGAACGGGAATCGATATAAAACTTCCGAAAGCTGCGACCGCGCAGACCCAGGAGCAGATGGAAGTGGTCGTGTGTATTACCGACAAGAAAAAAATCTATGTGGGCGCCAAGGAAGTCGATATAAAAAACCTCTACGCCGAGGTCGAAGAAAAGCTGAGAGAGAACGAGAATCTCGTTTGTATCATCAGCGCGGACAAGACAATCTCCTATGACAAATTAATAGAGGTGTTGGATACGGTACGATTGGCCGGTGTAGAGAATATTGCCCTTGCCGCTGAATTAAAAAAAGACGATGAAACTTCCCCCCTAAGTGCTGCTGTTGAGGTCTTGGAGTAACAGCCCTAGGGTTGCACCCTTTCAGGAACTATTCAGGTGAGACAAAAAACGTCACACAAAATCTTCGCTTGCAGCTTTATTGTCTCCATTCTCATCCATGCTTTTTTCTTTGCGTCCTGGAACAAGCTCCCTCGTCGTCAAACCAGGGAATTAAGAGTCGACAAGACGAAATTAATTGCCATTTCCAGGTATGAAAAGAAGGGGGAGCAGAAAAAAGTCAAGGCGAAGAAAGCCCCGAAACCTCCGAAACCGGATCCGGCGAAAGTTGACAAGCCGAAACCGACAAAGACGCAACCGATAAAGCCGAGGCCTGTAAAGCCGTCCAAAGTCAATACCGAAAGCCTCGATAAACTTTTAAAGGAGCGGCCCAAGAGGAAGCTCCAAAAGACCCCCATGGCAGGATCCGATCTCAACCTTGACCGGTCCAAGATGATGGGCATGAAGAAGTCGAAGCTCGTGGAGGACGGTTTCAGGGGTGTTGGCAAGATCCTGGCCCGGGATGTCGCCTCCGAAGGAATCGGTGAGGCGATGGATCTATCCGGTTTCTCCATTCAAGAAGATAGGCTGAAAGGACGAATGAAGGGATTCAATAATATCGAGACGGAACCGGAAGACGAAGACGGGCTTGGCGCCCTGTTGTCGGAGTCGGATCGGGCTGCCTCTCTGTATCAAGGAGAACAGGTCATTGAGGGTGGGGAAGAAATGGGCGGATTAGGAGGAGGAGGGGGCAAGGGGGAAGGACTGCGGGCAATCACCATGAAGGGCCTAATGCGCAGGGCGGATTTCTCGCAACATAAAAACAAGCTCACCCGACTTTTCGGACAGATCCGCCAGTGCCTCGACCTAGTCGAAACCGACTCGTACGAACAGCAGAGTATCCGGCGGGGAGGGATGTCGGCCGACGTCGATATCCGTAACGGCCGGTTCTACGCCCGATTCTGCAGCGGTATGACCATCAACTTCAATAAGTCCGAAACAGGGCTCCCCATGGTGGCCGGCAAGCAGGGATCGTTCAGTTCGAGTTGCTCCGCGGCCGACTTTGATATAATGACATACCTTGAAAAATCTTTTTGCATCCTACAGAAATTAGCTTTACACAGGCGGGGAATCGACCAGTGCCTCTGAAAAGCCTCTGAAAAAGACCTGGACCCTCGGCACGAAGCGAGGCTCCGTCACCATCTCGTGGCGAAATCGGATATGTGCCCTTCTTTGATCACAACCTCGAACCGGACAGGTTTATCGATTTTAACCGTCTTTTTAAAGGAATCCTCGCGATACATGCTGTACGGGGGATCTTTCGATCTTTCTTCGTACTCGACTTCGACTTCGTAGATTCCGGGAAAGAGATCACACGTCGATTTGTCCTTGGCCGCCTTCCCGTTCGTGGAGATGAGCTCGCCTGTGCAAATGCTGAAATCCTCGTTGTCGAGCAGCAGGGGCTCCAGGGGTTCTTTTATGCGAAAATCGATCTCCAGGCTCATGACGATGGTCCACTCCCCCCCGATGTAGCTCTTGCGCCATTCCTGGATCTCTTCGGTCTTTGGGTCGAGGCCGCCGACCATGTAGAGCCCCCATTCGACGGCGACCAGCCGATCTTCGATGTCGGAGGCGTGCGGGGGGAGGGGCGGGGACCCGACCACAAAGGAGAAATAGGCTCCCTGTTTATTGGCGAGGATATAGACTCCCGCGTCCAGCGGCTTCAATTGCCGGTAGGCCCGCATGTACATCTGCTCTGTGAGGGACGCATTCTCCACCGGTCCCTCGGACATCTCGATCGTCTCCTTCCGTGCGTATCCCTTCTTGAAATCCTGAAACTCATACAAGTAGAGCAAGAGCCCTGGCTCCTTAAAGCTCTCCAGGTAGGTAATGAAGATCGGGCGCTTGTCCTTGATTTTGACCTTCTCGGCCAGGAAGCAGCACGGGTTTACGAGAAGATCCTCCCCTTTCTTGGGGCAGTTTTCCAGGCGCCTGAGCATGCCCCTGTCCACAAGGTAGGTCCCGTGATATTGCGGTATCGGCAGGGGATTGGGTGCCGTGACCATAAAAGGGAAATACCCGCCCTTTCGCCTGGAAAGGAAATAGACGCCCGGCTTGAGACTCTCTGCCGGACGATAGTAATGATACTGTCCCTGGTCCGGAGGTGCCACATTTTCGACCGGCCATTCAGCAATCTTGACCTTGGTCTTTTTGTAAAGTCCCTTTTCGAAATCATCGAATTTAATGGAATAAAGCGTAACGCCTTTATCCGCATCGTCATCCAGATAAGTAATGATGGTCGGTCGACGATCCCTGATCTTGACCTTTTCCGCTTTATAGCAGCACTGCTTGACCAATAGACGCTCATCGAACTCCGGGCATTTTTCCAGCCGCATGAGGACGATTCCGTCCACGAGGTAGATCCCGAAGTACTCCGGTACCGGCAGGGTCCTGGCGTGAGCCGCCTGGGCTCCCATGGCCACTGCAAGAGCGAGGAGTGCCATGATGGTTCTGATCATATTGAATCTATACCACAAAGAGGCTCGATATTACCAGTTTAACCCGAAATTATTCTGCCCGGAATTTTCTGTTGGACCCGATAACTTTTCGTGTTATAATGCCCTATTCATAAACGTATATAATTTTTAAATGGTGCTTAAGTTGAAGTGATGTCAAAAAGAAAGGAGGAATCAGTCATGAGGATAAAAGTGAAATCGGGGGTCATCGTATTGGCCTTGCTCCTCGTTTTTGCGGCTGGGAACAATGGGGTGCCGGGCTGCCACGGCCCGTGTTACGAGAGCGGAGACTGCGCCACCGCGGACCAGTACTGCTGGCACCGGACGGGCAAATGCGAATCACGGGGGGGCTGCTTTGACCGGCCCGAGGCCTGCCCGGAGTATCTCGACCCGGTCTGCGGGTGCGACGGCGTGACCTACGACAATCCTTGCTTTGCCGCCATGGCCGGCGTCTCGGTCGACTACTACGGCGAGTGCGAGCCAGTGGGTTGCTATAGCGACGACGAGTGCCTGATGTCCGGGACCGAACGGATGTACTGCCACTTCCTGGACGGAGAGTGCGAAGGGCCGGGCGAGTGCGAGTACCGCCCGGATGCATGTCCCCATGTCTGGGACCCGGTCTGCGGGTGCGACGGCCTCACCTACAGCAATTCCTGCTTTGCGGCGATGGCCGGCGTCTCGGTCGCCTACGAGGGGGAGTGTGAGGTCACGGAGTGCTACGGCGACGAGGACTGCATGTCCTCCTATTCGGACCAGATGTACTGCCACTACCCGGACGGTGTGTGCGAGGGGCCCGGCGAGTGCGAAATAAAGCCCGACATCTGCCCTAAGTACTATTATCCAGTGTGCGGGTGTGACGGCGTGACCTACGGAAATCCCTGCGAGGCCGCGGCCGCCGGGGTCTCCATCGACTACTACGGCGAGTGCGAGGTGACAGGGTGTTACAGCGACGAAGAGTGCCTGTCGCCCAGCACCGACCGGATGTACTGCCACTTCCGGGACGGAGCCTGCGAGGGGCCCGGCGAGTGCGAGGAGCGCCCCTTGTACTGCCCGGAGTACTACTACCCGGTCTGCGGGTGCGATGGCGAGACCTACGACAACCCCTGTTTCGCCGCGGCCGCCGGCGTCTCCATCGATTATTACGGCCAGTGCGAGCCGGATGCGTGTTACAGCGATGAGGACTGCCTCTCCTCCTCCTGGTCGGACAGAATGTACTGCCATTACCCGGACGGCATATGCGAGGGACCGGGCGAATGCGAGGAGCGCCCCGAGATCTGCCCCATGTACTATTCGCCGGTCTGCGGATGCGACGGCGAGACCTACGACAACCCCTGCTTCGCCGCGGCGGCCGGCGTCTCGGTCGACTATGCGGGCGAGTGCGAGCCGGCGGGGTGCTACAGCGACGAAGAGTGCCTGTCGCCATCAGGCACCGACCGGATGTACTGCCAGTTCCGGGACGGGGCGTGCGAGGGGCCGGGCGAGTGCGCGGAGCGGCCCGAGATCTGCCCGGACGTGTGGGACCCGGTGTGCGGGTGTGACGGCGAGACCTACTCGAACCGCTGCTACGCCGCCAGGGCGGGGGTCTCCATCGACCACGAGGGGCCGTGCGAGGTCACAGTGTGCGAGGTCGACGAAGACTGCACCTCGTCCATTGCGGAACCGATGTACTGCCACTACCCGGACGGCGAGTGCGCGGCCCCCGGCGTCTGCGAGGCGATGCCCGAAATGTGCCCCCTGTACTGGGCCCCCGTGTGCGGATGCGACGGGGAGACCTACGGCAACCCCTGCTTCGCGGCGGCGGCCGGCGTCTCTATCGCTTACGCAGGGGAGTGCGAGCCGGGTGAGTGCTACGAGGACAGTGAATGCAAGGACGGGGACTTCTGCCAGTTCACCATCGGGGAGTGCGTGGGACCCGGTAAGTGCACGTGGATGCCAGAGGCCTGTACGATGATTTACGACCCGGTCTGCGGATGTGACGGCGAAACACACGGCAACCCCTGTCTGGCCGCATCGGTAGGCGTGTCGGTGGACTACGAAGGAGAGTGTGCGGCAGTCGAGTGAGTGGGTTTGATGAATCAAACCCCTGCGAATTCTCGATCATGTGAACTTATCCCGATTTCGCGGGGGACTTTGTCTTTATCTCCTCCTCGTCGTTCCCGCGAAAGCGGGAACCCATGATTGAGCTCATTATCTGGATCCCCGCTTTCGCAGCGATTTTGAAGGGACGGTTTATTGGACTTAGCTGT
>CAZFWM010000215.1:0-12624 GCA_964522545.1 uncultured Thermodesulfobacteriota bacterium
CTATACTACCACCTCCACCACCACAGCGGAGGATGCGAAGGGCTCCACCCTTAGTGGTTTTTTTCGACACTGTGAGGTATGCGCGGGAAAAACTACTCGCACGCCTGCCTGGGAGCGACCCATCCGATCGATCCGCCGTACCACACCTTTACTGTATTGATCGAAATAAATGGTATCCGAACCTCGAACCAAGGGGACGATCAATCGGGACCTCATCATTCTATATATGGAGGACATTCTGCGGGTGGCAGGGTCGCTCAAACTGGGGTAGGTCACGGCGTACTAATTCGATAATGACATCGACGTTTTTTGTCCGGTTGTAAAAAATTCTCCAAACAGAATCAGCGACCAGGGAACGTGCGAGAGCGACCAAGCTGTGCGGCCCCTTCCAGGGGCCTTCCTTATACCGCCGGTTCTATCGGTGGTCGCTGATTCAACCGTCCGGATTAATGTCCGTTGGATAGATCCTCCGGTACATCTCCCGGTTGCGAACGACCAGCTTTACATAGTTGCGGGTCTCTTTGTAGGTTATCATCTCGACGAATTCGTCTCTCTCCATATGGGGAAATCGTTTTTCCCACTTTTCCACTGCTTTTTCGCCGGCGTTGTATGCGGCCAGGACCCGGGTGAGATCCCCCTGATATTGCTCGACGAGGTTGGCCAGGTAGAGTGTGCCGAGCTGGATATTCAGGTCAGGGTCCCAAAGATGAGCGTTTTCGAAGCCCTTGAGGTCGGCCTGGCGGGACAGTCGCTTCCCGGTCGATGGGATGATCTGCATGAGACCCTGGGCGCCGGCGTGAGATCGGCAGTCGGGATTGAAGATGCTCTCCTGCCGGATTACGCCGGCCACGAGGTAGGGATCGAGCCTGTTTTTCATGCTGTGCTCGGAGATGGTGTCCATGTATCCGATCGGGTAGATCCCTTCGAGGGTGCCCGGGGGCAGGGCCTCGATCCGGCCTGAATTGTAACGATCGTAAACAGAGCCGGCGAGAATGATCGAGCGAGAGTAGCCGCCGGCCTGACGGTACGTGTGGGCAAGGAGGATCTCGAGGGCCGTGTCGTCCAATGATCGTGTATGAATGCGGCGGAGCTCCATTCGCGCAAGCGCTCTCTCATCGACCCGGATGAGGGCCCACGCCCTGCGCAGGATATCCATTGCCTCTGAGACTTTCTCTGACAAATGCGCAGAACGATCCCGTCCGGGCTGATCCTTGTTCTTCGCAATCGCTGAAGCGGTCTCCCGTCGTTCACACTGTTCAGCGGTGAACATACCTCTGCGCCACTCCCCGAGGATCCCGTAATATGTTCCTGGGTGGTGATCCGTGAGCTGGTCATAGAGAACACAGGCGCTCGCGCTGTTCCCGAGCCGCTCGATCGAGCGGGCCTGCCAGTAGAGGGCATTGTCGACGAAGTGAGAATCAGGGAATTTTTCCCCTACCTTCACGAAGGCTGTCGCCGCCTCGTGGTAGCGTTCCCGGAGGTAATGGATCCAGCCCTCCCGCCAGAGCGCCTCGGCAGCGTGTTCGCTCTTGGGATGTTTTTCATGGGTGAGGCGGTAATATTTCACGGCCTCGTCGTATTTTTTCTCGCCCTGGAAGATCCGCCCGAGGATGAAGGTCGCATCGGCGGCCTTTTTACAGCGAGGGTAGCGGGTGAGGATCTTATCGAAGCTCCTGGATGCCTGCTCAGTGCGGTTTTTGTTCCAGTGGATCCTCCCGGACTCGTAGAGGGCCGGGCACGCCTCGGGCGAGTCCGGGTACTCCCGGGCCAGGCGCTCGTAGACCTTCAGCGCCTCTTCCCTGTGACGGGCGCGCGCGTAGCAGGTCCCTCCCCGGTACAGGGCCTTTGTGGTCTTGGCATAGTCAGAAAAATCTTGCTCTATTTTACAAAATAAGCGGGCGGCGGTGAGATAATCCCCTTCCCGCCGAAGGAGGTTGGCTTCCGCGAAGAGCGTCTCGGGCGAGGGCCGGGGGACGAGGGAGGGGACCCTGGAATAGATATCCTGAATTTTCCGCTTTGTCTCGGAAGATCGTCTATGGTGAGGATATTTCTCCCGGAGGCGACGGTAGGCGCTCAGCGCAGAGGAGAGCTCGCCATGTTCCTCGTGCAGGGATCCTAGATTGTAGAGGAGCTCGGCCCTTGAGCCTGAGTCCGGGTGGGCCGCGATGGCCCTTTCATAGGCGGCAATGGCCAGGCGGGCGACCCCCATCTCTCTGAAAAGATCCGCCTTGGCGGCCGTGATATAGGGAGTGAGAGGGCTTTCCAGGAATTGGCCTTCAAAAGCGAGGCACATTCCAACGGCCGCCTGAAGACGCCCGCAACCGATCTGGGCCTTGATGCGGAAGAAGTAGTGATAGTCGGAGAGCCAGGGCTCCTCCTCCTCTCCCTCCTCGAAGATGTGATACGCCTCCTCGTACCGATTCGCGTCTAGTGCGGCCAATCCTTTTGCCAGATAGCTCGGCTCGGAGGCGAGTAGGTCCATTTCTCCGTCAGAGCGGATCAAGGTAGGCAGCGTGACCTCATCCGGGATTTTATGATATGAGGAGTCAGCCTGGATCGTGAAAGGGGACAACTCCAAAAGCGCTGGGACCGGGTCCGGGACGACGGAAACTTCATGGATAGAGGGGGCGCAGGCCGTGTAGAAGAGCAGAGGAATGAGGAGGGTTGCGAACAGTGTCCATCGATTCATGTTAACTGTTTAGCAAAATCAGATATAAGGGGCAACCATGGAGAAGGCTATTTCCACACATCTCTTTCTCTTCGAGATACTCGACGAGCCTCTGGCGGATATGATCGCCGAGCACGGATTTTTCACACTGGAGATCTGGGGGATGAGGCCCCATGTCGAATATGATGACCCCAGAGCCGTGGAGTGCCTGTCCGGTCTGCTCATCGAGCGGGACATCAGGGTCGCATCGGTCCACGCTCCAGTCTACCGCTCGATCGAAGATGCCCTTGCCGGGCATTGGCTTTCCCTGACGAATGAGGATCATGACGGCCGGGACCAAGCCCTTCTGGAGACGGAGAAGGTGATCCGGTTCGCACGTCGGCTGGGCGCCGAGAGGGTCATCCTGCACCCGGGAGAGGCCGGTGATCCCTGGGACGCCGTAACCAGAGAGCGATTCCAGGGCAGCCTCGATCGACTGATGAGGACGGCCGAGAAGGAGGAGATCTGGCTCGCCCTGGAGAATATCACCTCGGAGCTATCCGTTACGGAACACCTCATGGTCATGCTCGACCAATACGATCCGGAGAGGGTCGGGGTGTGCCTGGACCTGGGACACCTCAATCTGAATGAGGAGCCGGTACGGGCCATAAAGTGCTGCGGCCCGCGGCTCGGGACCATTCATGTCCACGACAATGACGGCCAGTGGGATGCGCACTTTGTTCCGGGCCGGGGAAATATGGACTGGGTGGCGATCGTGTCTGCCCTGCGGGAGGAGGGATATGGCGGGCCCTTTATTTATGAAATAGGGGAGCCGGACAAGGAACGATCCAAAGGGCTGAAAAGATACGAGCCCGTGTTGGTCGAGATAGGGGAGAGCTATCGCCGTCTTATCGAGATGGGAAGAGGCTAACCCCGTGAACTTATCGCCCTTCGGACGGACTTTTATCTCTGATAATTCAAACCTTACGTTATAAAAATTTACCACAGAGGACACAGAGAGCACAGAGAAATAAAGAGTTTGATTGCATTAATTCTCTCTCTGTGACCTCTGTGTTCTCTGTGGTTGAAAAAATCTTTTTTAATATACTCCACAAATGTTTTCTCTGCGTCTCTGCGTTAAGATTCTTCAACGGAAAAATTTGGATATCCTGCAATCTAGTTGTTTCCCTTATTTTCGAAGTGGAGAAAATCGATCAGAAAGGTAGCCCCGAGAATGACCTTGCGTACCTCAACGGAGAGGTCGGGGGCGTCCATCTCCACGAAAAAAGTGTCGGCATCTGTGAAGATCTCTTTGCCGAAACCTGACCATTTCTTAGTGATCTTGCCTATTTCCCTTCCATTTGCACTTACATGAAAGGTCCAGGGGTGCAAGAGCGGCCCGTATATCTGGCCGATCACCTCGCCCTGGCTCCCCTGAAGGTCGAACAGGCGTCCCAAGATCTTCCAGCGCTTTTGGACCGCCCCGATAAGACGTCCGTCCGCAAACACCTCGAGGCGGTGAAAGTACCAGCGCCAGGGGCGCTTGAAGGTAAGCAGCAGCGTGCCGGCCAGATCGAAGAGCTCAATTGTGAATGGGCGGAGCGCTTTCAGGAAGGATCGGATGATAAAGGCCAGGACCCCCGCTGATCGCTCTCCGGCATACCACAGATCTTCGCCGCCGTCGTTCTGTATGACATAGCGGTTTCGAGTCTCGAAATTGGTGAGGATCTCTCCCCACTCTTTCTTTTGTCGGATGATGAACTGCGAGTTTTTAATGAGGGACTCATCCATTTTTCCGATCTCCTGTTTTAATCAGCGACCACCGGTAGAATCGGGGGTATGAGGAAGGCCCCTGAAAGGGGCCGTCGAGCTTGGTCGCCCTCGCACGCTCTCCGGTCGCTGATTCCGTTTGGAGAATTTTGACGCGTGACATCCCATAAAATAATGAAAATATTTTCCATATTTTCTCACGAAACTTCATTCCTTTTCCTCTTTTTCATAGGACTTGTTCCGCTTTTATTCCAAATGTTCACTCGGGTTCTCTATCTCCCATTTTCAATACTCAACACGCTCAGCCAAACACGCCATGCTGATCGCGAGCCAAAATTCTCCAATATATGAATCCAAGCCAATCGGCCGGTTTCACTCTCTCGCTCGAAATGGTAGAACCTTGTCAATTCTCACCGGCAGAGCTGGTGGATTGGCTTGGATTCATTCCTTACGGGATCTGATAGCCCCCGCTTACGTTGATCTCCTGTCCGGACACAAAATCAGATAGCGGGCTTGCAAAGAAGAGGACGACGTTGGCGATATCCTCGGGTGATGCGGGGCGGCCGAATGGAATGCGCTTGATCATTATGTCACGGATTTTTGAGGGAATCCCCATATCGGACTCACCGGTCGCGGCCATTTCTTCTTTCGGCTTGGTGAGGCGCGTATCCGTGAACCCGGGGCCCACGGCGTTGACGTTTACCTTGAACCGTCCCCATTCCTGGGCAATCGTGCGTGTGATACCGATGTTGCCCATCTTGGCCGCTGTGTAGTTCACCTGCCCTGGGTTTCCCCTGACGGCGGCGGTCGAAAAAAAGTTGATTATCTTCCGGTGGTATTTTACGTCACCGCCCTCTGCCATCTCCTTCTTGGCCACATCGCGCATATACGGGGCGGCTGAGCGAATGCAGTTAAAGGTTCCTCTGAGGTTTACGTCGAGCACGAAGTCCCAGTACTCGTCGCTCATTTTATGGACCACCGCGTCTTTGGTGATCCCGGCATTGTTTACCAGGATGTCGACGGCTCCGTAAGTATCGAAGGCCGCCTTCATCATTTTGTCCGTGAAGGCCGGATCGGCCACGCTGCCCACACAGATCTCGGCGCTTCCCCCAAGATCCTCAGCCAGCTTCTTGGTCTCTTGAGCGGGCCCATCGTCGATATCGTTGATAATGCTTGACGCGCCCTCTCTTGCGAATGTGAGCACGATGGCCTGGCCGATTCCGCGGCCTGCTCCAGTGACTACGGCAACTCTACCGTCCAGAAGTCCCATGATTTTGCCTCCTTTATCAAAATGGGGTTTCGGCGCCTGACGGGGCGCCGGCCAGAAATTCGCCAATATCGTAGACACGAATTTGATTCAGCAACGTCTCATCTCTCTGCACCAGTTCGAGATACTCCAGGGATTTACGAAAATTGTGGTTCACTTCGAAAATATTGTGCAAGGCGGTGACCGGTGGATTGTCGAGGATGAAAATAGGTTTTGTATTCTCCTCCATGAGGTCGATTAGAGCAATTTGACGCTCCACTTTTTCGAGGATTTCAGGATCTGAGAGTCCATAGCGTTCAATGAGCTTCTTGGCGCCGTCTTTGACAAAATCGACCACGAAATAGCGGTAGCCTTTGTTGTAAAGCTCCTCGAGCTCCTCTGATGACGCAGGCCAGCTGGGAGCGACATTGCGCACTCCGCCATAAACTTGAGCAATGGTCTTATAGGTGGCAATTCGTTTGAGGCCGCCCCGGTCACGCAGGAGCGCTTCGGTTGAGGCGTACCCGTCGCTGCGGAGTCCGCAGGCCACGAACGACGCGTGCAGCCCGGATGCGATGAGGGCGGCCGCAAGAATCGCTGCGGCCGCCGGGCGGCTCTCCCAAATGCGGCCCAGTAAGCGTCCCGCAAGGAGGGCGGCCAGGGGGGCGGCGAGAACAGCGTAGCGGGCATTCGGCTGGGCGAGGCTGTAGAATAGGAGCGGGAGGACGAGGAGGGCCATCGTCGGGCCGTCGGTGTTTTTTCGCTCTCGCAGTGCCAGGGTCAGTGCTGCCGGAAGCAGCGCCGTCATGGCGGCTCCTTCAATCTTCCAGAAGAGATAGGGGTAGGTCAGGAAATTCGTTATATCGAAGACTTTTGCCGTTGAGGCGAGATTTGTATGGGCAACGAAGAAGATGTGGACCAGGAGTTGCTCGAAATAAGTAAGAAATGGGGGGATGATCTCAAGGCGGTGCAGGGCGAGCACGGCCATGTAGTATGGGAGCTCCCATAGCAGAACCGGAATCGCCGCCCAGCCGGTAAGAGCTATGAGCCGTTTGAATTTATCCGCCCGGCTTTCGCTTCGATCCCTTCGTGATCGGAGAATTTCGAGAATTATAAAGAGGGCGATAATGAGAGCGGTCCTGTAGTGGACGATGAATCCGGCACCAAGCAGTAATCCTGTGATGGAAATGAGGACTCGGGCCCTGGTGCCATGGTGACCTCTGCTGATGGTGTAGAGCCAGAGAGCGCCGATCACGATGAGTGTGTTCAGCGACTCTGTGAGCCCGGTGCGGCAATAGGTTACATGGATTCCGGAAAAGGCCAGAATGGCTGCAGAGAGCAAGGCGGCGGGCGTACCGAAGGTGGAGCGGGCAAAGAAGAAGACGACCAGCAGGGTGAGAATCCCTGCGATAGCTGAGATGAGCGGGCCTATGTAGGGTTCCGGCCCCAGCACCGCCATGCCCGCCGCCATGATAAAGATCTGCCCGGGCCGGGCGTACCATGGGCTGCGTCCCATCATCTGGGAGTTCACAGCTGAGCGCTGTTCTTCGAGACGCCAGAGGTCTTCCGAGGTGCGAGCCTCGCGCACTTTGAGCTTGAGGCTTCGGTAGATGCCGCGGGTAAGGCTGAAGACGTACTTCGCCTCCAGGTTGTAATCGGCTTCATCCGCGATGAAGGGTCCGATATCCCGGATATTATAAAAACGAAGGGCACTCCCGCCGCCCAGGATCGCAAGAAGAAGGAGGGCGGTGATTGCGGTTCTGAGTAGCACCTGTTTATTCATTTTATTCGACATAAAGGAGGATAGACGGAATAGAGCATATTTTGTCGGAATACTATGGCATGTCGATCGAGTTGTCAATGAAAACCAGGGGGGCGAGACTCATAACATGGCAATTTCAAATATCTTTTTTTTGATCCTTATCTCTTCTGCGTCATTGCAATCCTATCTTGCGAAGTTATCGGTAATTCCATACAATTCCGGGCAACAAAAGATAAATGATCCCCCGACAGGGGAATCGGGGGAATGATGTGGAAATCGGAGACAAGTGAGATGGATAAGTTATTCGAAAGTCCTAAGACACAGACGTTCCTGATTAAATATATCCTGCCTCCGGGATGGCTCTTGTTTTGTGGTTACAAGATTTTTCCTCTCTTGGCATATCGTGACCAGATCAAGCCTGAGACCTGGTTGATCAACTTCGTTTTCTTGGGCATCCCCTTTGCCGTTTTCCTGTTCATAGCTGTTCGTCTCAAGCATATCGAGGTGATGGAGGAAAGGATGGGGGTCAGCAATTTTCGTGAGAATATGGTTATTGAATACGGGTTCGTTGAATGGGCGCATCAGATATTCGGCATCAATCCGCCGATGATATCGATCGTTTTCAGAGAGACGGCCTTGATACCATGGCAGAAGATCTTGGTTTTGTCCGGGGGAAGGGGAGGGATCGCGGGGATGTTCAAAGAGAGCGATATGGTGAAATATATAGCGAAAAAGGTCGACCAGAGCCCCCTGGGGCAGTACAGGGTGCTGCAGAATAAGGTGCCGCCGAAGGCTGCGATCTTGGCCAGGGGTGTCATCACGGCCCTCGGGATGCTGTTTCTGGTCTTGCTGGTAACGGGCGGACTGGATGAATTCATCAATCCACTCAGAAGATGATCGCGAGAAAGGAGAGATAGACGAAATGAAGGCACTTGTCATAACCGAACCCGGTGGATTCGAGAAAGTTGAGCTTACCGATCAGGAAATTCCCCAACCTGGACCAAATGAGGTCCTCGTCAAGGTACAGTGCGCGGCTCTCAATCATCTGGATCTTTTTGTTATGAGAGGGCTGCCAGGACTTTCCTATCCCCATATTCAGGGCGCTGACGGGGCCGGTGTGGTGGAGGCGGTCGGTTCTGAGGCCAAAAATGTCCAGTCAGGTGGGAAAGTCTGCCTGAATCCTGGTTTGAGCTGTGGAGAATGCGAGTTCTGTCGGAAAGGGGAGCACAGCCTTTGTGTGAGGTTCGGGATTTTGGGCGAGCAACACGATGGTACCTTTGCCGAGTATGTGACGGTTCCTTCCGAGAATGTCCATCCGATCCCGGATGGCATGAGCCCCGAAGAGGCGGCCGCATTTCCTCTCACCTTTCTCACTGCATGGCGGATGCTTGTCAGCAAGGCCGATATCAAGTCCGGAGAGACTGTTCTCATCATAGGTATCGGAGGCGGGGTCTCATGCGCAGCTCTGCAGATCTGCAAGGCATGGGGGTTGAATGCTATCGTTACGTCCGGAAGCGATTGGAAGCTCGATCGCGCTCGAGAGCTTGGAGCGGACGAGACGATCAATCACAAGGAGAAAGATTTTTCAAAAGAAGTTCGCCACATGACCGGCAGGGCCGGTGTGGATGTCGTGGTGGACAGCGTGGGAGAGGCGACATGGAGGAAGAGCCTCCATTCATTGAAGAAGGGCGGCAGGCTTGTGACGTGCGGGGCCACCACCGGGCCCTTTCCCCAGACCGATATACTGAGGATATTCTGGAATCAGCTATCCCTTTTCGGCTCCACCATGTGTAACCGGAAGGAATTTGAAGATATGCTTAGCTTCGTGAACGAAAAAGGGGTCAAACCTGTTGTGGACAGGAAATTTTCGCTAGAGAATGGTGAGGAGGCTCTCAGGCGCCTGGATGAGGCAGAGCATTTCGGAAAAATCGTGCTGTCAGTAGAGAAATAGCCGTAACGAACAAGGGCGGGGGAATACCCCGCCCCTGATGAGTCTGACAACACAAGTCACGGCTGGGCCTGGAGCGACGGTGTTTCACGCTCGCTTGGCTGGGGCTTGGCTTCTGCTGCAGGGGTGCGGGTTCCCATAGAGCAATGCCCCTCGAAAATGGCCCCTTCGTGGATGAGCAGAGATGCAGTCTTGACGCTTCCATATACCCGGCCCGGGGGTCTTAATTCCAGCCGTTTTTTGGCGATAATATCTCCCTCGACAGAACCGCTGATATAAATCGTATGTACTTTGATGTCAGCCCTGATCTCTGCGCCTTCACCAACGATCAAGACGTCTTTGCTTATGATTTCTCCTTCTACAGCTCCATCGACCCGGATCGTTCCTTCGAAAGAGAGTTTTCCACTGAATTTGCTCCCCTTTCCGAAATACGCATTTACATCGGTCGGAATGCCTTGGTGAGATTTCCTGGGTTCTTCTACCATTTCTCTCTCCTTGGAATTTGAGTTGCTTAAAGCAGGATAACTTTCTTTAGCCCTGGGGGCTGGTGTGCCTGGCTGTTCTTTTTTTCGAAATACCATCATCAACACTCCTACAAGAAGATCAGGATTTGAGCGCTCTGAAAAGCTCGATGATTCTGTCTAGCTCTCCGTCAGAGGAAAAATGAATCTCAAATTTCCCCCCTTTCTTTTTTTTATGAAATTTCACCTGAGTGCCGAGAATATGTACCAGCTCATCTCTGAGGAAATCAAGATGCGGGTCTTTTTTTATGCTTCTCGCCTGTTTTGGCTTCTTTTTCTTGTATCGCTGAACAAGAAGCTCGGTTTCCCGGACAGAAAGGTCTTTCTTGATGATCACGTCCCTCACTTCGAGTTGGTCGCGAGACGATTCCAGAGAAAGCAGGGGGCGCGCATGCCCGGCCGTTATCTTTTCGGACAGAAGATCCTGCTGAATCTCCTCGGGTAGTTTTAGCAGCCGGAGTTGATTCGTGACGGTGGAGCGATCTTTCCCAACCCGTTTTGCCACGTCCTCCTGTGAAAGACCGAAGTCTTCGATGAGCTGGAGGTAGGCCTTCGATTCATCAAGAGGGTTGAGGTCCTCTCGCTGTAGGTTTTCGATGATGGCTACTTCAAGGCTCTCTCTATCATCCGCCTCGCGAATGATGATCGGTACTTCTGAAAGGCCGGCCTTCATCGCGGCGCGCCAGCGGCGCTCCCCGGTTATGATTTCATATTTTCCGTGTGCGTTTTTGCGCGCGACGATAGGCTGGATTATTCCTATCTCTTTAATGGAAGCAGCGAGTTCATTGATGCTTTCGTCCTTGAATTGCTTCCTGGGCTGCCGCCTGTTGGGGGAGAGCTCATCGATTCCACAGAAGACGGGCCTCGATGCCGGCAGAGTATCCTCAGGAATCAGTGCTCCGAGCCCTTTGCCCAGGGCCTTTCTTTTTTTCATGGGTAGAGTCCTTTTTATGTCGTAACAGAGTATAAGCAATCTTTGATAAAATGGCCAGCTATCATTTTTTGACTTATCCCGGCTTTGCCGAGTACTTTTTCTGCCTTCTCTTCGTCGTTCCCGCGGAAGCGGGAACCCATGGTGTGTTCATTTTCTGGATCCCCGCTTCCGCGGGGATGACGTTGCTAGGGAGAAGTTGGATTTCCTATGTGATCGAGTTATAGGTCTTCCCATAAGTCGCCGGCAACCCAGTCGTAATCACCAGTGGCGGTGCGCGTCCCCCCTCCACTGACTGTGGCCGAACTACCACTGGCTCCATTGTAAGCGCCTCCACTTACGGTGGAAGCCTCACCGCTGGCCTTATTGGAAGCGCCGCCGCTCACCGTGGAATACTGACCGATGGAGTGGTCGAGTCGTTCCGGATCTCCCGTAAGGTTGCTCATTCCGCCCAGGATGGCAGTATAATGTCCGAATGATTCATTGCCGTCCCATGCATCGTTGCCGCCGCCTCCGGCCACGAATGAATAAGTCCCGCTCGCTTTATTGTTCCTGCCTCCACTGACACAGGCATTGATGTTACTGGCTTCGTTACCAGAGCCCCCGCTCACGCTGGAGCTGGCGCCGCTGGCTATATTGGCATCACCCCCGCTCACGCTGGAATAGTTACCGCCGGCATAGTTGAGTTTTCCGCCACTGACGCTGGCCCGTTCGCCCTCTGCCTCATTATCGTAGCCCCCGCTGACGGAGGAATAATTGCCGCTGGCTATATTTTCATAGCCGCCGCTGATGCTGGCCCAGCTGCCGCCGGCCTCGTTGTCGCGTCCCCCGCTGACGGAGGAATAATGGCCGCTGGCTATATTTCCATCTCCACCGCTGATGCTGGCCTGAAAACCGCTGGCCGTATTGTCGTGGCCGCCGCTGATAGTGGCACATTCACCAAGGGAGGGGTCGGTTAGTTCCGGATCTCCCGCAATGTTACCGACGCCGCCCAGAATTGCCGAATAGTTGCCAAATGCCTCGTTGCCATTCCAGGAATGCTCCCCTCCGCCACCGGCTACGAATGCATAGGTCCCGCTGGCCTTGTTGTTAGCGCCGCCGCTTATACTGGCTCCCAGGCCGCTGGCATAGTTGTAGCTGCCGCCGCTGATGGCGGTTTGACTACCGTATGCCACATTGTTCCCACCTCCGCTGACGCTGGCACCGGAACCGGTGGCGTTATTGTATAGTCCTCCGCTGACACAGGAGGCCTCGCCCGTGGCCTGGTTGGCGTAGCCCCCGCTGACAGCGGCCGCATTGCCGTCGGTTTGATTATATTCACCCCCGCTGACGGTTCCGTAACTTCCCGAAATTGTGTTGTTTAATCCCGCTACAAGACCGCCATAGGAGGAATAGTTATGTTTGCTCCCAACTACTATGTTGTGAGACCCGGTACGGTCGTCATCTGAGCCTCGAAGCTCATTATAGCCCACAATGAGGTTGCCGAGCCCGGTGACCGTACCGTCCGTGGTGCCGGATCCGTTAACGATGTGAACATTGACGCCGCTGAAAGTGATGTCATCGCCGTCTCTGGTTACGTTCTGGAGGAGCGCTACCAGTTGATTTACGGTGGTTTCGAGGCCATCAATACGACTCTCCAGGCTGTCGACATGGGATTGGGTGTAGTATCGGTCGTCATGGACATGGGCGGCATCGGAAAAATCGGCCGCCTGCCTGCCGTCGACCGTATCGGCGTCTCCAGCACTTGTTGCATAATCCGCGGTGTCGGCCGCCCCAGCACTCGCCGCGTAATTGATGGT
>CAZFWM010000216.1:0-12576 GCA_964522545.1 uncultured Thermodesulfobacteriota bacterium
GGTATTCTGAGAGTCAATCCTGCTCAGTCGCAACCGTATTCTGACCCGGTACGAATTGCCGGGGTTGGCCAACGGAAATGGGCGCGATGAATCGCGCCCCTACCGAGGATAATGTGCGATGTAGGGGTTCGATTCATCGAACCCGGGGCGTCTTTGCGGGCGTCATGAGTGCCGCCCCTATGTCGCCCCGTCCCAGCAGTAGGTGCAGAGTTGCTCCTTGGGAAGGCCGATCTCGGTGATGAGGTCGTCGAGCCTCTGGTATTGCAGGGTCGTCAGGTCGAGCCGCCTCCGGATGCCTTCGATCATGCAGTGGTAGTTTTCGGAGTCGGGGTCTGCGTATCCTTCGGGAGAGGCCTCCTCGCTCCCCTCGATCTCGCTGATGGCACGCCGGCCGGCGAGGTCCTGTTCGCTGCGCGACCGCGAAAAGTTCAGAAAGCGGCAGCCGTAGATCAGAGGCGGGCAGGCCGGCCGCATGTGGACCTCCTTCGCGCCGAAATCGTAGAGCCGCTGGATCGTGTCCTTGAGCTGTGTGCCCCGCACGATCGAGTCCTCGCAGAACATGAGACGCTTGCCCTCGATCAGCTCGCGAATGGGGATCAGCTTCATCCTCGCCACCAGGTCGCGGGTCTGCTGGTCCTGGGGCATGAAGCTCCGCGGCCAGGTCGGCGTGTACTTGACGAAAGGCCGGCCGTACGGCAGGTGTCGCTCGTTCGAATAGCCGATTGCGTGGCCCGTGCCGGAGTCCGGAACCCCGGCCACCAGGTCCACTTCCACGCTGTCCTTCCGGGCCAGGGCGGCCCCGCACCGGTACCGGACCTTTTCCACGTTGATGCCCTCGTAGCTCGAGGAGGGGTAGCCGTAGTAGACCCACAGGAACGAGCAGATCTGCATCCGGTCATTGGGCGCCTTCTTCTGCTCCACGCCCTCTTCGGTGATCCGGACGATCTCGCCGGGGCCGAGGTTCCGGTCGATCTCGTAGTCGAGGTTCGGCAGGGCGCACGTCTCGAGAGTCACGGCCCGGGAGCCATTTTTTTTCGCGATGACCACCGGCGTGCGGCCCAGGCTGTCGCGGGCGGCGTAGATGCCGTTGGTCGTGAGCAGCAGGAGCGAGCAGGACCCGTCGATCACGTCCTGGGCGTGCTGGATGCCCTCCTCGAAGGTGGCCTCCTGGTTGATGAGCATGGCGACCAGCTCGGTGGGGTTGATCTCGTTGCCGCCCATCTCCGAAAAATGGGTCCCCTTGCCGAAGGCCTGCTTGGCCAGCTCTTCCGCGTTCTGGATCACCCCCACCGTGACGATGGCGTAGACGCCCAGGTGCGAGCCGATGATCAGGGGCTGGTCCTCGTAATCACTGATGACTCCGATACCGCGGGTGCCGCGCATTTTGGGGATGTCACCCTCGAATTTGGAGCGGAACTGGGCGGTCTCGATGTTGTGAATGAATCGGATGAAATCACTCCCGTCGTGCGTTACCAGCCCCCCTCTCTTCGTTCCAAGATGGGAGTGGTAATCGGTCCCGTAGAACAGCGGCCGGACACAATCCTCTTTCGAGACGACTCCAAAAAAGCCACCCATGATCGTTATCCCTTCCGTGGCGGTCGCCGGGTATCTCCCCGTGCGGAAATGTCCCGGCAGCGTGTATGCTGTGAGTCGGCGAATTCGGGCTTCAGGTTAAGCCAGTATAAATATCAGAGCGCGGCGATCATGGCAATGAGGGGTTTTTTTCCTTCCTCGGTCCTTGCCCAAACCTGCTTTCTCTGGTACTCATATTTATTTGGTTCCGACTGTACTGAATGGTAATCCAGCACTGGGAATCTCGTGAGAAGTCGGATTGATAAAGCACGTCATTTTGAGTAGCCCATGTCATTTCGACCGCAGGGAGAAATCTTATCTTTGCGGACTGTACACCCGGAAAGATTTCTCGCTTCGCTCGAAATGACAATGGGTGGCGCTTAAAATGACACGTCGTGGGGCTTTTTTTCGAGCGCGTATATGCTAGCGGAGGATGGACAGTGGAATTCTTGGAAAAAATCGAGGCCATCGTAGGCCCGGAGAACATCAGCTCGGACAAGGTGGAGTGTCTCTGCTTCTCGCGGGATATGTCGGTTCACGTGGGCGTGCCGGACGCCATCGTCTTTGCCGATACAACGGAAGAGATCTCGAAGATTCTGGCCCTGGCGGACGAGGCGTCGGTGCCTGTGACGGTCCGGGGCTCGGGCACGAGCGTGACCGGGGCCGTGCTGGCGTGGAGGGGGGGGATCATCCTCGACATCTCCAGGATGGACCGGATCATCGAGATCAATCCCAGGGACGGCTACGCCATCATCGAGCCCGGCCTGATATGCTCCCATCTCAACGCGGCCGTCGGGCCGACCCATTTCTTCCCCCCGGATCCGGCCAGCGCACCCCTCTGCTCCGTGGGGGGGATGGTCTCCACCAACGCCAGCGGCAACCGTGCCCTCAAGTACGGGACCACCAAGGACTGGATCATGGGCCTGGAGGTGGTCCTGGCCGACGGCCGTGTCTTCAAGACCGGGTCCGTCGCGCCCAAGACCTCGGCCGGGTACGATCTCACGCACCTGTTCGTCGGCTCGGAGGGGACCCTGGGCGTGATCACCAAGATCATCGTCAAGATCCTCCCGGTGCCCGAATACATCGCCTTCGGCAAGGCCCGCTTTCCCACCCTGGAGAGCGGCTGCGAGGCGGCCTCGGAGATCCTCACTTCAGGGATCGCCCTCTCGTCGTGCGAGATCCTCGATTCAGTCTCCATCGAGGTCCTGAACAAGGCGGTGGACCTGGGCATCCCGGAGGACGTGGGGTGCATCCTCTTTCTCGAGGTCGACCAGCACCGGGTGGCCGTGCTCGAGCAGATCGAGACGATCAACGAGATCTGCGCCAGGCACACGGACATGGATATCGTATGGTCCGACGACCCGACCCAGCGGCAGACCATGTGGAAGGGGCGGCAGGTCCTCGTACCGGCCCTTTCGCGGGTGGAGCGGGGCTCACGGCTCATGCCCCTGGTCGAGGACTTCGGCGTGCCGCTGACCAAGATCCCGGACACGATCCGGGGCATCCAGGATATCGGCCGGCGCCACAAATTCCACATCGCCACCTTCGGCCACATCGGCGACGGAAACCTGCACGCCATCCTCATCCTCGACGCCCGCAAGAAAAAGGAGTGGGACCAGGCAAAGAAGATCGCCGAGGAGTTCGTCGACCTCACCATGAAGTTCGGCGGCACCCTCACCGCCGAGCACGGCACCGGGGCGGCCAAGGGCTCCTACATCCGCAGGGAGCTGGGGCTCAACCTGGAGATCATGAAAAATATCAAGGCCACGCTGGACCCCAACAACATCATGAATCCGGGCAAGATGGGATTCGAGGAAACGGACGACATCTACGACCACTTTGCCTTCAGCGAGATCTCCCAGGATCCGGAGTCGCTACACACCTTCGGGCCCGAGATCGACAACGAAATCCTGGCATGCATCCAGTGCGGGTTCTGCCGGGCCGGCTGCCCGGTCCTGGCGGAGACATCGCTGGAGTCGAGAAATGCCCGTGGCCACATCATCCTGGCCTTCAACTCCCTCACCGGGGCGGTAGAGCCGAGCACGGAGCTCGCCGATAGCTTTTACGAGTGCGCCCTCTGCCAGAGCTGCCAGAACACCTGCCCGGCCGGGATCATGGTCTCGGACATCGTGCTGGCTGGCCGGCGGCGCCTGTTCGCCCAGGGGATCCGGTCCGAGGCCCACAGGGCCGAGCTCGCCAGCCTGGCCGAGAACCGTAATCCCTTCGGCGAGCCCGCGCAGGCGAGGACCCGGGCCTTTCCGGAGGGCCACGAGGCAAGGGTAGCCGCGGCCGGGAGTGCGGAGATCCTCCTGTTCGTCGGGTGCAACGGTTCATACCGTGATCCGCGCATCGTTGCAGACACCATGAAGATCCTGGACCACGCGGGAGTGGATTACGGCATGCTCGGAGCGGACGAGCCCTGCTGCGGCTATCCCGCCCACCTGATCGGCGCCGAGGATTTTCAGGCGATCATGGACGATAACATCGACCGGTTCGCCGAGTTGAAGGCGCGCACTCTGGTCACCACCTGCGCCGGGTGCTACCGCACCTTCAAGAAGCTCTATCCCGGCCAGGCAGGCGGATTCGACGTGGAGGTGGTGCATGCCACCGAGTACCTGGAGCGGCTAATCCAGAAGGGGCGGCTCCGGTTCAACGGGGCATTCCCGGGGAAGATCGCCTATCACGACGCATGCGACCTGGGCCGCCACGCCGATATCTACGATGCGCCCCGGAGTGTGATCGGGCAGGTCCCGGGGGTCGAGCTCGTCGAGTTCGCGCAGAACAGGGCCCAGGCCCGCTGCTGCGGCGGCGGAGGCGGCCTGGCCGAGTACAACCAGGAGCTGAGCTACGGAATCGCCGGGCGGCGGGTCGATCAGGCCAGGGAGATCGGGGCAGGGACCATCGTCTCGGCCTGCCCGTCCTGCAAGAGAAATATGGCCGCCGCGGCCGAGAGGGGAGGGGGGGCTGGGGGCGACGCGGTCGTGGTCAAGGATATTACCGAGATTCTGGCCGAGGCCCTTGGGTGAGCTGATGAAGATCACGGTCAATCTGGGAGAGCCGATCCGGCGCAAGGTGGGCCGGGGCAAGATCACGGTGGAGCTCGGCGAAGGGATACAGACCCTGGCCGATCTCATGGCCGAGATGGAGCGGTCCGTGCCGGGATTCAGGGAGGAGATGGGCGAAGAGGAGGGGTTTGTCCCGTACCGTCTTTTCTTCAACGACACCCTGGTCCGGTCGGCCGATCTGGCGAGCACGGAGATCAAGGAAGGGGACTCGGTCACCATCCTGATGGCCATGGCCGGGGGATGAGGGGCTGACACTATTCCGGAATGAGTCCTCGGCGTGTCATTTCGAGCGGAGCGAGAAATCTTTCCGGGGGCACAATCTGAAAAGATAAGATTTCTCCCTTCGGTCGAAATGACAGAAAAAAGCGGTCGAAATGACATGTTTGCGTTTGTTCAAACCTCGTTCCGAGGCTCTGCCTCGGAATGGAGCTCTCCAGGGGCTCTGCCCCTGCGTTCGTTCCCAGGCAGAGCCTGGGAACGAGGGGAACGTGTACAAAGGCACAAAGGCATAAAGCTATGAACTACGTCATCATAGGAAACAGTGCGGCAGGCGTGGGGGCGATCGAGGGGATCCGCTCCCTGGATAAGGAAGGGGCCATCACCCTGGTGAGCGATGAGCAGCACCCGGTCTACTCGCGCCCTATCACGGCCCACTGGGTGGCCGGCGAGGAGAACTGCGAGGCCAAGCTGCGGCTGCGGCCGGAGACCTTCTACGACGATCTCCGGGTGGAGGCCCGGCTCGGGGTGCGGGCCACCGGGATCGATCTCGACAAGAAGAATGTGAGCCTGGCCGACGGCACCGAGATCCCCTACGACATGCTCCTCCTGGCCACGGGCTCCTCGCCGCGGTTCCCGGACCTGCAGGGCCGCGACCTGGAGGGGGCGCACTTCTTCTGGACCTATGACCAGGCCCGGCAGGTACGGGAACGGGCTGAGCAGGCGAAGGCGGCCGTGGTGGTGGGGGCCGGGCTCATCGGCGTCCAGGCGGCCTACGCCCTGCACCAGGCAGGGCTCCGGGTGGTCATGGTGGAGCTCCTGGACCGGATCCTGTCCACGGTACTGGACCGCCGGGGGAGTGAGCTCGCCCGGAAGATTTTCGAGGAAGGCGGCGTCCAGATCGTCACGGGACACTCGGTGGCGGAGATCGCGGGAGAGCCCGGCAAGGGAGTGACCGGCGTTGTCCTCGACGACGGCCGGCGCATCGACTGCGGGGTCGTGATCAAGTCCACGGGGATCGTGCCGAACCTCGGCCTGGCACGCGATGCGGGGATCGCGGTCAACACGGGGATCCTCGTGAACTCCCGCTTCGAGACCGATTCGCCCGGCGTCTTTGCCGCGGGCGACGTGGCCGAGACCTACGACATCGCACGGGGACGGCCCTTCGTCAACGCGAACTGGCCGAATGCGGGCGAGCAAGGGCGCATGGCCGGTCTCAATATGGCCGGCCGTCCCACGGACTACCCCGGCTCGATCGGGATGAACTCCCTGCCCCTGTTCGGGGTGCCCATCGTCTCTCTGGGGAGCGTCCAGGACGAGGAGGTCGGCGAGGGGCGGCAGGCGCGCATCCGCTACAAGGAGGATCGCCCAATCTACCAGAAGCTCCTCTTTAAGGACGATCGTCTCAAGGGAGCCGTGCTCATCGGCGAGACGAACAACGCCGGCCTGCTCCACGACCTCATTCGAAGCCAGGACCGCGTGGGGTGGCTCAAGGACTCCCTCCTGGAGGAGAAGTCCCCCTTCTACCACTTCAGAAGGGAGCGGGTGCGGGCGGAGATGGAGGGGGAGGCGGTCGAGTGGAAGGGATCGCTCGGCTCAGAGGAGCACTACCAGAAGAAGTTCGACGATGAAAAGTGGGCCGAGCGGGAGCGGGATGAACGGAAGTGGTAGTCAGTCTATAGGAAATCCCGCCAATCCACGTATCTTATAGCCCATTGGATTTCCTATAGACTGACTGAATAAGAAAGCTTCGCTTTCTTATGACGAACGGAGGAATTATATTGTCTCATTGTAAATTTTTTTAACCACAGAGATCAAAGAGGACGCAGAGAATGAATGCAAGAAAACTCTATCTTTTCTCTGTGTCCTCTGTGGTGAATTCTTAAAGAGTTGCATTTGAAATAGTAGAGAGCAAAAACCGATTGCCACATGAACCGATCGTCGGAACCGAAAGCCACTCAGCGGCGATTCATCTCTGAGAGAAGCGTTGTCACTCTGGCCCTGGCGGCCGTCTGTGCCGTGTACCTCCTCCATGTCTCCCTGTACGATTTCATATCCGACGATGCCTTTATCGCCCTGAGATACGCGAGAAATCTGTTGGAGGGGCACGGCCTGGTCTTCAATCCGGGCGAGAGGGTCGAGGGATTCACCACCCTGCTCTGGGTCCTTCTCCTCGCCGGTGTCGGCTCGCTGGGCCTGGATCTCCTTGCATCGTCCCGCATCCTGGGCGTGCTGGCCGGCCTGATCACGATTGTGCTTACGTACAAGCTTGCCTCCAGGGTGAGAATCTCCGAAGGATCTCCAATGTGGTTGCTCCTGGCGCCGTCGATGTTGGCCCTGAACGGGTCTTTTGCCTGCTGGGCCGCGGCCGGCCTGGAAACTCCGCTGTTCGTCTGTCTGGTGGTGGGCGGCTTCCTTGCGTCTCTGAGCGATCGGTACTGGCTGTCGGCCGTCCTTGCGGCGCTCTCGGCCCTCACGCGTCCGGAGGGGATCATCGTGGTCGGGCTGCTCGGGCTCTACGAGATGGTTCGGGAGCGGCCCGCCGAGGGAAGGCGGCGGTGGATCGGGTGGTGGGCGCTCAGTGGGGGCGTGCTGGCCGGCCTGTTTCTGTTCCGTATTCTCTATTTCGGCGACCCCCTGCCGAACACCTATTATGCCAAGGCGGGCGCGTCGTGGGCGCAGGTGAAGCGGGGCCTGGTGTACCTGGCGCAATACTCCATGGATCACGAGAGTATCGGGCTGATGATCGTTCCGGTCGGCTATTTCCTTCTACGGGGTCCCCGGGTGTTTCGCCTGCTCTGTGCGGGCGTGGCGGTTTTATGGTGCGCCTCGATCTGGGTGGGCGGCGACGGGCTTCCCATGTATCGGTTCGCCCTCGCCCCTCTACCGATTCTCCTCGTTCTGCAGGCCGTGCTTCTGGAGCGTATCTACCGTCATTCGGCGTCACGCCTTTTCCAGAGTCACCGGCCGGTCAAGGCGCTCCTTTTTCTGATTGTCGTGGTGTGGGGAACGGTTCACGTCACGCCGCCGGCCATGGGCTCTCACTTCATCAACTATGAATACCAGAAGGAAGTGGAGATTCCCCGCTGGAAGAGCGTCGGCATGTGGCTCAGGGAAAACGCTACGGAAGGAGACAGCCTGGCCACGGTTCCGATAGGCGCGGTCTCCTACTATTCCGGGCTGGTCGTATACGATATGCTGGGTCTGACGGACCGGCACATCGGCCACCTCGACATGCCGGGGATGGGGCTCGGATGGGCGGGTCATGAAAAACACGACGGCCAGTACATCCTGGGTCGGCGGCCGACCTACCTGCTGCTCGGCAATATCGACGTGACCGCCAGGCCCCGCGACCCGCGAGGCAGCCCGTTCATCCCGTACACCAACAGGAACATTTTCGACCGTGAGAAGGACGTATACGAGGGCGATCTCCTTATCGAGATATACAGATCCCGAAGCGTGCGGCTCGAGACGGGCGAATATTTCAATTTTTACGAGCTGAAGGAAAGGAGATAGGCAATTGAGCAAAGCGAAACCGGACCGGCCCCTCACCACGCTGGCCAGGCTGGATCTGACCCGGGGGGAGGTGGAGATCTCAGAGACGCCGCCCGAGCTGGTCAGGGCGTTCATGGGGGGGCGGGGCCTCAACATGTACTATCTCTACAAGTACCTCGAGCCCGGGATCGATCCCCTCTCGCCCGAGAATGTGCTTATCATCGGCACAGGGCTCCTCACCGGCACGGGCGCTCCCAACAGCGGGCGCCACAGCATCACCACCCGCTCGCCCGAGTCGATGGTCCTGGGGGATTCCAACATCGGCGGCTTTTTCGGGCCGGAGCTGCGCTACGCCGGCATCGACCGGCTGATCATCACGGGCCGGGCCGAGAAGCCTGTATACCTCTACATCGAGGACGGCCGAATCGAGATCCGGGACGCCTCGCCTTACTGGGGCATGGACACGAACGAGGTCCAGGTCCGGATGCGGGATGACCTGGGCCGGGACGTGGAGATCGAGTGCATCGGAACGGCCGGGGAGAACCTCGTGCGCTTCGCCTGCACCCGGACCGGCGTGAAGAACGCGGCCGGCCGGTGCGGGACCGGGGCGATCTGGGGCTCCAAGAACCTCAAGGCGATCGCGGTCCGGGGTCATCACGGCCTCCCCATCGAAGACCCAGAGGGGTTCCACGCCCGCTCTGTGGAGCTCCGCAAGTACCTGCAGTCCTCCAAGGTGATCGGCGTGCTGGGCCGCGTGGGCACCCCCCTGCTCTATGACGTGAGCAACTACATCGGGGCCATCCGCACCCACAACAGCCAGGAGACGACATTTCTGGATACCCTGAACGCCGAGGAGGTCCACAAGTACGTGGACAAGATGCTCGGCTGCGCCTACTGCGTGGTCCACTGCCGCCACCGCAACCGCCTTGGCGGCGAGGGGCCCGAGTACACCTCCGAGGTCCTGGTGGGGGCCAACATCGGTGTGGCCGGCACCCGAGAGATGATCGAGCTCCAGAACATCGTCAACGACGTGGGCCTCGATATTTCGTCCGTGGGCACCTACATCGCATGGGCCATCGAGCTCTTCGAGCGGGGCTACCTGGACCGGGAGACCGTGGGCTACGATCTGCGCTTCGGCGACTTCGAGATGTCCAGGCGTCTCATACGGGACATTGCCGTGCGCAGGGGGTTCGGGGACGTCCTGGCCGAGGGGAGCCGGCTCGTGGAGCGCTTCGGCCCCGAGACGGCCGACTTTCTCATCGCCATCAAGGGCCTGCCTCAGTCCGACCCCCACGATGTGCGCTACCTCAAGGGCTTCGCCCTGGGGATCGCAACCTCCTCACGCGGGGCCGATCACCTGCGCTCGCGCCCCACCCTGGAGATCTTCGACCTGCCGGCCGAGTTCACCAGCAAGGTCTACGGCCGGCCCGTGGATCCCAACCCCACATCGTACGAGTCCAAGGCGGTGGTGGTCTCCTTCAGCGAGACCATCTACTCGGTGATCGACTCCCTGGGCATCTGTAAGTTCATCTGCCACGGGTTCAACAGCCCCCGCAATCTCGGCTACGAGGAGTTCCGGGATTTGATCCGGCTCGCCACGGGCATGGAGTTCACGCGGGAGGAGCTCGAGGAGGTGGGACGCCGGGTCGTGGACCTGGAGCGGATGATCAACATGCGCGAGGGGCTCACCCGGGCCCACGACACCCTGCCGGCCCGTTACTTCGACGAGCCCATGACGGGGCGCATGACCAAAGGCCACCACATCGAGCGGGAGCGGTTCGACCGGATGCTCGATGAGTTCTATGAATTACGCGGCTGGGACCGAGAGGGGCGTCCCCCCTCTGAGCGCCTGGCCGAGATCGAGGGGCTCCTGCCATGAAGCGAGTGTATGCTCAGCCTGATCTCTGCACCGGCTGCCGCCTGTGCGCCGTCTCCTGCTCCACCGTGAACCGGGGCGTGGCCAACTACCGCAAGGGGGCGGTCTTCGTGCGCCAGGACCTCTTCGAGCGATACGAGTTCCAGTCGCTCTGCCGCCACTGCGAACCCGCGGCATGCATCGATGCCTGCATGACCGGCTGTCTGTCCATGGACCCGGAGACCGGGACCGTGCTCCACGAAGCCGAGCGGTGCGTGGGCTGCGGGATGTGCATGATGGTCTGCCCCTTCGACGCCATCGGCCGAGACGAGGAGAAGGGGGTGGCCGTGAAGTGCAACCTCTGCCCGGACCGCAAGGAGCCGGCCTGCGTGGAGGCCTGCCCCACCGGGGCGCTGGCGTGGGCGGAGGAGGGGGGGTGACATAGTGTTTTCGGAAAGGATTTTCTCTGAGGAACCCAGGAACCCAGGAAATAGAGTCATACTAAGATGTTTTTTTTATGCCCGATATAGCATTTTTTACGATCATAGCGAGGAGCCCCTCCTAAGAAACGCATTTGCAATGACGCACCCCTTGGGTCATTGCGAGCGAAGCGAAGCAATCCACCGTGAACGGGCTGCAGGGGAGCGCAGCGGATTGCTTCGTCGCTGGCGCTCCTCGCAATGACGATGCGGGTTCTTTTACAAATAACCCGCCCCCGGGCGGGTCGGGTGCTCGCAATGACTGTCTATTGATTATTGAAATATTCAATTTTCTCTTTTCTTTCCTGGGTTCCTGGGTTCCTCAGAGATCTTATTTCTGCGGAGAATGATAAGGATGAAACAAAAAGCGATTTATTTAGTTGGGCTTCTCGCCCTCTTCCTCCCGGCCGCCGCGCAGATCGGGTGCGGGCCGGCCACGGACCGTCAGCGCTTTGAAGTACTCCTGGTCGAGCTCGGGCAGGCCGGATCGCCGGCCGAGCGGGATGCGTTGATCGAGGCCTTCTTCTCCGAGGTGACCTACAGCGACGGCTTTCCCATCCAGGATGAAGGGGAGGTCCTCTTCGTCACGGAGCGTCCGACCTGGAAACAGCCGCCGGTTCGGGTCTCGGGGGACTTCAGCGGCTGGAACCCGGACGCGTTTGTGCTCGACCCGGTGCCGGAGACGGACCTCTATTACGCGGCCATCCCGGCGGAGTCCTTCGGCGATCGGTCCCGCTATAAGTTCGTCTTCGAGGAGGCCGGCGACGGCGACTGGCTCGCCGATCCCCATGCCAGGCGCTTCGACCACGATGAGTTCGGCGAGATCTCCATCGTCCGGGGCGGGAGGGACGAAGGGCACCTGGAGCGCTATCCCGATTTCGCGGCCACGCTGCTGGGGAACGAGCGGACCGTCAGCCTCTACGTCCCCCCCGGGTACGAGCAGGCCGCGGCCGCGACCTACCCGGTGCTGTACATGCATGACGGCCAGAACCTATTCGATCCCGGGGCCTTCTGGGGCGGCTGGCGGATGGACGAGCACCTAGACGACCTGATCCCGGCGGGCGAGGTAGAGCCCCTGATCGTGGTCGGCATGGACAACACCATGGGCCGGATGGACGAGTACACCCACGTGGAGGACGTGATCGACTGGTCAGGGATCCACATCGGCGGCGATGCGCCCGCCTATCTCGATTTCATCGTGAGCGACCTCAAGCCCTTCATCGACGCCCGGTATCGCACGCGCCCAGGCCGGGACGAGACCGGCATCTTCGGCTCTTCCCTGGGTGGCCTCGTCTCCCTCTGGGCCGCCTTTGCCCACGGCGACACTTTCTCGCGGGTGGGCGGCATGTCCTCCACGCTCGGGTGGGGGAGCATCACCCTCAACGAGGAGACGGTGATCGAGATCGCGGCCGAGGCGCCCAAGTTCGACGGGAAGATCTATCTGGACTCGGGGGGCGGGGTGAGCGGGATCTGCACCGATTCGGACGGGGACGGCATCTGGGACGACAATCCCACGGCCGACGACAACTACTGCGAGACCCTTCAGATGGGCTATGTCCTGCTCGACCGGGGCTATATCGAGGGGACCGATTTTCTCTACGTCCACGAACCGTGGGCCCCCCACAGCGAGGCCGCCTGGAGCGCCCGGGTGCCGATCGCCTTCCGATACCTTTTTCCCTGATGCGGCGAAGCCGCAACCGAAAAGATGTGTAAGCAAGGGAAAAAAGGGAAAGGGGAAAAAGGGAAATTTTTTAATATTTATAGATTTCTCCCTGCGGTCGAAATGACATAAGGCCATGGTCGATATGACATGTCCGATCAAAAATTTTTTTTAGAGACATCTAATCAGAAGTTCCTGAGCTAATTCCCCCAAAAACATAATAAAAAAGCAAGG
>CAZFWM010000217.1:0-12528 GCA_964522545.1 uncultured Thermodesulfobacteriota bacterium
CTTCGCTTCGCTCGCAACATCCATGACTTTTTCCGCATTCCCCCTGGATTATCTTCGCTTTGCACCGAGGAGGAATCAATGGTAGTCTGAGAGTGCCATGACCACCATCCCTGCAGATCACCTCTTCATGGTCGTCGTGGGGCTCCTCTTTTCCTGGAGCTGCGCCGTCCAGATCGAGAGGTCCCGGTCGATCTTCCTCAACCGCTACTTCCTGGGCGCCCTCGCCTTCCAAACCCTCTTCTGCATGCCCCTGGCCGTTTACTGTTACGTGGTCTTTCCCGACTGGTGCTGGATGTACTGGATCGACTCCCGCACGGTACCGACCTCCCTGGTGATCGCCGCCTTTGCCGACTATTATATTTGGATGACGGCCGGCTTCGCCCTCGGTTTCTATGCCGAAAGAAGAGAGACGGGCCTGGGGTGGAAAGTCTTTCGAACCGCCGTCCTCGTGCTTCTCGCCTTCTGCGCCCTCTTTTACCGCCGCCTCTTCTTTGTGGGAAGTCTTACAGAATTCAGCTCCGGCGAGATCCCCTCTCTCCTGGGCCGCCCACTGCTGCTCGGGCTCCTCATCCCGGGATTCGGAGTGGCCTTCGCCGCCCTGTACCTCATCCTGAGCCGGTTCGGACGGGAGCTCGATCAACCCTGGTCTACAGAGGATCAGACCCGGTTCGAGCTGAGGAGGCGGGTGGTTTCACTGGCCCATGTAAAGGACGATCTTCCCGGGGCCCTCCGGAGCTCACTCGATCAGTGGGATGGGATCTCCTTTCTTGGCCGCCTGCTTGCCGACAAGGGCCCAAGGGTCATCATCAAGCCGAACTTCTCGGGCGGGGGAAAGGATAAACAGGGGACTCAGACCTCTCCGGAAGTGATCGAGGCCGTAATCGACCTGCTTCGACAGGTCGATCCGGAGGTCGAGATCCTCATTGCGGAAAGCGGATCCATCTTCTGGTGGGACGTGGCCCGCCTGCTCGAGGGGAGCATCTACCAGGGACTTCTGTCCTCGAAGGGGGTGCGGTTCGTCGACCTGAGCCGCGCAGAGAGGACGTGGCACGACTTCGGGGGACGTATGGGTCGAGAGGAGATCCCCAAGATCCTCTCCGAGCCCCACGTGCTGATCGATCTCCCCGTGGCCAAGACCCACTCCTTTTACCGGATGAGCGGGGCCCTGAAGAATCTGTTCGGCCTGACTCCTGTGCCTGTGAAGCTGTTTCGCTACCACACCAAGGGATTCGCCGACGCCCGTGGGAGGATCTTCATCGATATCTACCGGAGCTTCCCACCGGACCTGGTCATCCTGGACGGCACGGTGAGCTGCGCCGGAAGCGGCCCCAACGGCAGGCCCAAGAGAACCGATTTTCTCATGACTTCGGACGATGCCCTCTGCACCGACCTCCTGCTCGCGCGGATCATGGGAATGGAGCCCGCGGATGTACCCTATCTGAAGGTGCTCCTGGACGAGGGCCTGGAGCCAAAATTCGATCTTGTGGGCGCGTCGGTCGAGCAGGTGCGGCCCGACTTATGGGAGAAGCCGATGCGATGGGGCGGCGGGCTTGCGCTCAATTTCTTTAGGATCGTGGGAGAACATCTGAAGGACCGAAGGAGAAGAAAAAAACAGCATCTTCGATGCGGACCTAATTGAAGGTCGTTGCGAGGACCGAAGGGACGAAGCAATCCACTGAGCACACTGGCTTGTTGAGCCCGGGGGATTGCTTCGCTTCGCTCGCAACATCCTCAAGGTGCTCTTTTTTTTATTTTTTCCCATGCATGAATATATCGTACCGCCGGAGTGAAGGAGGGCTGATGTCCGCTACTGCATTCTCTTACCTGTTCCTCGGAATCGGATTGGGCACTGCGCTCCTTGCGACCGCGCTCATCCGTCCGGAAAGGCTACGGCTCGCCGGGGCCCTGGCGGCCGGCGGATTCGTGGCGCTGGCCAATTTCCTGATCGAGGTCACGGGGGCCCGGCTCGAGATCTACCACGTCTCGGGCGCCCTGTCCGTGGCCGGATCGCCGGTCTCTCTCGGCATCGCCTGGTTCCTGCTGGGCTATTCCTACTGCCTGGGATACGGCCTTCTCACTCGAATCGCCCGCCCCACGCGCATCGCCACGCTCCTCTACCTGGTTGCCGGCATCCTGGGCGGCTTCGCCTACGACTACTGTGCCGCGAAGTTTCTGCCGGTCCTGCGCCTCGGGACAAGAGGAAGGCCTTATCACATCGCCTTCGTGTGGATCACCCTGATCCCATTGACGATACTCTATTACCGGATCATCCTCTCGAGGTGGCTCACAGCTCCATCAGCTGCCCGCCGGTGACATTGATGGCCTGGCCGGTGATGTAGGAGGACTGCTCGGAGGCGAGATAGGCCACCAGGTTCGCCACCTCCTCCGGGCTTCCGATTCTCCCCAGCGGAATCGTCTGGCACATCTCCTGCTCACGATCCTCGACGGTTGTGCCATAGGCCTGCGCCTCCAGTCCGAAGCGCCACTTCTCGAGATCGGTCATGATCTGGCCGGGGCAGATCGCGTTGACGCGGATCCCGGCCGCTGCCAGCTCTTTGGCCATGACCTTCGTGAGCATGATGACGCCCGCCTTGGCCACGGCGTAGGCGCCGTTGAACAGGGGGGGGACCTTGGCCGCCCTCGAAGCGGTATTGACGATGCTCCCCCCCTTTCCGAACATCAGGGGCAGTATGGCTCTCGTAACCCTGAATACACCGTGGAGGTTCACATCGATCGTCTTCATCCAGGCGTCTTCATCATAGGTGTGCGCTGTGTTGGGAACCCCAAAGGATGCGCCTGCATTGTTGCATAACACATCGACGCGATCGAAGGTCTCCTTTACTCGCTCCACCATCCTGCCGATCGACTCCGGGTCGGTGACGTCGAGGTCGACGGCAAGGGTCTTTATGCCGAACCGGTCCGTCAGGTCCTTTGCTATCTCCTCCATCTCGTCCCGGCTCCCTGTTTTCACTCCACCGCTGTCGTCCGGAACCTTGCCGATATCGGCGATGACGGTGTTGGCACCGCAGGAGGCCAGTTTCTCTGCAATGGCGTAGCCGATGCCGGTTCGCTTCCCAGAGCCGGTAATCAGCGCGGTCTTGCCTTTCAAGTCTTCAAACATCTCCACCTCCCTCCGCCGGTTGCGGCGGGTACGTATTATCAATCAAAAATAGCTTTTTCCCTCGTTCCCAGGCTCCGCCTGGGAACGATTACGGGAGGCTCCGCCTCCTCTATCAGATCACTGCTAACTTGCAGGCCGAAAGGGGCAGATCCCCAGGGAATTCCGTTCCGAGGCAGAGCCTCGGAACGAGGCCGGATGACTTTTGAACGAATATTCAGGAGCAATGATGAGGCGGCAGGCCGGTCCACGGGGTGAAAGGTCTTTGATCCTCACGCGAGATCTACGTTTCTGTAAGCGCCGATCAGGTCGGACACTTTCGTTTCGGCCAGGTATTCCTTGACTTCTTTGTTCACTGTTTTGAGGAGCCCGCCCAGGATACATTCTGTGCCGTCGCAAACCGGCTCGCCCAGAAGACAGTTGCTCGATACAAGCGGCCCCTCGATCGACTCGTACACTTCCAGGAGAACTATCTCGTCGCTCTTCTTTCCCAGTGTGAAACCGCCCTTCGGCCCCCGGATCGACCTCACGAATCCCCCGCGCGACAGGCGCTGGAGAACTTTGGAAAGATGAGCCTCTGATGCGCCGAGTACGGAGGCAATCTCTCTGGTGGAGAGCATCCTGTCCGGTTTTGCCGCCAGGAGCCCCATGGTGTGCATGGCCAGTGAGGCCGCCTCTGATATCTTCAGCACATTCGACATATCAGCAACTCAATGATGGCCGGCGTTGGATGGATGTCTGCATCTATCGAATGTCGGTCCGGATGTCATTCCGAGGCGATAGCCGAGGAATCTAAAGTTGCCAACTCTTAACAACTACAAGATTCCTCACTTCGCTCGGAATGACAGATAATATTGGCTATTCCTAGACAGACACTATCTAACATTACTGTACTAATATACCTCTACCCTCTCAATGTCAATCCCGCAATCAGGCGCCGTCCAATCCCCCGCGCTCTCTCTCGCTGAACCATGCGGTCGGGTTCGAGAGATAGAGCTTCATGTCCGAGAGCGCCCCGTAATGAGATCGCTCCTCGGCGATCATGCGCTCCGTGAACTCCCGCTCCAGAGGATCGGCGGTCTCAGGAAGATGCTCCTCGTAAAAGGCCACGGCACGCTGTTCGAGGTCGATCCCTACATCAAGCGCCTCCAGGTCGCTGGGCTCGGCCTTGATCTTTGATCCGTGTTCAGAGGCCATCTCCGTGAAGAGCGTCTGCAGATCCCTGTGCTCTACATTCATTTCCTTCCAATCGCCGGACCAGGCCCGGCCCGCGTTCAGCGATTCATAGATCTTCCGGATGCGCTCCATGTGGATGATTTCATCGTTCCTCAGCATTTGAAAGATCTCTCTCCCCAGCGCGTTGGTGCTGGTGGAGCTCGCTTTTTCATAGAAGGCCTTTCCCTTCGTCTCCATCTCCAGTGCCTTGGCCAGCATCTGAACGGCCCTGTCTTCTCTGTCAGCCATGTCGTCCTCCCGTCATTGGCCTTAGTTTAGTCCTCCGGCGCGAACTCATCTTTCCCGGCCCCGCAGATCGGGCAGACCCAATCATCGGGAATATCCTCGAAAGCGGTCCCCGGGGAAACACCGCTGTCGGGATCGCCCTGGTCCGGATCATAAACATAGCCGCAAATATTGCATGTGTACTTTTTCATTCTCTCAACTCCTTTCCTTTTTCATAGGGCGGCCCGTGGCCGCCATTATGATTGCATTCCATAAGGGTCGGCGGGCATGGCCCGCCCTATGTTATTGAGAAGTTACCTCAATTCACGGGTTACAGGAGCAGATCTCGGCCAGTCTTTTCGCCACGAGCTCGCCTAGCGAAAAACATTGCGACAGGACCTCTTCGTCCGGGACATATTTTGCCTTGACCTCCCCCATCACCTCCACCTTCATCCCGGAGAGATACTCCACGACCTGCTTGACGCCTTCGCCGCTCCAGCCGTGAGAGCCGAAGGCCGCTCCGATGAGGTTCCGGGGCCTCAAGCCTTTCAGGTAGGTCAGGACATCCGCCACGGGGGGAAAAAGATTGTTGTTCATGGTCGGGGAGCCCACCAGGAGCGCACCGGCATCAAGGATTTCGGTGGCCACGTCGCTTCGATGCGATGAGGCCAACGGAAGCAGTTTGGCGGTCGCCCCGCCGGTCACGAGCCCTTCGCAGATCGCCCGGGCCATCAGGGCGGTGCTCTGCCACATCGTATCATAGGTGACCACGGCCTTCCGGGTCGGCTTTTGAACCGCCCATGTGGAGTAGAGCTCAGGCATCCTGCCTGGCCCCTCCCGCCAGATCGGGCCGTGGTCAGGGGCTATGATCTCGATTGTGACCCCGAGACTTCCCACCCTCTCCAACAGCTTTGTGACGAGCGGGGAAAAGGGCAGAAGGATGTTGGCATAGTACTTTGCCGCCTCCCAGGTCAGGATCTCCTCTTCGATCTCATCGGCAAATCGCTCGCTCGAGGCGAGGTGCATGCCGAAGGCATCCTGGGAGAAGAGAAGTTGGTCCTCGGCCAGGTAGGCGATCATGCTGTCGGGCCAGTGGAGCATCCGCGTCTCGAAGAAGGAGAGGCTCATGTCACCCAAACTGAGCGTGTCCCCATCCTTCAGGGCCGCGATCTCGAGGCCCGAGTGGAAATGTTCGGACAGGGCCTTGACCCCCATGCTCGAGGCAAAGACCTTCTCCGGCTTCACAGCCTCTATCACGTCGGGCAGGCACCCGGAGTGGTCCATTTCCGAGTGGTTCGAGATGATGAGCTCAATACTGCCGGGATCGATGAGCGACGCGATCCTCGAGAGCATCTCGTCCCTGAAAGGCGCCTTGACCGTGTCGATGAGGGTGACCTTGTCGGCCAGTATGAGATACGCGTTGTACGTGGTCCCCCGACTCGTCGAATAGCCGTGGAAGTCGCGGATGGACCAGTCTATCGCCCCCACCCAGTAGACGCGATCCGTAACTTTTGCCGCCTTGAATGGTCCTTTCAATTGAGTTCCCCCTCGCTTTGTGGATTTATCGCCCTTCGGGCAAACTGCCCTGGGGTTTTCACCCCAGGCTACATGACCTGACCCCTTCGGGATCAATTGGATTTCCTGCAATCGAGTTAATGTATAGCTCTGATCCTGGCTTGGCCTTTCTTGCGCCTGACCCTGGTCTTCAGTAGGGAGAGAAGTCGGCCGCGGACCAGTAATCCTCTTTGAGATTCTCCTGCTGTCGGAGAAGGGCGTGATAGTGTCCGGATTCCCACTCGACAAGCTCGGCATAAAAAGCCCGCACCGCCGGATCGGATGCCGCCTCCGACTGCTCCCGATAGAACTTCATGGCGTTCATCTCCAGCTGGATGCCGATGGAGAGTGCGCTCATCTCGAAGTGGGCCTCGTGCACGCGGGCACGGAGCCCGCTCGAGAAGATCGGGCTCTCTCCGGACAGGTCGGCCTTCTGGCCAAGCTTTACGCTCGCGTCCGGCCTCCCCGCTTCGGCAAATGACTTGTACTGTGCCTTCAGGAAGTTCTGGTGCTCGAGCTCCTCTCTTGCGAGCATCTCGAACACCTCTTTTCCCTTCGGATCCGCCACGCTGCCGGCCGCCATCATGTAAAAATGCTGCCCGTCGCCCTCTGCCCGGATTGCCCGGAACAGCCCATCCGTGATGCGCTTCGTTGCTTCTTCCATGTGGTTCTAACCTCCTCGAGCCTCCGCACTCCCTCCCTACTTTCCCCCTGTCGCCTCCGTCGGCATGGTAAAGACTCTTGTTCCGAGCTCGCGGTCGAGCATGAACAGCCCGCCGCTGTTCTCGCCCACGAGCTTGAGCTGCTGTATCACTTCATCCACGGACGACTCCTCTTCGACCTGCTCGCCCACGAACCACTGGAGAAAATTGTTCGTGGGGTGGTCCTTTTCCTCCAGCGCCAGATCCACGAGATCGCTGATCCTCGCCGTGACCCCTTGCTCGTGCTTGTAGGCATCCTCGAATGCGGCCAGAGGCGATGCCCACTCGGTGGACGGCCCGTCGATGGGCTGCAGGAGGACCCTGCCGCCCCGCTCGTTGATGTAAGTGAAGAATTTCATCGCGTGTACGACCTCTTCCTGGGCCTGCGCGCGCATCCAGCCGGCAAAGCCGGCCAGTCCGATCGATTCGAAGTAGGCGGACATGGACAGGTAAATGTAGGATGAGTAGAGCTCCCAGTTAAGCTGCCTGTTCATGCCTTCCTGTAATTTATCTCCTATCATGGCGATCACCCCCTCCACAAGCCGTGCAGGTTGCAAAACTCGCGGGCGAAAACCTGATCGGCCTCGATGTCGAAGGTCGCCTCGGGTGCGTCTCCGGGTTCCAGGAACTGGCGGTAGGCTTTTCCATCGGCGAGGAGCTCAATCCACTCGATGTAGTGGTTCTCCTCCATGGGGTGGGCCACGCTCCCGACCGACACCTTGACGCCGCCATCGATCTTCTCTACCACGGGAACATGTTTCTCACGGGCCGCGTCCACGGTGTTCTCCGTGAGCAGCACCATCGGCTGCCCGCAGCAGACGAGCTCCCCAGCGCCCCCGTGAAGCACCTCGACTATGTTTCCGCAGTGTTCGCATTTGTACACTTGTAGCCTCTCAGCCATTTCCTCTTCTCCTTTTCGTGCTGTCATTTCGGTGAGCCGAAGCCCTGAGCGAAGCGAAGGGGAAGCGAGAAATCTTTATAATAGAACGTTCTGAAAAGAATAGATTTCTCCCTGGCGGTCGAAATGACATGTCCGATAGTTCAGCTTTGTTTGTGAAATTATCCTTAGTGAAGTCCTTGCCGACCGTCCACGGCACCGCCTCGAAAGTCCAGATTAAAACTCGACGAACTGCTCTTTCCCGGCCCCACAGACAGGGCACTCGTCGGGCAGAACGCCGTCGGAGACAAAGCCGCAGACCTTGCAGACGTGATAGTCGGTTTCACGCTCCTCCATCATGTTGGCCATGGCCTCTTTGTAGAGCTTTGCGTGCGTCTCCTCTACGTCCCTGTTCTGCGACAGGATCATGGCCGTCGTCTCATCGCCTTCTCTGTTTGCAAGCTTGATGAATTCATCATAGGCGACACCGGCGACCCGGGTCTCCGACTCGAAGCTTTCGGCTAGGTTCTCCTCCGTGCTCTTTATCTCCCGGAGCGACCGGAGGCAGCGCGAGCCGTGAATCTCCTCTGAGAAAGCGATCACACGAAATAGCTTTGCGATCTGTGCGTAGCCTTCTCTCTCGGCTTTCTCGGCAAAGACCTTCAGCCTCAGCGCCGCCTTTGACTCGCCCGTGTACGATTGACGGAGTGCTTCCTTTACTTCGTCCATCATCTTGTCCCGTTATCCATGTTCCTGTTTGGGATTGAACCGCCGACCTGTCCGATCAATTCTCTTTCAGGACATAGTCGTCGTACTCCACCTCGAACCGAAGCTTATGCTTTGCCTCCTCCTGGGCGAGGGACTTAAAGGTCGCCTGCAGGCTCGCATCGTCGGTCGTCTCCGCCAGATCGGAGTACAGCTTGAACGCCGCCTTCTCGCTCTTCATGGCCACGATGAGGGCGTCTTGGTAATCCATGTTCGGTTTGATCTCGACATCGATCAGGTAGTCCCCGAGCTTGAGATCCATCACCTTCTTTTCCGCCGGGGCCAGCGTGTTGTCCCCCTTGATCGAGAGGAGCAGGCGCTTGTGACCCTGCTCTTCGAGAGCAAACTCCTCGAAGGCCTTCTTCATCCAGGGCTTGTCCATCCGCCCGGCCAGATCGGTGTAGAAGTCGTAGGCATCCTGCTCGTTCTTGATCGCAAAATCCAGAATTTCATCGACAGAGCCAAAATTTGCCATTGTTTTTCCTCCTGTCCTCTCTTTTTCGTTTTCTCTTCTGTCGGCGCGATATTTACCTGCCGATCCGGTCCCGGCTACCAGTTCTCCCCGAGGAGCTCGAAATAAGACTGGGGGTGTGCGCATGCGCTGCAGGCCCCGGGCGCCTCCGGTCCTTCGTGTAGATAGCCGCAGTTCCTGCACTGCCACACCACGGAGCTGTCCTTCTTGAACACCGTGCCGGCCTCGACGTTGGCCAGGAGGCCGAGGTAACGCTTCTCGTGCTGCTTTTCGGCCACGGCGATGGCCTCGAACACCATGGCGATGCTCTCGAAGCCCTCCTCCCGGGCGATCTGGGCAAAGCCGGGGTACATCTCGGTCCACTCGTGGTTCTCGCCGCCGGCGCTGGCCTTGAGGTTCTCCGCGGTCGCCCCGATGACCCCGGCAGGAAATGCGGCCTGGATCTCCACGTCCCCACCTTCGAGGAACTTGAAGAGCCTCTTGGCATGCTCTTTCTCCTGGTTTGCCGTCTCCTCGAAAATGTCAGCGATCTGTACGAAACCTTCCTTCTTCGCTTTGCTGGCAAAATAGGTGTAGCGATTCCTCGCCTGGGATTCACCCGCAAAGGCGGTCAGCAGATTCTTTTCCGTCTTCGAGCCCTTCAATTCCATCACGTTGCCTCCTTTTACTCTTTGGTTCGGTTAAAATACGTGTGCAATCAATCAAGCCATTTGGGACGCGAGCTCCATGCTCAGGGCCCCGATGTGGCTCATCTCCTCTTTTATGATCCCGTCGATCTTGTCTTTGCCCAGCCCGTCCGGAACCATCGTTTTCATTCCCAGGTAAAAAATAATCGACTCCTTTTCCATTGCGATTGCGGCCCGGAGTATATCCTCCACGGTCAGCCGCTCCCCTATATCGAACAGCGCCTCGGGATCCGCATCCACATTGAAAACCTTCCCAGCCGCCGCGGCCTGCAAGTACTGACTCGTCTGATCATCCGGATCGAAGGCCGCACCCTTTCCTTCTTCCGCTGAGAGCTCTCCTCTCATAAAGGAGAAAACTCTCTCGTGTTCGGCCTCCATAGCGACCAGCTGAAGAAAAAGTTGCTGTTTGTCCGGATCGCCGGCAGCCTGAGCGGCACGGCGGTAGAATTTGGCCCCGTTCCTCTCGATCTGCTCGGCCATCTCGAAGATCTCATCTGCATTGAAATAAGTAGACATGTAAGACCTCTTTCCTTTTTGCAGTTACACGTCGTGAAGTTCCCTGCGCATATCAATGGATGTCCATTATGTCAAGCTCTTCACTGCATCCAGGACCGCATCGTAATCCGGCTCGTTCGTGACTTCATTTACGAACTGGATGTATCGAAGGATCCCCTCGCCGTCCACCACGAACACCGCCCGTGCGAGCAGCCGGAGCTCCTTGATCAGCACCCCGTATGACGTGCCGAACCAAGCGTCCCGGTGGTCCGAAAGGGTCTGGACCCTGTCCACACCGGCCGCTCCGCACCAGCGCTTCTGGGCGAAGGGCAGGTCCATGCTGATGGTGAGAACAGCCACGTCGGGGCTGAGCCGGCCCGCTTCCTCGTTGAATTTTCGCGTCTCCACATCACAGACCGGCGTGTCGAGTGAGGGTACGGAGGAAAGTATGCAAACCTTGCCGCGTAGCGATGAGAGTCTTACCGGATTGAGATCATTGTCGAGGGCCTCGAAATCCGGCGCCGCCCTGCCGACCTCGACCTCTTCTCCGATAAGGGTCAGCGGGTTTCCCTGAATTGTAATGATCCCTGTTCGTTCTTCCATATCTATCTCTCCTTCCTTTTCGTCTCTAGGAATTGGGGGGCATTTCCGGCCGGATCATCCCAGGCACCTTTCTTCTTGTGCGCCTCACGTTCGACTTCGGCCCGGGCGCGAATTTTATAGGCACAGTCGCGAATCATTCCGTACAGGACTCGGCACCCATCGTCCTCGCTGTCTATGTCTCCCTTATACGCGAGGATGATCATTTTCCTGCTCAATTCCAACGAATCCCGGACGTGTTTATTGCAGCGGCGTTTCAATATTTCCCCCTGTGATTAAAGGGTCGCTTCATTTCGATTGATTACGCCCGGTAATTTCAATGATTGTGCCAAAACCTGCGTCACTAAAGAAAATCTAACGCAACCGATTAATAACACTAGCTTTTACACCATCCCATCAAAATGACATGGCGAAGAAATCTGTTTCATTTGCAAATCTTTAATGACACATATTTTAAGGCCCAACGCTCTCGAACGCAACAACATGCTGGAGGGATATTCCTGAGAAACATATAATATTCCAATGGGTTATCCAAATCCAAGAGAAAGGAGCGCATGGAAAAACTCATCTCATTTAGATCAAATGACACATTGCAACAGTTGATACATGTATCGATTCGGAGGATTGGCGACTCAGTATGCCTCTGCTCTCTTGTCTCAAATCTCAATAAGTCTAAAATAGAGTTGGCATTTAAGGTTTCGATTTGATATGTTCAGCAAAGATTATGGATTACAATCCGCCACCCAGCGTCTTCATATTGGGATCCCCGAGGAGCGGCACCTCTATACTCTTCAAGACCCTGGCGAATCATCCGAGTTTCGCTTGCACGACGAATTTGACGCGCCGATTCCGTGCGAACTTCACACTCGTCCGAATCGCCGAGCTATTCGGAGGAAAACACCGACCGGTGGAGGCAGGAGAACTCTGGAATAGCTTCTGGCCGGACGGGCGAAAGGTGCGGGATGAAAAGGACCTCACGGAATATCACCGGCGCATGCTTGAAAAGATCGTTTGGGGACACGTCCGACACTTCCGACGCCAGGTCTTCCTCGCAAAGCGACCAGGCATATCCATGCGGATCCGATGGCTTGCTGCTGGGCTTCCGAATGCGAAGTTCGTCCACGTCCTCCGGGACGGCCGAGCGGTAGCCAACTCGATCCTCGCGAAGGGCAGAGAGCGGGGGATTCCTCGCTGGGCCTACATAGGCAAAGACATGTGGCCGGATCTGGCCGAGATGGAACCCGTCGCCTATTGCGGGGCGATCTGGGCGCGAACGGCAATGCTGACCGATCGCACGCTCAGCACACTCGAACCGGAGCGCGTCCTAACTTTGCGGTACGAAGACTTTGTCCGCCGGCCCTTGAGGATTGTGGGCGAGACAGCAGCGTTCTGCGGAGTTCCATGGGGGGAGGATTTCGAGGGGATCGTCCAGCATCTCGAAGACCGTAATTACAAGTGGAAGGAACAGATGTCCCCCGAGGAACAGGAGCGCATGATCGAACAGGCTCGTCCCGGCTTGGATTACTTTGGGTACGATTGATACTATTATCGATATCACCTTGGGATCCGCTCGAACAGGGCGAGGAGGAAGCGTTGAAGACCTCCGGGCCGTGAGGGGCAAGCCTTCCGGATCTCTATCGATCCCGAGGCAGAATCCCCGGCCCTCATTGACATTTCCCCTCGTCGATCCTATATAAAACCGATCTTTATTTCCTGACATCATCCTGTAGGCACATGCGGCTGCATTTTTCGGGTCAAGGAATTATCCCCTCGTTCCCAGGCTCTGATAATCATATAAAAGGCACCTCCAAAAGCATTGC
>CAZFWM010000218.1:0-12471 GCA_964522545.1 uncultured Thermodesulfobacteriota bacterium
TTGATAAATTTCAGCGGACAAGATCAATAGAAGAGGAGGAATAATATGATTCGTGAGGTGGAGTATTTTGAACAGGCAGGGCCCGGTAATACGGATGCCTGCTTGAAAATCGTGCGCCGCCTGGTCGAGGAGGGCCTCCGCCATGTGGTGGTCGCCTCGACCGGCGGAGAGACCGGCCTCAGGGCTGCACACGTTCTTTCCGGCGCAGGGGCCAACCTCGTCGTAGTGGGTCATTCGGCTGGATTCAAGGAGCCGGGGGAGAACGAGTTTTCCGAGGAGAAACGAGCCGAAATCGAAGCCCTGGGAGGGCGGGTCTATATCGGTACCATTCTGACCCATTCCATCGAGACCTCGCTCTACTATGAGTTCAAGGGGATCTATCCCACCACGATCGTGGCGGCGACTCTTCGACGGCTCGGACAGGGGGTAAAAGTAGGCTGCGAGATCGTGATGGAGGCCTGCGATGGCGGGCTGCTGCCCGAGGGCGAGGAGGTCATAGCCGTGGCAGGGACGGGCCGGGGCGCCGACACGGTAATGATCGTCAAGGCCGCAGCATCCAAGCGATTCCTGGACCTCAATGTCCTGGAGATCCTCGCAAAGCCCAGAGTATAGAATAAAAGAGAGAGGAGACGATGAAGGCCGAGCCCGATCGTATGCCTCCGGAGACCGTTGCGGCAATCCTATTCGACATGGACGGCGTACTGATCAACAGTATGCCTTTTCATCTCGAGGCGTGGCGCGGTATGTTCGAGAGCCTCGGCATTCGTGTGAGCCGCAATGAGATCCTCAGGCGAGAGGGTGAGCAGGGCGCCGTGACGATTCGTGAAATCCTTGACTCCCAGGGCCTGCCGTGCAGCGAGGAGAGGGTGAGGGAGCTGATCGAGGAGAAGGAGGCCAGGTTCCGTCGCATCGCCGGGCCGACCCTCTATGACGCCACGGAAGTGCTTCTGGACGAGCTGGCGCGGAAGGGTGTGCGGCTCGCCCTGATCACCGGCACGTCCCGCAGCGAGGTCGATGGCCTGGCGGGGCCTAAGATCCTGGACAAGTTCGAAGCCATTGTGACCGGAGATACTGTGGCCAGGGGAAAGCCCGCGCCCGACCCGTATCTCATGGCCATGGAAGGTCTAGGCATCGATCCCGACGAAGGGGTGGCCGTAGAGAACGCCCCCTATGGGATTGCATCGGCAAAGGCGGCCGGCCTGTACTGCATAGCCATAGAGACCTCGCTGCCAAGAGACTACCTCCTGCAAGCCGACCGGATCGTGGCCGACCACGAGGAGCTGCGCTCGCTGATTCTCGAGGAGCTTCTTTAGATCCCACAGGAAATGGATCCATGCCGAAAAGTTATCTGCGCAACGAACTGGTCCTGATTCAGATGCGGATCGTGGAACAGCTCAAGCAAGAGATCAGAAATTCGGTCGGCCGTGAATCCAGGGAGCTTGTCCAGTACCGTGAGGAGTATCTGGATGAGCTGGCTGCAGGTTACAAACGCACCGCCACCAGCGAAGAGGTGATCCGGGCGGTAAAGAGTGCGGATATCGTCTTTTTCGGCGATTTCCACACTCTGCGCCAGGCCCAGCGAATCCCGCTCCGCATCCTTCGACAGGGAGCCCCCTGGAATCGGGACATCGTAGTGGCAATGGAAACTTTTATGATCCAACACCAGCCCCACGTCGATGACTTCATGAGCGGCCGCATCGACGAGGCTCAGCTGCTCGAGAGGACCGACTTCAATCGGACCTGGGGCTTTCCATGGGAGTATTACCGCGACCTGGTGGACCTGGCCCGAGAAAAGAAGGGGCGACTGATCGGCATCAACTCCTCCCCACGATCCTGGAAGCGCAGGCTCTACATGAGGGACTCGGCCGCCGCGGAAGTGATCGTCAGGGAGTCTGCCGACCGGCCTGGAAGTCTCGTCTGTGTCTTGGACGGCGATCTTCACCTCGCGAGCAGTCATCTGCCGCTCCGCGTGCAGGAGGCGCTCGAACAGAGAGGGTTGAAGCGAAGGATCCTCATCCTCTTTCAGAATTACGAAGGGATCTACTGGGACCTCGTAGAGAAGAGGAAGGAACACCAGACAGACGCCGTGTGGATGGGGCGAAATAGGTATTGCGTCATCAACTGCCCGCCGCTGATCAAGTTCCAGTCCTACATCAACTGGCTGGAGGGGTGTGGAGAGCTCGATTACTCGAGCCGCTCCGGGTGGAAGCTTCGCGGAGACGAGGAGGTCGATTTTCATGAGCAGGTGCTCCGGCTGGTCCAGTTCATCGCGGATTTCATCGGAATCGAGGACGATCGGCTTTCCGACTTCTTGGTCTATGTGACCGACGACCTCGACTTCCTCGACCGCCTGCAAGAGCAGGGGCTCTTTTCCCCTCCCGAGATAGAAGTGATCGCCGCCCAGATCAAAAAGGCGGAGAGCTATTTCATCCACAGGGCCAACATCATCTACCTCGGAAACCTGTCGATCAATCACGCCGCCGAGGAGGCGTCCCATTTCATCAATGAGGTGTGCGCCGAGTTCCGGGAGGGGCCGCTGCCGACGAAAGCCGACTTTTATTACCGCACCATACGCGAGGCGCTCGGGTTCTTCGGCTCCAAGATCGTGAACCCCCACCGACCGTGCTACTCGGAAAAAGATTTTAAGAAATTCGTCCAGAAGGGACGATACTGGCGGACCGACCCGCGCCTGCAGGAGCTCCGCGAAATTGGAAAGCATGTGAGACGCCACATAGAGTACGAGCGGAAATGGGCGCTGGCCGGCGGAAAGGTGCGCGGCCTTCGCACCATCTATGACCTCCCGACCGATCTGCATCTCGGGGTGACCCACGCCCTCGGCTACATGCTTGGAGACCGGATGTTTCGCTCCATGCTCTCCGGGCGCATCTCCAAGGAGAAGATACGAACCCTCTTCGGCGAGCGATTCGAAACCAAGGACAGCGCCTTTAACACCTACATGGATCTCGCAGCAAGCCTTTTTCGGCGGAAGAGAGGATGAGAGGCGCGCCTCGTATTCTGGTCATCCATGCCGGCGCTCTCGGAGATTTCATCCTCGCCTTACCCGCCATGGGCGAGCCCTGGCAGGAGGAATGGGCTCCGGATTTCGTCCCGGACCGCCCCCGGCTCGTCATTCACCCCGGCAGCGGCGGGCGCCATAAATTGTGGCCTGTGGAAAAATTTTCAGAGCTGGCCTCCCGGGCGGCCGAGGCAGGGGCCGGGTCCGCGGCAATCATCCTGGGGCCCGCTGAACTGGGCCTGGCCGGGTACTTCGGGTCCTCTCGGGTCATCGAAACCGGGGAGCTCCGCCTGGTCGAGGTCGCCCGAATACTACGTGCTTGCGACCTCTATCTCGGAAACGACTCGGGGATCACCCATCTCGCAGCCGCCCTGGGGCTCCCCACGGTAGCCCTGTTTGGCCCTACAGATCCAAGGGTTTGGGCGCCGAGAGGAGGGAGAGTCACCGTCCTGAGAGAGGAGATGCTCTGTGCTCCGTGCGATCACGGTAACGGCACCTCTTGTAGACACTCCCAGTGTCTCGAGGCGATCGGCGTGGACGAGGTCCTGGGTGCTCTGGCTTCGACGCTTAAAAGAAAAAAGATGGAAAGTAAAAAAGTTGGACTTTGTGGCACAAATGTTGTATAATCAAAGACAATAGGGGAATGAAGAGTCAGAGAATCGTTCAAAGGCACATTGCATTCTTGCAGGGGGAGAAAGCGGATAGTGCGTGAACGCTTGCAGCATCGATTTCGTTCGTCTTCCAGTTAAATTGCAATTCAGTCGCTCTCTCCGGTACACCTTCTCCCACCTCGCCGGTCGACAGGCACCGCTGCAGACTGTATGTCGTGTAAGACAGCCAAGGAGTGTGCAAAATGAACAATAGATATCGACTGGTCATTCTTTTCGTGGTGACTCTCATCATCGTGATGACCTTTGCCGTGCCGAAGCACATTAAGGAAGATCCCGTCCGCTTGGGCACGGGACCGGATGGATATCTGTCGCCCGTGCGCTGGATCGGGTTCGACAGGGGAGGGGATCCGCGCGGTCCCGATGTCGAGGTCATCGAGACCGGATCCGACCATCTCCGGCTCAGGGTGAAGGTCCACGGACTGACATCCGGGACCGTTACGGGGGGGGGAGAGCTTTTTGAGCACATCGCCATGCCGGGCGCAGGAGTCACCACAGAGATCGGAAAGGCCGAAATGCCGGTTATCCGTAAGTGGATCGAGGTCCCATACGGAGCCCGTATAACCGTCCGGGTAGAGGATGCCAAGGTCGAAGAATACAATATGGGCGAGTTCGGCCTGGCCCACCCGGTCTACCCGGCACAGCCCCCGATCCCAAAGTCGCTCACCCAGCCGGTGGCCTTCGCCAAGAATTCATCTCATTATAAGGACAGCGCATATTTTCCGGCCGAGATGGCGAGCATTACCGATGTGGCCATGCTACGGGGGCGACGCCTGGCCGGGCTGGAGATCTCGCCTGTGGCGTACAGCCCCGAGCGCGCCATGATCCGGTACGCCGGAACAATCGATGCATTGGTCGAGTGGTCCGGGGCGGATCTCTCTCTGACATCCAGAGAGATCACCAAACACCGCTCGGAGAGTTTTGATCGGGTATGCTCCGGACGGATCCTGAACTTCAGGGCCTATGACCCTCCTCCTGCGCGCGAGGGCGGCTCAATGGCGTCCATGGAAAGCCGGGCCAGGAGCGCTCGCGAAGGGATACTGATCATCACAGCGGACCAGTACGAGTCCGCGCTCATGGACTTGGTGGATTGGAAGCGCAGGAAGGGCTATCGCGTGGAGGTCGTCGGGACCGAGCTCATCGGATCGAGCAAAGATTCGATCAAGGCCTATCTTCAGAACGCCTATGATACGTGGAGCGATCCTCCCCTCTGCTATGTGATCCTCGTGGGAGATATCGAGGATGTCCCCACTTATATCGTAAGCACTTCCCATGTGGCCGATCCCTGGTACGCGAGGCTGAGTGGGCCCGACTACCTGCCGGACGTTTGGATAGGACGCCTCTCGGTTTCCTCCGAATCCGAGGCCGCTCTAGTGTCCGGCCGGATAGTGGACTACGAGCGCGCCGAATTCTCTTCATCCGGGTGGCTCAAGAGGGCGACCTTCGTCGCCACGGACGACCCGAGCCATTACGAAGTCGCCGAAGGGACCCATAACTATTGTATCGGCTCATTCATGGATCCGCAAAGTTACGTCTCGGACAAACTCTATGCGATCTCGGAATATGCACACACAGCTGATGTGATCGCGGCCATCAACGAAGGTCGGGCTGTCGTCACATACTCCGGACACGGATCCAAGACTGCCTGGCTCGGTCCCGAATTCGACCAGGGGGATATCAGCGCCCTGCTCCAGGGTCAGATGACTCCGTTCGTGATCAGCCACGCATGCCAGACCGGCTCCATCGAGGAACCGGAGTGCTTTGGTGAGACTTGGCTGCGAAAAGCGGCCCTCGCTTTCTGGGGGGCATCGAACAACTCCTACTGGGGCGAGGACGACGTGCTCCAGAAGGAGATGTACCGTGCGGTCTATGAAGAGGGCTATTACAGCCTCGGACAGATTGCGGCGGAAGGCCTCCTGGGGGTTTATGATCATTACGGCGGGTCCGGCCGCACCGAGTATTATTACGAGGTCTACCACCTGCTGGGAGATCCATCGATGATGCTGTGGACGGATGAGCCCTCAGTGATGTCCGTTGGCCACGCCCCGGTGATGGCGATCGGTGCCCCATCCTTTCAGGTGAGCGCGTCGGATGCCGGAGGGGCCGTGGAAGGGGCCGTGGTCTCCCTGTATGACACGGTCCGGGGATTCCAGGCCGTGGGCCTGACGGACGCTGCGGGAGTCGCCTTGGTGGCGATGTCGCCGCCGGCGGCCGAGTTGGGGGAGCTGGAATTGACCGTGACCGCACAGGGACACGTCCCATACGAGGGGAGCGTGGAAGTTATCGCTCCGGACGGCCCCTACATGGTCGTCACCGATTCTTCGATCGACGACTCAAGCGGAAACGGCGACGGTGCGGTCAATCCGGGCGAGGCCGTGGTCATGTCGGTGACGGCACTCAACGTAGGGCCTGTAGACGGCCGTGCGGTCGTGGCGGCACTCTCCACCGAGAGTACGGTCGTTGAGATTATCGACGGGACCGTCGCCTTCGGCGACATCCCGACAGGGCAAAGCAGAACCTCCATTTATCCTCAGCTTCGCTGGGAGGCCAAAACGTACGCAGAGGATGGGGACGTTGTCGATTTTCTCCTTTACTGGAGCGAATCGGGCGGCGCGTGGGGGTCTATGGATATAACCGTGCTGATCTGTGCCAACGAAGATGGCGACGGCTGGGCCACATGCCAGGGGGATTGCGAAGATACGGATCCGGATATCAATCCCGGGGTCGCAGAGCTCTGCGACGGCGTGGACAACAACTGCGACGGAATCAAGGATGAGGGATTCCCCGACACCGACCTGGACGGGGCCTCGGACTGCATCGACTGTGCCTTTGAGGACCCGTACGTCTACCCCGGCGCCTTTGAGTTGTGCGATGGCCTGGATAATGATTGTGACGGCCTTGTCCCGGCCGATGAGGCCAACATGGACGGGGATGCCTACAGGATATGCTTCGGAGACTGCGACGATACGAATCCTGAAGTGCACCCCGGCCACCCGGAGGTCCCGGGGAACAGGATAGACGACGACTGTGACGGATTGGTGGACGAGGAAAACTGCTTCTTAGGGGCGGCGGGCCTCTAGCTGATTCGCTAGTCGAGAGGGAATACTCTATTAAAAAAAATTGTAAATTGGAGATTGGAAAATGCAAATTGATAATTTGGGGAAACGAATTTTAACATAATTTGCATTTTTCAATTTAAAATTTCCAATTATCAATACAATTCAGCCATCTCTTACGCCCCTCTATTCTCATCCTTATTCACAGCCCCTGTCATCAATCAGCTATCACGGAAATCGTTCTTTTTGTTATTCCTTTCCCTCCGGGTGGGCTTGTAAACTGGCCGGACGTATGATAACAAAATGGTTTTTGGCTGCCGGGAAAGTGATGATAAAGAAGAACAGGGGAGAAAGAAAAACGAAGGCCGGCCCGTCCGGGGAACGAGAGCCGAATCTGCCGTATGATGGGATCAGCCTGATCGGCGATCCGATCTACGGATACATCCGATTTACCTCGCCGTCCGGGTCGATCCGTGGGGAGAAGACCGAACAGGATCTCATCGATTCCCCGTGGATGCAGCGACTCCGGAGGATCTTTCAACTCCAGGGGGCATTCTGGGTCTTTCCGAGCGCAGAGCACAGCCGGTTCCAGCACGCTCTGGGCACCATGCACATTGCCGGCCAGTTCGCAGATCACCTGTATCCCTCCCTGGCCTCCCGGTTTCCAGACCTGCCAAGCAGATCTTATATTGTTTCGCTCCTGCGTATCGCCGGTCTCCTCCACGACGTGGGTCACGGGCCTTTCGGCCATTTCTTCGACGACAACTTCCTCGACTCCTTCAAATTGAACCACGAAGTGATCGGCCAGGCCATCATAAAAAAGAAGCTCGCCTCCCTGATCCGTGGAATTCGACGCAGCCCCGCCGGGCCGCTCCTCGATGGGGAGGTCCTGGACCCGAAGCAGGTGGCGTACCTGATCCGCAAACCGGCATCCCAGCCGCGAAAAGGGGTGCCTCCATGGCTCTCGGCGCTTACCCCCCTGTTCAGCGGCATCTATACGGCGGACAACCTGGACTATGTGCGGAGAGACTCGTACATGACAGGTGTATCGAGGGATCCCATAGATGTGGAGCGCCTGATCTATTACTCCTTTTTCTCAGAAAAGGGGCTCACTCTACATCAATCCGGCATGACGAGTCTCACGCAGTTTCTAAATGCGCGACTTCATCTTTACACCAACGTCTGCTACCACAGGGCCGTGCGTGCCATCGATATTCATCTCCGGGAGATCTTTCGGGAGACACTCAAAGAGATATTTCCCTGGAATCCCCTGGAGACTCTGGACAAGTATCTCCTGCTCACCGACTGGCACCTTCTCGATACGGTCGAACAGTGGTCCACCTCGGCCGGACCCGCCCGGCTTCGGGATCTGGGGCGCAAATGGACTCCCATTCTCAGGAGGCGTCCCCGCTGGCGCCGGGCCTATGAATTCACTTTCTCCCTTGCCGACTATGACAATATGCGGACCTTCAGCCTCCTCAACGATGAGGAGGTCCTGGACAGGCGCATAAGAGCGGCCCTCGGCCCCCAGAGGCGGAGCATGGCTTTCAGGGTCGACATGGCCACGCAGGACCCGCGCCCCATAAATCCGCTGGCCATGGGAGACCGCCAGATACATATCTTTGATCCTTCTACGGAGAAGATCGAGAAAGGGGTCATCCGGGACCTCTTTCGCTTTATTCCGGCTAGGGTTATCCAGTGCAGAATATATGCGCTGGATCACAGGCACGATGCCGAGCTGGCGAGGGCTTTTGAAGATGTCTTTGCCATGGAATCGCGTCCGGCCGTGGACACAAATATATAATCGTAAGAACATGGAGTAAAAAAGATGAAATGGAAAGGTATCGGGCGAAGTATGAACGGGGCTTCCGAAAGGACGTCCGAAGATGAGGTCGAACACAATGACGGCGGCAAAGAGGGGATCGAGGGAGTTAAGGAGTTAAACCGGCAGATCGAGGAGATGAAAAGTACGATAGAGGAGCTCGAGGTCAAAAGGGACGCTCTAGCCAAGGAAAACGTATATCTGAAAAGCCAGGCGCGCTCTCTGAATCAGGGACCCGCTCCTGGGAGGTATCGGCGCGACGAGATGTTCCGATCGAACCAGCGCTCGGGGATTCTGGTCGATGTTCAGAACATGTACTACGCCGCAAGGTCCATATACAACGCAAAGCTCTCTTACGATCGCCTGATGAATATCGCCCTCAGAGGGCGGGCCCTGGCTCGGGCCATTGCCTATGTCGTACAACGTGAGGGCGCCGAACAGAGCGGCTTTCTGGAGATCCTGCGGTCCTGCGGGTTCGAGATCAAGATCCTGAAGATCTCCGACAGAGGGGAATCGACACGGCGTATAGATTGGAATGTAGGGATCGCCTTGGACGCTCTCGCTATGAGTGAAAAGGTCGATGTGATCTCCCTGGTGAGCGGAGAGGGGAGCCTGGCCCCTCTCATCAGGGCTCTTCGAAGTCGCGGCACGCGCGTTGAGGTCATAGCGTTTCCCGAGAGCACTACCGAGGAGATGCGTGAGTCCGCCGATGAGTTCGTCTCCCTGGATGAAGGCGCACTCTACAGGGAGGAGGATTTCAAAAAAATAAAGGATGAATGAATCCGTAACAATCCACCGGCTCTGCCAGTGGATTGTTACGGATTCATCCCTTGGAGAATTTTGCTCATGAACAGCTTTGTGTGTAAGGAAAGCGTATAGGGCACTCATGAAAGATAATAAAAAAATATATTTTATGAATTAAAATAAGAAAAAATGGCTCCTCTATTTCAAGGGATTTCTTGCGCAAAAAATTCTCCAAAAGTAATCAGCGATCATCTGCAGAGCAGGTGGTCGCTGATTGAGACGCCTGTATTGCAATCGAGGCGCGAATCACTTAGAATGTTCTTTCTGAATGAGTGTTCATTCATGTTTATCGTTCCGTGAAACTCGTTCGAGGGGACGGAGGGGAATCTAACCACCCCCGAATGAAGGAAAAAGGAGGTTTTAAGCATGGCTTATGAGATCAAGAAAGCAGCAGTGCTTGGAGCGGGTGTCATGGGAAGCGGGATCGCCGCCCAGCTGGCCAGTGTGGGCATCCCCTGCTACCTGCTCGACATCGTGCCTTTCGACAACATGCTCAGCGAGAAGGAGGCCGCCAGGAAGGCGACCGACAAGAAGGTGCGAAACAAGCTGGCCGACAGTGCCCTCAAGATGGCGATCAAGGACAAGCAGTTCCCCTTCTACTCCAAGAAGGACGCCGCCCTCATCACCACGGGCAACTTCGAGGACGACCTCGGCGTGCTCGCCGAGTGCGACTGGGTCATCGAGGTGGTCATCGAGCGGCTGGACATCAAAAAGGAGCTTCTGGAAAAAGTATCCAAGGAGATCGGCCCCGACGCCATCGTCACGACGAACACGTCGGGAATCAGCGTCTCCGCCATGACCGATCACCTGTCCGATGACTTCTGCTCAAGGTTCCTGGGGACCCATTTCTTCAACCCGCCCCGGTGGATGAAGCTCGTGGAGATCATCCCCCACCCCAAGACCAAGCCTGAGATCATCGAGATGCTGGCGACCTTTATGACCGAGAAGCTGGGCAAGGGCGTCATCTACGCCAAGGACACACCCAACTTCATCGCCAACCGAATCGGCGTCTACGGCATGATGGGAACATTCAAACTGATGGAGGAGATGGACTACCGGATCGACGAGGTGGACTCCATCCTCGGCCAGCCCATGGGACGGCCTAAGACCGGCTCCTTCAAGACGGCCGACCTGGTGGGCCTCGACACGCTCAAGCACGTCTCCGAGACCGTCTTCGACAACGTTACGCCCGACCAGGACGAGCAGCACGCCCTCTTCGACACGAAGGGAACCCTCCTGGAAAAGATGGTGGAGAAAAATTGGCTCGGCAACAAGACCAAGGGCGGCTTCTACAAAAAAGGGCCGAAAAAGGAGCGCCTAGTCCTGGACTGGAAGACCATGGACTTCATCCCCCAGGAGAGGATGAAGACCGACTCCATCAAGGCCGCCAAGAAGACCGACGATCCCGGCAAGCGGATCAAGAAGATGGTCGAGTTCGACGACCGCGCCGGCGCCTTCGCATGGAAGGCCTGCGCCGACGGCCTGGTGTACGCCGCCAACCGCATTCCGGAGATCTCCGATTCGGTCCTGCAGGTCGACCGCGGCATGAAGTGGGGCTTCAATCAGGCCCTCGGCCCCTTCGAGGTCTGGGACGCCATCGGCGTCAAGGAGAGCACGGAGCGGATGAAGAGCGAGGGCATGGCCGTGCCGGACAAAGTCGAGAAGATGCTCGCCGCGGGCCAGGAGAGCTTTTATGTAGAGAAAGAAGACGGCCGGTACTACTATGATTTTGCCGAAGGGACCTACAGGCTGATCGAGGAGGACCCGCGCATCATCGACGTGGCCGAGTGGGCCAAGGCCGAGAAAAACATTGTGGAGCGCATCGGAGACCACTACATCTTCGACGCGGGCGATGGCATTGCCCTGGTGAGCTTCCACAACGAAGGCCAGATGAACGCCATCGACGACGACCTCATGAACGCCATCGAGAAGGCCCTGGACCTCGGAGAAAAGGGTGACTTCCGGGCCGTGGTCCTCGGCAACAACAAGCTGAACCAAACCCCGATGGACAAAGTCTTCTGCGCGGGCGCAAACATCATGATGCTCCTGATGCTCGCCCAGCAGGAGCAGTGGGACATGATCGACTTCGCCGTGAAGAAGCTCCAGGACCTCAACATGCGGATGCGTTACGGTCCTGTTCCCGTAGTAACGGCCCCCGCCGGGAAGGCCCTGGGTGGCGGCGCTGAGATCACAATGCACGGCGACCGCATCGTGGCCGCCGCGGACCTGTTCATGGGCCTCGTTGAGATGGGGCTCGGTCTCATCCCGGCCGGCGGCGGCACCAAGGAGGCGACACGCCGCATGACCCACGGAGCACCGGACGGAGTGATCGAGGACTACCTGCCGTATGCAAAGAAGGCCCTCATGATGCTCTCTCCGCCTCAGAACATCTCGAACAGCGGCAAGAGCGCCTGGGAGATCGGCTACCTCACACGCGAGGACGTCATCGTCCCGAGTCACGACCTGCAGCTCTGGATCGCCAAGCAGGTGGCCGTGAGCCTCGGCTCCGGGTACTACGATCCCGGCAAGCCGCGCGAGGACATTCCTCTGGCCGGCAAGGACGTCTACGCGGCCATGCAGGTATTTGCCCACGGCATGAAGAATGCGGGTCACGTCACCGAGTACGAGGCCAAGATCGTGGGGATGCTCGCCAAGATCGTGACCGGAGGCGACGTGGTCTCGGGCACGCTCACGAGCGAGCAGGCACTGCTGGACCAGGAGCGTGAGGTGTTCCTGAGCCTGATGGGAGAAGAGAAGACGCAGGAGCGCATCCGCGTGTTCCTTATGGAAAAACGGATGATCCGGAACTAAACAGACTTTAGGGAGGATATAGATATGAGAGAAGCCGTCATAGTATCCGCATGTCGGACGGCCGTGGGACGCGCGAATCGGGGGAGCCTCGTTAACACCCGTCCGGACGACATGGCCGCCGTAGTCATCAAGGAGGCCATCAACAGGGCCGGCCTGAAGCCCGAAGAGGTCGAGGAGTGCGTCATGGGCTGCGCCATGCCCGAGGCCGAGCAGGGAATGAATGTTGCGCGTCTGGCCATCCACCTGGCCAATCTGCCGGACTCGATTCCGGCCATGACGATCAACCGGTACTGC
>CAZFWM010000219.1:0-12373 GCA_964522545.1 uncultured Thermodesulfobacteriota bacterium
TGATCCGTAAAGCTTCCTCGGGCGGAATCTGCCGGATCACCCGATTCGTCTCGTTATCGATTATCTTGATCACATTCTTGGCTAGGTCCTTATCCAGGTCGAAAGAGAGACGAACGTCGTAGATGCCGGAAATATCATTGAGCTCGGCCACCACGTCCTCGAGACTGACCGGCGCGCCATTATCCATGGCCGCCGGTTTCATGGGACTGGTCTTTTCGGACTCGGACCGAGGGAGCACATCCGGGTGGGACTCCTGGCCCATGGGCATATCCTCCCACAGACCCTCTTCAACGATCGACTTTATATCTTCTACTTTCATGGCGTGTTCACCACCTTTGTCGATTATCCTGCTCCTGACCGGAGCCGTTTTCAAGAACGATCTTTCTCCAGCCGGTTCGCAGGTTTTCGAGTACATTCATTGCGTGTTTGACGTGCTGTACTTCGTTGCTTGTATTGGCCAGCGTAATCTCTCGGTTGATGAATGTGTACAGCCCGCTCAGACTGCGCGCGATCCCTTTGCCCACCTCGAAGTTGAGGGCATTGTGCAGCTCGGAGATGATGCTGCGCGCCCGGCTGAGAAAGAGCCCTTTTCCCGCCAGATCACCGTCGGTCATCTTGGACTCGGCCTCTTGAAGAAAGCTGATCGCTCCGTCGTACATCATCAGGATCAGCCTCCCCTGACTCGCCGTGCCCACCTGGACCTTCTGGTACTGTTGACATAAGTCATGCTGGTTGAGAACCATGGAGTAAACCTCCTTCAGCCTCTTCAATTTAGTCTTAGCCCGCCCACTCAGCAAAATAGCTGGTCGTCGTGTTTATCTCGGAGATCATCATTTCCAGATTTATGAATTTCGCTGTCAGGCGCTCCTCTTCCTGAATGAGTCGGCGCTGCATAGAATCGATCTGACTCTGGAAGTCGGCTATCGTATCCTCGTAGAACTGCTCGGACCACGTCACCGGCCCCTCGTAGGGGTCCGTGATAAACGTAAGGGCATTCGACGCCATCACCGCCACCCCGGTCCCCACTCTCACATTCGCATTATACGTTCCGTCTCCGGGATCCGTGCACTGGACCCGCAGTCCCTCTTCCGCATATCCCTCAGCCCCCACGATGTAGTTGCCGTCGATGATGGCTGTGTGGCCGTCGATCGTGGCGCTCGTGATCGCTCCGCCGCTCCAGGTCGCCTCGACAGCATAGGTCCCTCCCTGGGTCTTCGCGGTCCGGGTGAAGTAGTTGAAATCATTGCTGTCGCTCCCCCAGCTGTCGGCAAAGAGGTCGCCCACCCCATCGAAATCTTCTTCGAGAGCCTCGGCGAACTTGGTGGAGTCTACCGAGAGATTTCCCCAGTCCCCCGACTCTATGCCGATCTGCGAGAGACTGTCGAAGGCTGCGCTCGAATCAAGCCCGGGTACGAGAGAGGATATGATCTGCTGGATGTCGGTCTTTATGTTGATCGTCGTGTAGTCCCCGAGCAGAGGTCCGCCTACATGAGTGTCCGTGTTATAGTTGATCTGGGAGTAGATCTCTGACATCAACCCGTTGTAGGCCTCCACGAAGTCATTTACCTTCGCGGTTACCCCTTCGATGTCGTCCGAGATCGTCACGTTCACCGTGGTCGCCGGGTCATCGGCCAGCAGAGTGAGCGTTATCCCTTCGAGGACATCCGAGACCGTATTGGTCTCCCGGGTGAGCCAGGAGGCCGGCGGGTACCCGTCCACGCGGAATTCAGCGTCCTGTGCAGCCTGAGTCTCCGTGAAAGTGGTACTCTGAAAATCCCCCGTGCCACCGGCTCCGTCCAGAGTTGTGGTTGCCTCGATTACGACCGTATTGGTCGCCCCTGTCTCCTCGCTGGTAAGGACCAGATGGTAAGGGTCGACGGCCCCGCCATCGTTGATGATCGTGGCATGAACACCCGGGTTGTTCACGTCGTTATTGATGAGATCCCTCAATCCGACCAGAGTGGTCCCATCAGCGACGCTCACGCTGATCGTGCCGCTGGAGCCCAGGCTGTAGTCGAATTGCCTGTCTCCGCCGCTGCTGTTCACCGATGTCGTATCCATGTCGGCCCATCCGCTGTGGACCTCGATCTCGGCCTGGGCGAGCTGGTTGACGATCACGGTGTGGGTACCCGTGGCCGCCGAGCTGAGGGCCGTGACCGTGAGGATATCCGTATCGCTCGAGGTGGCGCTCTTGACCAGGAACTCGTTGGACGTGTCCATTGTTTCGGCTACGTCCTTCAGCGCCAGTAGCTTTGTGTTGATGCTCTGGAGCGCCGCGAGCTTGAGCGCGAAGCCCTGCTGCTTCTCCTGGAGACGCAGCATGGGCTTGCTCTTGACATCCATCATAGCCTTGATCAGCGCTGACCAGTCATAGTTAGACACGAGACCGCTCTGTACAACAGACATTGTTCATCACCCTCTTCTATCATCGGGCAGAAAGCCTGCCGAATGGCCCGCTTCCCCCCGGGAGCCGGGGCGGCGTGCTTGCCTCACGCCGCCCCTTCCCGTTTAGAGAGGGATGTGCTATGCCCTTTAGCCGCCCAGGATGGCTGCAACCATCTGGGGGACCAAATTAGCCTGTGCCATCATGGCCACACCGGTCTGCTGGAGCATCTGGGCCCGCACAAAGGCGGACATCTCCAGCCCGATATCGGCGTCCCGAATGGTCGACTCGGCAGCACTTATGTTCTCCCAACTGATCTCCAGATTCATGAGAGCATTCTGGAGCCGGTTCTCCGCGGCGCCGATGTCCGCCCTCTGGGTGTCCTTCGACGCGATGGCGCTGTCGATGGAGCTGAGCGCGGCCTGAGCATTCGCCGTGGTGGTGACGCTCAGGCTGCTGACCCCGAGCCCAGAGGAGGTCATGTCGCCGATGTTGAAATACCAGTAGTCCTCGTTGCTCACGTTGTGAATCCCGATGTGGAACTTGATCCCGGTCGTACCGCTGGAAAAAGTCCCGTCGATGAGCTTCAGGGTGTTGAACTCGGTCACGTTCGCGATGCGGGTGATCTCGCTCACCAGAGCCGTAAACTCGGTGTTCAGGAGAGTCCGGTCGGAAGAAGTCAGCGTGCCGTTCGACGCTTCGATGGCCAACTGACGAAGCCTGATCAGCTTCTCATCGATGACCGAGAGTGCGCCTTCGGCCGTCTGCAGGAGATTGATGGCGTCGCTCCCGTTGCGGATCGCCATTTCCATACTGGCGATATGGGAGCGCATCTTCTCCGAGACGGCCAGGCCGGCCGGGTCATCAGCGGCGCTGTTGATCCTCATTCCTGAAGATAGCCTCAGGAGCGAGGTATCCAGTTCACGTTGGGTCACCAGGAGGTTTCGGTGGGCAGCCATTGCAAGAATATTGTGATTGATACGAAGTGACATCTTGCATCCTCCCTGATGAATTATCCCCGGCGGGGCTTTTCATCCCGGGCTTGATCAGCCGTCCTTATCGGCTTCCGGGAGCCCCGCCTTTCGTCAAGGACATGTTTTGAGCTTCCTTGCCGAATAGCGGGTTGAACAAAGAGCGTCAACCCCTCGCCCCGGATCGTTTTTCTTAGGGTCCGATCCGCTCGACCCTCTCCCCTACGTTCTCTAGTGATTTACCTCCTTTCTGTTTACGTAAGGTGTAAAGAACATTGGAATGAAACTTCTCTCCTCATTGTGTCAAGTTTAATCTGTTATCCGCAAAATCGCGGGAAACCGCCCAGGCGGGCCGCCCGGTCGCTTGGGCGGGCTCATACGACCCGCTCCTAGCCACCAGCGAGCAATCCGGCCACCACCTGCGGTACCAGGTTCGCCTGGGACAGCATGGCCACGCCGGTCTGCTGAAGCATCTGGGCTCGGACAAAAGCGGACATTTCCAACGCCACGTCGGCGTCCCGGATGTTCGACTCGGCTGCGGTGATGTTCTCCCAACCGATCTCGAGGTTCATGATCGTGTTCTGCAGCCGGTTCTGGTAGGCGCCGATATCCGCCCGCTCTGTGTCCTTGTTCATGATCGCGCTGTCGATAGCCGACAGTGCGCCCTGAGCCGTGGCCGTCGTTGTGATTTCGACGGCTACATCCCCGGGCATAAGCCCGATCCCGGAAGCAGTAAAATCCCCGAGATAGATAAACCAGAAATCCTCATTTGCTTCGTTCTGAATCCCGATGTGCGCCTTGATTCCGGTACCCGCGGAGTAGGTGCCGTCGATCAGCTTCAGGCCGTTGAACTCGGTCACACTCGAAATACGGGTGATCTCGCTGAGCAGGGCCTGGAACTCGGTGTTCAGAAGTACTCGGTCATTCGAAGTGAGCGTACCGTTTGCCGCCTCCAGGGCGAGCTGGCGAAGCCTGACGAGCTTCTCATCGATCACGCTCAGTGCCCCCTCCGCTGTCTGGAGGAGGTTGATCATGTCATTGGCGTTGCGTATCGCCTGTTCCATACTCACGATCTGGGCCCTCATCCTCTCGGAGATGGCCAGACCCGCCGGATCATCGGCCGCGCTGTTGATGCGCATTCCCGATGAGAGCCGCAACAGTGACTTGTCCAGGTCTCTCTGAGTGACCAGCAGGTTGCGGCGTGCCGACATTGCAAGAATATTCGTGTTGATCCGTAAAGACATAGCACTATCCTCCTTGATCTGTTCCGCTGCCCCGGGCCCTTCGATGAAGGGCGGTGAAGGGCTGCGTCTGGCTTCCTTGCCATTTGATTACTTCGTGGCCGATTGGCCCCTTTCATTGTTCACTTGCGTCTTCGCCCTGGATATCACCTCCTCTCGATTGCATTGGGATGTAAGCAGTACTTGCTTGAAATCCTATTCGAGATCTCTCCGCTGTATTCTCTTATTTTCAAGTTCATTGCCGGGAGTTTTTGGCCGAGTAGGTTTTGCCGGCCGCTTTTTTGAGACATTGGGTCATCCTCCCTGACGGCGAGGCGGCTTCCATGCCATTTTTCTTCGCCCTCGTTGATAATTATCGGCGAATATTTCGAAAACTTTAGCCTCGAACCGGAAAAGTCCGGGCATTTCAAAGCAGGGGCACGGCCGGGCGTGGGGATAAACGAGCACGGAAATAAAGAAAGAAAAGGGAAAAGATTAAAGGAGAGAGTCGGTCGTTTTTCTACCCCTTCGACAAGACTCCACGACCCAGCATCTTCACGAATTGCGCGAATATATCTTTGTCGAAGTCTTCGCCTTCACCTCGGATGATCTTGAGGGCCTTGAAGGGGTTCATGGCCTTTTTGTAAGGACGTTCCGTTGTGAGCGCATCATATGCATCGGCGATGGCCGCTATCATTCCCGCATGGTGAATATCTTCACCCTTGATTCCAAAGGGATAGCCCATGCCGGATACTTTCTCATGATGTTCTAATACGGGGAAGATCGCATCATCGGGAACTTCCTTGTGAAACTTGAGCATGTCGAACCCTTTCGAGACATGCTGTTTCATGGTCGCGAATTCTTCTTCCGTGAGCTTGGCCGGCTTGTTGATGATCTCTGTCGGGATGGCGCTCTTGCCGATATCGTGCAGGAGGGTTCCAATGCCCATGGAGAAAAGCTCCCGATCTTTGTACCCGAGGGCGATGGCAATTCCCACCGAGAGCATGCACACCTCTACGGAGTGGGTGTAAGTATAATAGTCATGTTTGTTGATCGTCAGTAGGTTGGTCATGATTCCTTTATTATTCAGGATGTTGTCGATCATGTCCTGAACCGCGGTTTTGCACTCCTTGATCTTCCCCCCGCTTCTCGGATCTTCGAGGAGCTCTTTGATCACGATCTTTGAATTCTCCTTTATGATGGTGTTCTTCACGATGATCAAAGTCTCTTTGGACATGGAAGTGTCCGAGGCGGTGTAATTTGCGACCTCCCTGAGATAGGCCTTGTACTTCGGCATGTCCTCGTTGCTGATCAATAATTCACCCTTCTGGCTTAAAAAATCGTCCGTGATGACAATCTCCCTGTTTTCATATTCAGCCAGAGGCTTGATCATCATGCCTTTCTTCCCATAGAGGGAAAAATCGATTGCACTGCCTTCCAGGAGAGTATTCTTGGCAATCTGTAACAAGTTATTCTTCTTGTATACATATTCTCGTGCCTCAACAACCTCCTTTTCAGCTCCGGTCATGGTCTCGACCGGGGGGACTTCGGCTTTCACATCCTGCTTGATCTGAATGTCGTCGATTGTTTTCCGATCTCGACCTTCCTCCGGAGCGCCTTCCGGATGCTGGACGACGCCCTTGTCCGGATCGATAAAAACGTGGCTGACCCCTAAATTTTGGATCGTTCTGATCTGCTGTTCATTCTTGATCAGGAATTGATGCTCCAAGAATGATTGCTTGAGCCACTGTACATCAAGCCCATCCACGAACATCCCCATACGAAGGTCATCTACCGATATCTTCTTTCTCATCCCGTTTTCTTCCTGATCCCGTCTTTTTCCTGAAAGGGTTGCCCTGTTCGGAGATCGAGTATCTCCAGGGTTACCTCGCTCCCAGGCCCATGCGGTCGCGCACCTCGGTCATGGTCTCGGCGGCGATAGTGCGGCAGCGCCCCGCCCCCAGGCGTAGGGCATCGCGCACTTCGTCCGGCCGCTTCCCGAAATCGTGCCATTTTTCCCGGATCGGCTCAAGCTCGGCGTCGATGTTTGTTGCGAGAACCTTCTTGCAGTCGATACAGCCGATCCCGGCGGTCCGGCACCCCTGGTCGCTCCATGCCTGTTCCTCCTGGGTTGAGAACAGCCGATGAAGGCTGAAGATATTGCACTTTTTCGGATCTCCCGGATCGGTGCGCCGCTTTCTGGCCGGATCGGTCACCGCCACGGAGAGCTTCTTCCAGATCGTGTCGGAAGAGTCGCAGAGGGCGATGTAGTTATCGTTGGTCTTGCTCATCTTGGTCTTCCCATCCAGGCCCATCACGCGGGGCGCCTCGCTCAGGAGGGTCCGGGGCTCGGGAAACATGGCCCCAAATCGGGCGTTGAACCGCCTGGCGATCTCGCGTGTCAGCTCGAGGTGCTGGGACTGGTCCTCTCCCACCGGGACCGCCTCGGCCTTGTAAAGGAGTATGTCCGCTGCCTGCAGGATCGGGTAGCAGTAGAGCCCGGCATTGATGTTCAGCTTGTGACGGGCCGACTTCTCCTTGAACTGGGTCATCCGGTCGAGCATTCCGAGGGGGGTGAGGGTCCCGAAAATCCAGCTCAGCTCCGTGTGCTCCGGAACGTCGGACTGGACGAACAGGGTGCATCGGTCAGGCGAAATGCCGGAGGCGATGAAGCCCCGGGCCACATCGAATATCTTCGACTGCATCTCATCGGCCTCATAGTCCACCGAGATGGCATGATAGTCGACGATGGAAAAAATGCAGTCATAGTCATCGAGTAATGTGAGCCAGTTCTTGATCGCCCCGAGGTAGTTGCCGATGTGAAGCACCCCGGAAGGCTGAATGCCTGATAGGAGACGAGTCGCAATTTTTGAGTGTTCAACGGCCGTTGTCATCTATGTTCCCGCTGTCAAGTGGATTGTGGTGAAGACCCGTTGTATCAGATATCGTCAGCTCCGCCTTTGTTGTGACTTCCAATTGTGAAGTACATAGTGTTGTGTGTCAACACTGGCCGCTCCTCTCCGCGGCCCTGCCGGTTCACCTTGACGAAGCCAGGACGCGTATATAATATCTTTCCTCCCGTTCCTTCAACGGGGGATCGATATCATGGACATCTTAGGTATCTCAGCTTTCTACCATGACAGCGCAGCCGCTCTGGTGCACGACGGGGAGATTATCGCCGCCGCCCAGGAAGAGCGGTTTACCCGGAAGAAGCACGACTTCGACTTTCCCCGAAACGCCATCGACTACTGCACACGGGAAGCGGGGATCCGGGCCGAGGATCTGGACTTTGTCGTCTTCTACGACAAGCCTTTCATCAAGTTCGAACGGATCCTGGAGACCTACCTTTCCTGCGCCCCCCTGGGCATCCGATCCTTCATCAAGGCCATGCCGCTGTGGGTCAAGCAGAAGCTCTGGATTCCCAATCTGATCGACAAGGAGCTGGGATTCGACGGAAAGATCCTCTTCACGGAGCACCACGAGTCCCACGCGGCGAGCGCCTTTTACCCGTCCCCCTTTCAGGAGGCCGCCTTCATCACCATGGACGGGGTGGGCGAATGGTGCACCACGAGCTACGGAGTGGGCCGGGGCAATGAGATCGAGCTGATGGCGGAGATCGACTTTCCCCACTCCCTGGGCCTGCTCTACTCGGCCTTCACCTACTACACCGGCTTCAAGGTGAACTCGGGCGAGTACAAGGTGATGGGCCTCGCCCCGTACGGCGAGCCGAAGTACGTGGACCTCATCCTGAACAAGCTCATGGACCTCAAGGCCGACGGCTCCTTCCGGCTTGACATGCGCTACTTCAACTATGCCGCGGGCCTCACCATGACGAACGGCCGGTTCCACGCCCTCTTCGGCGGCCCGCCCCGAAAGCCCGAATCCCGGCTCTCTCAGAAGGAGATGGACATCGCCCGATCGATCCAGATCGTCACGGAGGAGGTGATGCTCCGCGTGGCCCGCCACGTGCACCGGGAGACCGGCCAGCGCAATCTCTGCATGGCCGGGGGCGTGGCGCTGAACTGCGTGGGCAACGGGAGGATCCTGCGGGAGGGGCCCTTCGACGAGATCTGGATACAGCCGGCCGCGGGAGACGCCGGAGGGGCCCTGGGCGCCGCCCTGTTCACCTGGTACCGGTATCTCGACCAAGAGCGCCGGGCCGACGGAGGAAAGGACTTTCAAAAGGCGTCCCTCATCGGTCCCGCCTTCCCGGACGAAGAGATCAAGCGCTATCTCGAAGAGCGCGGCGCACCCTTTCGGAAGCTCTCCGGCGACGAGGTCCCGGCCGAAGTGGCCCGGCTCCTGGCGGACGAGAAGGTGGTCGGGTGGTTCCAGGGGCGCATGGAGTTCGGGCCGCGGGCCCTCGGCTCCAGGAGCATCATCGGGGACGCCCGGTCCAAGATGATGCAGTCGACCATGAACCTCAAGATCAAGTACAGGGAGTCCTTCCGGCCCTTTGCCCCCACGGTCATGGCCGATCGCGTCTCCGACTATTTCCAGATCGATCGGCCGAGCCCCTACATGCTCCTCGTGGCGCCGGTGCGCGAGGAGATCCGGATCTCCATGTCCGAGGAACAGAAGGGCCTGTTCGGGATCGAGAAGCTAAACATCCCCCGCTCCTCCATCCCGGCGATCACCCACGTCGACTACTCCGCACGCCTCCAGACGGTCGCCACGGAGGACAATCCCCGGTACTACGACATGATACGGGAATTCGAGCGGCTCACCGGCTGTCCGGTGATCATCAACACATCCTTCAACGTGCGTGGGGAGCCGATCGTCTGCACTCCCCACGACGCGTACATATGCTTTATGAGGACCGAGATGGAATACCTCATCATGGGGAGCTGCCTGCTCGACAAGAAGGAGCAGAAACCCCTCGAGGACGATGTGGACTGGCGCAGCACCTTTGAGCTGGACTGAGCGTAACTTCTATATAACATAAGGCGGGCCACTATATAACATAGGGCGGGCCGCGCCTGCCTTCTCTTAGGGAATGCAATTATAACGGCGGCCACGGGCCGCCCTATAAAAATTGCAGATCATGTCAAATAAAGAAAAAACAAACTTGACCGAGGTTCGCCAGTTCGGGCTGATGATGGGACTGGTGCTGACCATCCTGGGCGCCCTCTTCTACTGGAAGGGGCGGCCCAATGCATCTCTGGCCCTGTGGACGGCCGCAACCTTGATGGTGGGCTCCGGCCTCCTCGCCCCGTCCGCCCTTCGCCCGGTCTTTCGCGTCTGGATGAAGTTCGCCCTCGCCATGGGCTGGTTCAACACGCATCTCCTGCTCGTCCTGCTCTATTACCTGATCTTTACCCCGGTGGGGCTCGTGATGCGACTCTTTCGGCCCGACCCCCTGCAGCGAAAGATCGAGAAAGAGAAGGCCTCCTACTGGAGGATCCGCGATCGCAGCGACTTCGTCAAAGAGCAGTACGAGCGGCAGTTCTGATTTCCAAAACAGATCTCCATACTTTACGGGAATGGATCTAGATGTCATAATCAGGTGTCTGTAGCTGGTACCAACAATTTCGACTATCAGGCGACGGGAGACGATCCTTCAATGAATACTTGGGACATGGCAAAGGAGTTCTGGCATTTTCTCAAAGTCCGCAAGAAGTTCTGGCTCCTCCCGATCGTACTGATCACACTTCTCTTCGGCGCACTGATCCTCTTTACCACAAGCTCCCCCATGGCGCCGTTCATCTACACGCTCTTTTAGCGCCACCTCGAATCAGCTGCCATTAATTGTAATATATTGAAATCATTGGGGCGATTTCCGACTCAAGGGATCCTCCCACTGAAATAAATGTTGACTTTTTTATAAATTTCAACGATAATGGTTAGTTGAGTCTCTTTAGGTTTTTAAAAATTATTTAACAGGAGGAGAGAATAATGAACGAACGCCTTTCAAGAGCGACATTGGCTGTTGCGATCCTGCTCGGGACAACTCTCTTTTTTGCGGGCAGCGCATCGGCCCTCGTGAGGCCCGACATGACGCTCCAGACCCTGACGGGCAACGCCGATCTGGTCCTCAAAGGTACCGTGACCAGAGTATGGACCATCATGGGATCCTGGCCCGGCGTGGCACACCAGATCCCTCTCACCCACGTGGAGATCTCCGTGGAGGAGGCCATGAAGGGCTCCCAGGCTCTCCGGAAGGTTGAGTTCGTCATCCCGGGCGGAGAGGTTCCGGGCGTGGCCAGGGTCGAGGTCTCCGACACGGCCGAGGTCTTCGAGGGCGAGAGGGTGCTCGTCTTCCTGGCCCGTCAGGAGAAGACCGACTACTATATCGTCTACGGATGGAGCCACGGGCTCTTTCAGGTCGAACGGAGGGCCAGCGGCGAAGAGGTGCTCAAGAGCGAGGTCAACCTCAATGTGGCGGACGGATTCTCGCTCCAGAGGGTCCGCGAGGTGGTCCGGTTCACCATCGCCGCCCCCCGCTGAGGGTTGAAAGACGGCTTGCATATTTTTTTCGATTGCGGCTCGACCGCGTTAGGAGGACGACAAATGAAATCCAATCTGCAGAAGTACCTGCTCTTTCCTGCCTGCCTCGCTCTGGCACTGGCCCTGTCACCCGCCGCACATGGATGGGAACCCGGACTCGGCCATCACGTTGACGGGGTCTCCGAGTTCGAGGTGAACCCGAACTTTGCCGACACCTGCGCCGGGAGCGAAGCGTCCCAGATCGCGGCGGTCCGGGCTGGCGCTGATGAATGGGACATCGCGGGGGAGGCTTGCTTCGAATTCGTGTATGACGGACAGACCTCGATCGATTACGTGAGCATCTACGACGGTCACAACGTGGTCTTTGCCGCAGACGAGACCGGCGGGGGCGCCCTGGCCGTCACCATCCACGATGGGTACACGGTCAACAACGGCTGGGACATCATGTTCTACGACTCCGGAATCAGCTGGTGCATAGGCTCGACCTATGACATCCAGGGGGTGGCCACCCACGAGCTCGGCCATGCCCTCGGGCTCGACCACACGACCGTCGGGTGCTCCGGACCGTGCAGCTCTCGTTCCACCATGTGCCCCTATGCATGCGGGAGCGGCATAAGCGAGCGGACCATCGAGGACGATGACATCGAGGGGATCCAGGCGATCTATGGGTACTGCCCCAACTGCTGGGACGACGACGGGGACGGCTACGAGGATGAGGTCTGCTGGGGTGCCGACTGCGACGACTCCGACCCGGACGTCCATCCCTGCGCCACGGAGATCTGCGGCAACGGGATCGACGACGACTGCCTCGACGGCGACCGCTCATGCAGCGGCGGTGTGATGGAGCAGAATCCCAATGAGACACCCGCCGAAGCCATGAGCCTCGGCACGGTGACCAGCGCCAAGGTGGCCAAGGGGAGCCTCTGCACCATTGGCTTCGACGCGGACTACACGGGCGACAAGGACTACTACCGGTTCACCACGCCGAACCCGGGCTACGAGCCCACCATCGATATCACCCTCGACTGGGCGGGCGCCGGCGACTTCGACATTCGCCTCTTCCAGGACGATGGAGTCACCTTCATAAAGGGCTCCTATGTCTTTCAGCCCGAGACGATCTCCCAGGTCCTTTCTGCCAGCACATCCTATGTGATTCTCGTGGCCGGCAAGGAGGAGCCGGGCGACTACACCCTGACTGTCGACTTGGGCGGAAGTTGCTGGGACGCCGATGGAGACGGGTACAGCGATGAGGCCTGCGGCGGCACCGACTGCGACGACTCCGATCCCGCCATCAACCCGGGCGCCGACGAGGACTGCTTCGATCTCATCGACAACGACTGCGACGGATGGAT
>CAZFWM010000220.1:0-12307 GCA_964522545.1 uncultured Thermodesulfobacteriota bacterium
ACCCACTACATACAAGATGTTGTACCATGCTGAGTCAACCGGATAGGCAGTAGCGATCATATTGGTTTTGATTCTGGTTCTTCTTGTGAGCCTATCTGTCATTGCTGATGTGCCGGATCAGATCACATACCAGGGCCGGCTTTTGTATAACGGGAGTCCGGTGACATCGGCCACGAGCATTGTGTTCCGGCTGTACCAGACATCGAGCGGAGGAAGCGCGGTCTGGACAGAGACCCACGGCTCGGTGACGCCGGACAGCACCGGGATCTACACGGTGGTTCTCGGATCGACCGTGGCAATCCCGGATGACTATGACGCGCTCTGGATCGAGCTGGTCGTGGCCGGGAACGTCCTGACTCCGCGCAAAAAGCTCACCTCCTCGCCTTTCGTGTTAAGGGTGGGAGAATTGCCGAATCTGTATGTCAGCGGCAACGTCGGCATCGGGACATCGAGCCCGCTTGGTACGTTACACGTCGTGACCTCCGGCACTCCCTTTACGCCGGATACGGCTTCAGACGATCTGGTAGTAGGATCATCTGATCACACGGGCATTAGTCTTCAGTCAGGTGCTGCTTCTAGTGGTCGACTCGTTTTTGCTCAAAGTGGTGATACCGAGGAAGGAGGAATCGTCTATGACCATAATGCAGATAAAATGCGTTTTGATACAAACAGCACTGCTAATCAGATGGTAATAGACTCCTCCGGCAACGTCGGTATCGGGACGACGAGTCCTTATGCGCCGCTTCATGTCATGGCATCTGATGCAAGTGTTGGGGGGCCTGATGCATCGACCGTATTGCAAATCGAGAAAAATGGCAGCGCTGCAATTACTATTCGTTCTCCTGCGACTGCAGCAGGAACTCTATTTTTTGGCGACTCTGTGAGCGCGACTGTCGGCAGAGTGCAATACGATCATAATACAAACAAATTGGCTCTTTGGACTAGTGATAATCAAAGATTAACAATTGATAACTCAGGCAACGTCGGCATCGGGACGACAGGACCGGAGGAGAAGTTATCGGTCCACGGAAACATCATGTTCGGCGTGCTCGGCAGTGTCAGCCGGGAGATGAAGTTGAGGGTTTCCATAGCGGAGCATGGCCAAAGTTGTGATTCGAATTGTGGTGCCGGATTCTGTTTGGGCGGCTACAGGGAGGGCACCGGTGCGAAAGATGTATGCTCCGAGACGGTCGGCAGTCGAGCTTGTATCTGTATCGGGAAATGAAATAGGCGGATTCTGGTAACGAGTTTAGCAGTCCGTTGAATAGTATATTTTCCAACGGGCTGCTAAGGACATGTACCTATTATGAAGATGGAAGGATGAGAATCCTTAAAAAGTGACGATTTCCAGTTTCCCTAAAAATGTGATATAGTTTATAGGAAAGAGTCGCTCAGAGCACAAACGGCGCAGCAAAAAGAAGGGGGAACGGGCACATCCAGTCATCACCACTTTTCACATCACCTTTTTTATCTACTCCTTCTTTATCCATCCAGCCGTTATGTTGACTTTAAATAATTTGATGTAGCCCCCTGACTCTGGCAGGGAAGGCATCAGAGAAGTCTCTTTTGATTTCGATGCGGACAGACAAATTTTACGTTGTCGGCATCCACAGGAAAGGAGGGGCATGATGAAACTTTTTTCAATGAGGTGGAGTATCGTACTTCTCGCTGTAGCAGCCGTGACGTTCTGGTCGAGCGCCGGCATGGCTCAGACGGAATGGGAGAAGTATCCGGGTAATCCTGTTCTGGATGTAGGACCCAGTGGATCATGGGATGATTCTTTTGTCACGTTTCCTTTTGTTTTGGGAGAAACAGACGGAACGTACAAAATGTATTACCGGGGCGGCGGCTCTGGTAGCTCAACGAAAAGAATTGGCGTTGCACACTCTAGTGATGGTATCAACTGGACCAAGGACTCCAGTAATCCCATTGTGGAACCAGGACCACCCGGTTCGTGGGATGAGGCTCACACAACGACTTCCTTTGTGCTGAAGGAAGTAGAAGCAAATTACAAGATGTGGTATGCCGCATGGGGCCCTGGTGCTGACCATTCCAGGATCGGGTATGCAACGTCTCCGGATGGTATCAATTGGACCAAATATGCCGGTAATCCTGTTCTAACTGTTGGGTCGTCAGGAGAATGGGATCATGGACAAGTTACAGCTCCAAGCATCATCAAAGAATCGGATGGAACCTATAAAATGTGGTATTGGGGCGGCCGATCGAGTCGTTACTATTGGATCGGGTATGCAACGTCTCCAGATGGTATCAACTGGACCAAGTATCCCGACAATCCCGTCTTCTCTCCGGATCCGGATGGATGGGATTATGATGCTGTTTTTGCACCTTCTGTCTTAAAAGAAGATGGTGGATTCTATGCAATGTGGTATGCCGGCGGTCCTGACAGTGGCCACAAACTTGGTCTCGCCATTTCCCCTGATGGAATCAATTGGGATAGGCACCCCGCCAATCCCATACTGGATGTGGGTGCGGCTGAAACATGGGATGATCGCAACGTAGAATCTCCGTCTGTTTTAAAAGAATCTGATGGGTCCTTGAAAATGTGGTATCACGCAAAAGGGAGTTCAGACAAAATCGGTTATGCTATCTCAATTGATGACTGCTGGGATATGGACGGTGATATATACTTGGACGAAGCCTGTGGTGGTTTGGACTGTGATGATTCGACCCTGGTCATCAACCCAAGTGCTGTAGAGATCTGCGATGAAGTTGACTGGGATTGTAGTGGGGATCCCTTTGACAGGGATATAGACGGAGATGGCCATTCCGATGACGATCCGGGTTGCATGGGTGATGACTGTGACGATTTAGATCCGGACATTTATCTTGGAGCCCCCGAACTTTGCGACGGCAAAGATAACGATTGTGACGGCGTGATAGAAGCCGACGGAGACGTAGATGGCTGGATGGACTGCGAGGGAGATTGTGATGATACAGACCCAGAAATCAATCCGGGTGCTGTTGAGATATGTAGCGACGGCATAGACAATGACTGCGATGGATTTGTCGATGGTGATGATACGGACTGCGCGCCATTTATTCTTGAGTTGGATGCCTCCTATTCAACCAGTGCACCCGGTATGCTGGACCTGGACTTTAGAATAGCTGCGGCGGAACGGTGTGTCTGGATGACCGTAGCGATAAAGCTGTTCCCATCCGTCCAGATTATCCCACTCTGGATGGACTTCCTTCCGGTCACGCACCCTGCCGTAGACATGGAGCTTTCTGTCCCCTTCACTGAAATGGGGTGGGTAGTAATTTACTCAGGCCTCTATTATGGAGGGGCCAAGCAGATCCAAGACATGGAATGGGTCTATGCTGGGAAATAAGAGCCTGGACTGACTGATCGACACAGACGGCCCTACTGGTTTTCCAGTGGGGCCTTTTTCTGGTTAGTCCAAACAGGATTTATTATCACCTCAGGGGCAACATATCTGCAATCTGTCCGCACCTCTGATCCTTGCCAAATAGTCACTCTTTGATTTCGATATCTTCGTAATCCACTGCATCATAATGAAATTTGATGCCAAGTTAGGAAACAAAGTAGGGAATGCTCTGTGAAAGTGGTAGGGATCTACCCCCCTATGCGAGTCGCATCATCGACCGGACGACCTGCCCCTCCATTTTTCCTGCAAGGCAGCCCATGCTTTGCGAAGGAAGGCAATGATTCTTTTCTTGAAGACGAAGAGTAGAAAATAGGGCGCCATGACGCATAGCCCGAAGAGGCCGAGATAACGCATCACCAGCTTGTAGTGCTCTCCGAAGAAGTAGCCGAGAACCAGAAGCCCACCGCACCAGGCAACGCTTCCCAGCGTGTTGTATAGGGCGTACCTCTTGAAGCTCATCCCGGAAAGGCCCGCGGCGAGGAGTATCGCCATCCCGGCCCCTCCCACGGATACTTTTCCGACGAAGAGGGTTTTGCCGCCGTGCTCGCGGAAGTGCCCGGCCACGCTGTCGAGTGCCGAGAGGTCCATGCGAAAGAAACGCCCGATTTTCTCTACGACCGGTCTCCCTCCGTACCAGCAGATCGGATACCACATCAGATCGGTCACCACCTCCTCGACCATGAAGATCCCGAAGGTGGGCAGCATCTTGAAGTAGCCGAGAGAGACCAGGAAGCCGGCGATGATGCCGGTCACGCCCCCTTCGAGCAGGAACACCAGGAACAAAATCCAGTAGCCCTGGCCCGGCAGCGATTGGATGAGGATCGGAAGGCCTATGAGAACTTCTTGTATGTCCATGCCCGGTTCTTGCCTCGCAAGATTGGAAGTCGAGGTTTCACTAGTTATACAGACTCGTTCGGCAGATCACAAGATGGCGGATTGAGCGAAGATTCCTCGGCTTCGCCTCGGAATGACAGAATGTTGTCGGAATGACAATAGGATGTCGGAATGGCAACCTGAGTTCGTAATGACATCCCGGTCGGGCTTTGATACGCTCCAGGAGTGATCTATAATGAACCGCTCGTGAGATTTGCGGAAATAGGAATCGAATCTGGGTCCAGTTATGAAAGTGCTTCTCATTCGACCGGCGGGAAAAAGGCTCTACAACACGGTCGGGCCGGATATAGGCTTCGGATACTTGAGCCGTGCGCTCAAGGGCGGCGGACACGAGGTGAGGATTTTTGACTGCCTCCAGCGAGGCGTATCCTTGAAGGACCTTCCTGGCATAGTCAGGGAGGTCCGCCCCGATCTGGCAGGGATCAAGACCTATACCAAGGACCTCTACGAAGTGGGCACAATCGTCGAGATGCTCAAGGCGATGCCCGCTCCGCCCATGGTCGCGGTGGGAGGGCCCCACCCGTCGGCAGACCCGGACGGAACACTCGAGATGATGCCGGGAACGGACTTCGCCGTCGTGGGCGAGGGGGAGGAGGTTTTTCCCGACATCTGCACGAGGCTGGAAGACGGCTGCGACCTCGATAAGCTCGGTCAGTCCGGGACAGTGCACGGCCTGGCATGGAGGTCCAAGAACGGGGTGAATGTCACCCATGCCCGCCCGGTCGAAGAGATCGACGGCGCTGGGCTGCCGGACTGGGATGAGCTCCGCCCCTCGAGCTATCCCAAGGACTACTCGGGCGCGGTTTACGTGCCCTTTATGACTACGCGAGGGTGCCCTTACCGTTGCGCCTACTGTGCCGGCCACCTTGTCACGGGCCGCAGGCTGCGCTTCCGCAAGATCTCCAACATCATCGCCGAGCTGCGGCGTCTCAAAGATCACTTTGGCGTCCGCGAGTTCTGCCATGTGGACGACAATTTCACTTTGAACGGCAAATTTGCGCGCGAGGTCTGCCGGGCCATGATCCGGGAATGCCTCGGCCTACGATGGAGGTGTACGAACGGACTGAGGCTCGATTCGCTCGATGAGCAAACCCTGAAGCTCATGGAAGAGGCGGGCTGCTACTCGGTCTACATCGGCGTGGAGTCGGGTTCCCAGCGCGTGCTCGACAGGATGGGGCGGGAGGCGGCCCTCCACGTGATGAAGGATAAGGTTGGGCTCATCGCCCGGGCCACTCGCATGCACATGCTCGGCTTTTTCATCATCGGGTATCCCGGGGAAGAACGCTCCGACATTCTTAGGTCCATAGAGCTCGCCAGGTCGCTTCCCCTGGACATGGCCTCCTTTTTTCTATTCACTCCCCATCCCGGCACGAAGATCTACGAGGACCTCGAAAAGAGCGGGCGGATCAAGGGCGCGGACTGGTCCACTTGGCACTACGATCAAGTCTCGGTCTCCAATGGAAGCCTCTCCAGGGAAGAGCTGTTCGGGCTCCAGAGGACGGCCTACCTGAGGTTCTACATTCGCTGGAAGGTCGTGAAAGGGCTCCTCTCCAAGATACGAACTCCCGCGCAGTTCGTGAGACTCTCGTGGAGGAGCCTCTCCACTTATTTCCGTATCTAGAGATGCACCGGATCGGCACGCACGCCGGCGCGGAAGTCGTCAAATGGATGTACTTCTCATAAACCCTCAGAATTCAAAAGGTCGTAGCTATACGGTGATCCCGAATATCGGCCTCGCCTATATTGCAGCGGCCGCGCGGGAAGCGCACAGGATCAAGATCCTCGACTGTGTACGCGACGGGATCGGGCCGAAGGAATTCGGCGCCTACCTGGGGAAACGCTCCTTCGACGCGGTCGGCTTCAATATGTTCACTTCCGCCTTCACCTCCGTGAAGCGCTACACCCATGTTGTGAGAGAGGTGTTGGGTCGCATCCCCATTGTTGTGGGCGGGGCGCACCCCATGTTCGAGCCCGTGGAGACGATGGAGTCGATTCCGGATATCGACTATGCCTTCCGGGGTGAGGGAGAGGAGGGATTCCCACAGCTCCTGGACCGGCTGGAAGCAGGCGGCCTCCCGGATGCGGACGCACTCTCCGGGATTCCGAATCTCGTATGGAGAGAGAACGGAAGGATCGTCCTGAATCCGAAGAGCTATGTCGACGATCTCGACCGGTTCGGCATCCCGGCCTGGGACCTCGTCCGGCCGGGCGACTACCCTATCGCCCCCAACGGGATCTTTTCGAGGAAGAGCAGGCTCGCCCCGGTCGTGCTAAGCCGGGGGTGCCCGTACCGCTGCCGATTCTGCGGAGCCGAGAAGTCCATGGGCAGGAGCGTGAGAACCAGGAGCGTGGAAAACATCCTTGCCGAGTTCCGGCTCCTCGCAGAGGATCACGTAATCGAGGAGCTCCACGTCATGGACGACAACTTCACCTACGACCGCGACTTCGCCGTGGATCTCTGCAGAGAGCTGATCGCCTCCGGGCCGCCCCTATGCTGGTCCTGTACGAACGGTGTGCGCATCGACACGATCGATGAGGAGCTGATCTCTCTGATGGAGCGTGCGGGGTGCTATTCGATGGCCCTCGGTATCGAATCGGGAAGCCAGAGAATTCTCGATCACATGCGAAAAGGGATCACTCTCGCTAGGATCGAAGAGACGGTCGGGATGATCAAGGCCAGGTCGAAGATACGGCTCACAGGTTTTTTCATCCTGGGCTATCCGGAAGAGACGATCGAGGACATCCGAAAAACGATCGACATGGCCGTGAGGCTCGACATCGACAGGGCCAACTTTTTCAACTACTCTCCCTTCCCCGGGAGCCCAATCTACAAGGAGATCAGGTCGAGAGGCGAGATTCCCCGTCTCGATTATGACGACCTCTACATACACTCGATAGCCTATAGTCCCGGCGCGATCCGTCCGGACGAGATGAAGAGGCTTCCACGCAAGGCGCACCTCAGGTTCTATATGCGCCCGAAGATCCTGTTGCGCCTGGCCAGGGAGATCCGCTCCTTCAGCCAGGTGAAGACCATTGTCCGAAGGGCCGCAACCATCCTGTTCCAGCATTGAGAGGGACCCGGGGGATGAATGAATCGGTTCTCCTGATCAAGCCCTATTCCGGCCTGCAAGTGCACGACACTAGCCATCCCGATATCGGCCTCGGCTACCTCGCCGCCGCTCTTTCGAGGATAGATGTGAGGCCCGTGATTCTCGATCTCCACAGGGAGAGGAACTGGAGGGCCAAGCTCGATCTCGCACTGAAAGAAGATGGTCTCGTGGCGGCCGGCGTCAAGTTCTACTCGAAGGATGTCTCGCATGTGAGCTCCCTTCTGAGCCTCGCGAGGCGAACGGGGCCCGATCTTCCCCTCGTGGGAGGAGGGCCGCATCCGAGCGGCGATTCCGGTCGGGTCCTGAGCCAGCTTCCGCAGCTCGAGTTCGCCTTCAGGGGCGAAGCGGAGACCGGTCTCTGTCGGCTGGTGGAATTGATCATCCGGGGTTACGGGCCCGACGGGATCTCCTCGGAAGAGCTGGAAGGAATCCCCGGGCTCATTTTTCGGAGGGACGGCTCTGTTCAGATCAATCCTCCCGGGACGGTCATGGATCTCGACGCCCTGGGCCGCCCGGCTTGGGAGCTCCTCCGTCCCGAAAGATATCATGGAAAGTGGATCAGCCACGGGAATTACATGCCGATCATGACATCGAGAGGTTGCTCCCGCTCGTGCAGCTATTGCGCGGGTTGGACGATCACGGGCAGGAAACTCAGGTACCGTTCACTCGAAGGCGTCATAGACGAAATAGACTATCTGGAAAGGCGGTTCGGCATAAGGCACTTTTCGGTCTGCGATGACAACTTCACCTTCGATAAGGATTATGTGCTGGGATTTTGCGAGAGGATTGCCGGCCTGAACGGCGGGATCAGCTGGGATTGCGCTCAGAACGCCGTACGGCTCGACAGCCTCGATCCGGAGATCGTCACCGCCATGGAAAAGAGCGGCTGCAAGGCCGTCACCATTGCGGCGGAATCGGGATCGGAGAGGATCCTGAAGCACATGGGAAAGGGCTTTGCCACGGATGACGTTCGTCGTGCGGTGCAGATAGTTCGCCGGCACAGCAAGATGCACCTGGAGGGGTATTTCATCATAGGGTACCCGGAGGAGGAGAGAGAGGATGCTTTGAAGAGCATAGATCTTTCGTGCGAGCTCGATCTCGATGGCGCGGACTTCTTCATCTATACGCCGCACCCCGGCTCTCCCATGTACGAGAGACTCCTCCGGGAGGGCCGACTCGGCCACATGGAGTGGGACAAATTGCTGTACAGCCGGGCAACGGTCGGTACGGTGGATATGGGCCCGGAAGAAGTGGAGGCCCTGAAGTCATACGCCTACAGGAGGTTTTACCTGAGGCCGAGACAGCTGGGACGAGTCGGGCGGAAGCTGGTGAAGATGGACCGGCGACTCCTCTACGAGATGATGTTCAAAGCCAAGACGCTCATGTTTTCATAGGGAGCTTATCGCAGCCAAGCCGCAACCGAAAAGATGTGTAAGCAAGGGAAAACTGGGAAATGGGGAAATGGGGAAAAATTATAAATTTTAACGATTTCTCCCTGCGGTCGAAATGACAAAATGCGATGGTCGAGACGACATATCTGATCAATCCGACTTTTTTTGCGAGACTATCGATGACACTCTATACAATTCATGCCTTTTCCATTTTTCCAGTTTTCCCCTTTTCCTTTGCTTACACAATGAAAGCGCCTAATTGTGGAAATGCTTGTGGCAGCGTCCCACCGTTAGTTCGCCATCATCCAGAAGGATATCCCAGACGAAGTAGAGTGACTGCTCGGCATCGACCATCTCCACGAGTCGCAGCCGCGTCCTGGAGCTGACGATGAATGGGATCATTGCTGACCTGCCGGGCTCGATCCGGAGGTTCGGGTGGGGCGCCAGCTGCATACCGAAGCGCGGGTGATGCATGTCGTAGTCGTGGACCGCCATCCCCCCAAAGCGCATGAAGATCTTAATCACCCCTCCAGGCTTCCTGAAGAACATCACGTCGAGAGAATGTTCGGCCCATTCCACCTGGATTTCCTCGATCATGTATTCCACTTCCGGCGCGGAGAGGTCGACGAAAACGTCCTCATGCTCTGTTGCGGGGTCTTCGAGCCTGAGGAAGTCGGTGCGGCCCACCAGGGGCGTGCCGAGGTCCAGGACCAGCTGGACCGGCGAGGCGTCCTGAACGATTTCGCCCGGAAGGTGCTCCCTGTCGAGCAGGAAGTCGCGCTGAGTGAAGTCCACGGAGAGACCGGCCAGGCGTTTGCCCGGATCGAAGGAGGCGTGGTCTTGGGCCAGGCTGAAGTCGGGAAAAAGATTTCCTTTCGTGAACCGCGCACGATCGTACTCGAGGTACTCCGGCCTCTCCCGTCTCACAAGGGGATATTTGGACGGGTAACGCGGGTCGGGAGGAAAATCCACGGTAGCGATTGTTTTGACGAGCGCGAAGAGCACTCCCACCAGAAGGGCCAGAGTGAGGATGTTCTTTTTCCACCGGGAAGCGTCACAAAGGGCCCGCAAGCCGCAGGTCAGAAGCACTGTGGGCCCGGCGAACACAGTGAGGCAGACGCCCATTTTGTTCGGCTCGACCCAATCCTCTATCACGGCGAGCAGGCACCCCACCGGGACGATCCAGATCGCGAGCGTCCAGAAGAGCCGCCTCTCGTTGATGAAAAGCCACACCAGGCCCATGCACATGAGGGCGCAGGCGACGAGGCCGAGGTGAGCCGCTATGTAGATGGGCCAGTAGAGGAACATGGGAAAGGGGTTGTACGGGGTGCGGATGACATCATGGAAGAAGGGGAAGTTCAGGAGGCCCGAGTGGAGGAATTCCTTTCCCAGGAAGCTGTGGGGAGAGTAGTAGAAGGCCTCATCTACGAAGTGCTCGTGTTGGAAGATCGTACCGTATGCAGCCTGGTGGTGCATGAGGCAGGGCAGGAGGCCGAGCACGAGGGCGGGCAGCAGCGAGGCCAGTCTCGCCGCTCTCTTCGATGGCTTATCATCCATGGACGACCAGATGTAGTACGCTACAGCGGGAATCAGCCCAAGGTTGATATGACGAATTCCGATGGCGGCCCCCAGCATGAAAAGCGCCAGGTGGTTGCCCCTGGGGGCTCTCAGCAGGAGATAGAGCCCCACCGTGGAGACGGCAAAGGACATCACGTTTTCGTCCAGAATGATGATCTTGATCACCTCAGGATTGAGAGAGGCAAAGGCGGCAACGGCGAGGCATATGGCCGTGCGTCCCAGAAGCCTTTCGGCCAGGAGAAAGGTGAATGAGGCCAGGAGAAAGCCGACCAGGGCAAAGAACATTCTGAATCCGACCCCCCTGAAGAGGGCCGCATAAGGGACGATGAGCGCGGTGGTTCCATAGCGCTGACCCGTGGTGCGCCTGGTTAAGAGGTTCATCTCCTTTCGAGGGCCGTCCTTGCCGTCACAGACGATCGACAGGAGATCTCCGTACTCGTCTTTTTCGCCTTCGGGGATCGGCTCCTCGCAGAGTCCTTCAAAGATGCTTGCGATATCCTCCTCGAGCATGGCATTGGGCTCGATGGCGTACACGACGTTCTGGTTTATGCAGTGATAATAGAAGTGGGCCCGGTCGTAGTTCACAAGGTAGAAGGAAAAGACGGCGACGCCGAGTAGAAGGGCCCGGGTCCCCTTGCCCGAGGCGGGTTCGAATCGGACGATCTCCCGGACCGCCGCTGAGGCCCCGCCCGCACGCAGGACCGTGACCAGGATCGAAGCGATGGAAATCGTGAGGCTGAAGGCGATGATCGTTGAGGGACCGAGAAAGGTCCGGCTGACCAGGGCGAAGGAAAAAGAACCGATCGACACTGCGGTGGTACCTGCCGCGATGCTCAGCACGGCGGCCTCGTCCCGGCAAAGCGGGCCCAGGCAGGCCCTGCACAGGAAATAGCCGGGCACCCCGAAGAGGACCAGCATTACCAGGATGTCACGGATGAGAAGAAGAAGCCACATGATCTTTGCGTGCCCCCCTTGCAATTCCTGTGAGGATGCCACAATGGCGCCGCCTCCGCAACAATCCTGCTCCTGCTTGACCTCGCAGGTTACGGTGGCTTATGTTTTCATTAGACGTTTTTGCTTCCCACCCTTCTTGAGTCGGATAAAATCGGGGCGGTTCATGGACGAGATAGAAAACGATCGCAAGCTGAGGAGCACCCGGAGCCCCTGTCCCACGTGCGGTAACTTCGTCGACGCGGACGTCGTCCTGAGGGGATCTTCACTCTATATGGTTCGCCGGTGCCCGGACCACGGTTCTAAAGACCTCCTGTACCGGAGGAATTTTCGCTTTTTCGAATCGGTCTCATCCATGGTCCACTGCACGGGCCAAAGCAGCGACCCCGAGCTGCCCAGAAAGGGCTCGTCCAGAAATATCAGCATCGTCTATATCGACGTCACCGAGAAGTGCAACCTCAGCTGCCCGGTCTGCTACGCCGACTCGGGAAGCGGACCTACCAGAGACATCCCGGCAGAGACTATCGTGGAGCGGCTCTCGGCCTGGAAGGGAAAGAAGCCGACCGTCTATCTGAGCGGAGGAGAGCCGACCCTTCGCAAGGACCTGCCTGAAATCATTCGCAGGATCATGGAGCTCGGATTCAACACGATTCTTTTGACCAACGGCCTGAAGCTCGGGAGCGAAAGCTATGTCCGCACACTGCGAGAGGCGGGCCTGAGGTTTCTGGTCCTCCAATTCGACGGGCTCACGGACGATGTCTACGAGAAGATCAGGGGGCGGAAGCTCATGGACCTCAAGTTCAAGGCCCTGGAGAATCTGGCGCGAAACGAGATCATGACGAGCATCTGCGCCATGGTCGTCCCGGGAGTGAACGATCACCAGGTGGGAGACCTGATCCGGTTCGGTATCGATAGAAAATATATATACTCGACAGTCAGAAGTTTTCTTAAGCTGCGTCATTCAGAAGTGTATCTT